>JAKPSH010000072.1 GCA_029555385.1 Pseudomonadota bacterium
GGGCGAATGCCGGCGTGGTGATCGACTCTTCGGGAAGTATGGGAGAGAGGAGACTGGCCCAGGCTCTCGCGGAGACCGGAAGCATTCTCCGGAATCTCGAAGGGGATGGGGGCGGTGTCTTCGTCTACTCCTGTGATGCAGCCGTGCATACGGCAAAAGAAGTCTTTCATCAGCAGCAGGTGTCTTTGATCGGCGGCGGCGGCACGGACATGGGCGCCGGCATTCGTGCAGCGGCTTCCCGTAATCCGCGTCCGGATGTGATCATTGTCATCACGGACGGCGATACGCCTTGGCCGAGGAAAGGCCCGAAGGGGATTCGGGTTATCGTGGTCCTTGTCGGAAACGGGTCGTCGCCCAAGTGGGCTTACAAGACGATCAGGGTGCCGATGGGATAAGTCCCAACGGGCGGCCAGTCTTGCTCTGCTAGTGGAGCTGATATGGCCCGGGAACGGTTTTACAGCAGGATAGCTGTTCACCGTTTCCACCCGTTATCAATCGCAGAAGATCCGTGACATTCACAAGTTTTCGTGCAATCCGGGGCTAGATAAAATAAACTTTCATCCCGGCTCTGTAATTCTTGCTGGTGATATTGTGCAAGGCTATGTAAACAAAAACAGTGCAGCCCTCCGGGTAACGCTCCTTTATCCGGCAAGCGGCACTTCGAGCGTGGGCGCCGGCGCGGTAAAAGGCGTCGATGCGATGCTTCCGCTCGGGCTTGCTTCGATTGCCGCGGCTCTGCGGGACTGGTCAGCGCGCTGCGGCGTCAATCTTAAGCTGCAAATCCTCGATATGCCTGCCGCCGGACTAACGGCGATGCAGGTTGTTGAAGAGATTGATCGGTTCGATCCTGACATTATCGGTATGAGCGTCTTAACTGCCTCAGCTTCCGCTGCCGCACAGCTTACGCAGGCACTTAAGCAGGTCAAGCCGCAGCGATTCATCGTCTGGGGAGGTGTGCATGCAACGCTTGCTGGAGAACGCTTGCTCCGAACCACCGCGGCCAATGCGATTATCGCCGGTGCCGGAGAAAAATCTTTTATCCGCCTGGCCGAGGCCTTTCTCGATGCCGGCGGCTCCGAAGAGACGCTTTGCCAACGCTTGAAAGACGTTCCCGGTGCATCTTTCGTAACTAGCAAAGATGGCAGACAGAAAATTGTTACGGTATCCGCTGGCAATAATGAATTAGATGACACCCTCGTTCCTGCTTATGAGCTTTTTGACCTGGAACAGTATTGTTGGCACGGCTATCGGACCCTTCCCTTGGAGAGTCATCGCGGGTGCCGTGGAAACTGTTCGTTCTGCGTTGTGCCCCGTCTATCGGGGTGCGAAGTCGCCAGCCGTTCACCAGGTGCATTTATCAATCTTTTATCTGTCTGCTCCCGGCACGGGGCAGAGCGTGCGTATGTGGTCAGTGACAACTTCAGCGGAGATCCTGGCTGGCTTAGCCAATTGTGCACGCTGGTTCGTAAACAGCCGCCGGAGATTGCGCTGGAAGTATACTGCCGTGCGGATGATATTGCCAGAAACAAGGAAACTGCGCGCCAGCTCAAGGAGATTGGGGTAAGGACGGTGTTTGTCGGGGTAGAATCGGGCGACGCTAAGGTTTTGCGCTCTTATTCAAAAAACCTCAGCTTGCGGCAGATCGAGCACGCTTTCCGCACGCTTGCCGGTGAAGGTCTGCAAATTATTGGCAGTTTTCTGCTTGGTGCACCGGACGAAACGGAAGAAAGCGTTGTTGCAAGCATTGATTTTGCAAATTACCTGAAAAGCATAGCGCCGTTTCTGCTGCACCTGACATTTGCTACGCCATATCCCGGTACAAAGCTTCGCCAATGCTTTGAAGGAGAAGGCCTGGCGTTGCCGGATGAAGACGCGCCGCTAGATCCTCACCAGGCACCGTGCTGGTGCACGAAGCATTTAAGCCGCAGCCGGCTCTGCGAGCTGCGGGACGAGTTTGAGCACAAATTCTATACCGGGGAGTATGTGGCGCGGCTGCGTTGTGTTGGTGTAGACGAGGGTATGGTACGGGGGTTCGCGAGGGGCCTTACTCGTCCTTAATTTCAAGGTCGAGTTCGGAAACGCGGCAGTCTATTGAAAATAACGGTTGCCCCCGATCTTCTTCCGCGGAGCAAATATACATCCGGTCCTCTTCGATCTTTAGTCCGAAAATAATCATCACGGTCTGCTTTGACTGCTGATAGCGCTCGATTTGACAGTGCGTCACTTTGCGAATCGTTATCTTGCTCCGTATTCGCGGAGTTCCATCCTGTGCGGTGCCGCTGAGAGGAGTTCCTGGCGCCGGCGAGCGTTCAATAAAGAAACTTACCACGGCGGCAGTGGGATCGTGGCAGACGCGATGTGGTTCGAGGAACGCGTGGTCGGCCAAGCGGCCAACTTCTGCCAAGAGCGTCTGCGATATGCCAGTTCCTTTCAGCCGAATTTCCATAAATCCTCCATCTCTCGTCAGTGGAATATACGATATCATAACGGATGCTGCTCCAAAATATTATGGGGGCATCTCGTCCCCGACGCAGTGTCGCAAAGAATTTCTTTACTGCGCTCGAAATCCGCCAACGCCTTCCCGGTGTTCGCCCAGCCGTCATTTGGCACAGGCTGCGGCCTGTGAAAAATGACGGCTGGGCAAAACTGCATCTGGGGTAGTAAAATTCACAAGGGGAAAGCCCGTAAATGGGAGGACAGCAAAATGACTGCTCAGCGATACAACACCGCAGTGGTTCCTGCTTTAGGGAGCCGTGTTCTTGTCCGCTTCAACTTCTGCGATGAAGAGGGAAATATCGTGGAGAAGCAGCAATTTCAAGGTGAGATCACGAGCATTACAGAAGGGGAAGTAATCATTAAGCACCCTTCATCGGGACAAGAGGTTTCGCTTCCCCCGCACTTTGGCAGCTACGAACGTCCGCCCAAAGGTGATTATGAGCTTCCCTCGACCGGGGAACTCATCACAGACCCTGACTATATTACAGAATGGACGCTGCGAGCATCTTCGGGGGCCCCGCGCTGAGTTCTCCAGACCGCCATAGAGATTTATACTTCGCACTTGAAGAATGTTGCTTTTTTGCGGAGTGAGCCGTGTGTCCTTGAAGGCGGTTTTCGTGGTTATGCTGAGAGCTTAAGTTGGATTTTCGCAAACGGAAACTGGCCATTTTTATGATTTGATGGCGACAAAAAGGACCGGAATTTTCAGAGGACATACGCGCTATGCTATGCTTCCCCCCGGGAGAAAGCGGACCGAAAAAAGTGTCAATCTGAGAAGAGAGGAAAAACGAAGATGAACGAAGAGAGCAAGTGCCCGGTAACCGGAAAGAGTTCGAAACACGCCTCAGGTCGTGGTACGTCGAATCGGGACTGGTGGCCGAACCAGTTGAACCTCAAGGTTCTTCATCAGAATTCAGAGATGTGCAATCCGATGGGAGCTGAGTTCAATTACGCTGAGGAGTTCAAGAAACTCGACTTGGCGGCTGTAAAAAAAGATCTCTATGCGTTGATGACTGATTCTCAGGATTGGTGGCCGGCTGATTACGGCCACTATGGGCCGCTCTTTATCCGGATGGCGTGGCATAGCGCAGGGACATACCGCACGGGTGACGGCCGCGGAGGTGGGGGGAGCGGCGCTCAACGCCTTGCGCCGATCAATAGCTGGCCGGACAATGCGAATCTTGACAAGGCACGCCGGCTCCTCTGGCCGATCAAGCAGAAATACGGCAAAAAGATTTCCTGGGCCGATCTGATGATACTCGCGGGCAACTGTGCTCTTGAGTCGATGGGATTCAAGACTTTCGGCTTTGGCGGCGGGCGCGAGGACGTCTGGGAGCCGGAAGAAGATACTTACTGGGGTGCGGAGAAGGAGTGGCTTGGCGACAAGCGTTACTCCGGTGACCGGGAACTGGAGAATCCGCTTGCTGCTGTGCAGATGGGCTTGATTTACGTGAACCCGGAAGGGCCCAATGGCAATCCTGACCCGATCGCGTCGGGCCGTGACGTCCGCGAAACCTTCGCGCGTATGGCGATGAATGACGAAGAAACAGTGGCGCTCATTGCCGGCGGGCATACATTCGGCAAATGTCACGGTGCGGGCGATGCGGCGCATGTCGGTCGGGAACCGGAAGGAGCCGGAATCGAAGAGCAGGGTCTTGGCTGGAAGAGCAGTTTCCGCAGCGGCAAAGGCGGTGACGCAATCACGAGCGGCATCGAGGGTGCGTGGAAGCCGAACCCGACCAAGTGGGATATGGGTTATCTGAATGTGCTTTTCAAATATGAGTGGGAGCTGGTCAAAAGTCCGGCCGGTGCGCATCAGTGGTTGGCTAAGGACGTCGCCGAGGAGGATATGATAATTGATGCGCATAACCCGTCGAAGAAACACCGGCCGATGATGACCACGGCTGACCTTTCCCTTCGCTTCGATTCCATTTATGAGCCGATTGCGAGGCGTTACCAGCAGAACCCCCAGGAATTCGCGGATGCGTTCGCCCGGGCATGGTTCAAGCTGACCCATCGTGATATGGGTCCACGCTCCCGCTATCTCGGTCCGGAGGTTCCGGCAGAGGAATTGATCTGGCAAGATCCTGTTCCTGCCGTCGACCATCGGTTGATCGATGCGCAAGACGTTGCAGCTCTCAAGGGAAAGATCCTTGGCGCGAAATTGCCCGTTTCCCGGCTTGTTTCCACGGCGTGGGCATCGGCATCGACATTTCGCGGTTCCGACAAGCGTGGCGGAGCAAACGGTGCACGTATTCGTCTTGCGCCGCAGAAAGATTGGGAAGTGAACGAGCCGGCTCAACTGCAAACCGTGCTGCGGACACTGGAGGCAATCCAAACGGAGTTCAACAATGCTCAGTCTGGCGGAAAGAAGGTCTCGCTCGCTGACTTGATTGTTTTAGGCGGCTGTGCAGGCATAGAGCAGGCAGCGAAAAATGCCGGTCACAATTTGACCGTTCCCTTCGTGCCGGGACGCATGGATGCGTTGCCGGAGCAGACCGACGCGGCATCGTTCTCCGTGCTGGAACCGGTTGCCGACGGATTCCGCAATTACCTTAAGGCCAGGTATTCCGTAGCGGCGGAGGAGCTGCTCCTTGACCGGGCACAGCTTCTGACGCTGACCGCTCCGGAGATGACAGTACTAGTCGGCGGTATGCGCGCATTGAATGCCAACTTCGGACAGTCGCAGCACGGGGTTTTCACCAAGCGGCCCGGGATGCTTAGTAATGACTTCTTCGTCAATTTGCTCGACATGAACACGGCATGGAAGGCGGTTGTGAAAGACGAGAATGTCTTTGAAGGCCGGGATCGCACAACTGGTGAACTGAAGTGGACAGGCACCCGTGTTGATCTGATTTTTGGCTCGAACTCGCAGCTCCGGGCCCTGGCAGAAGTCTACGGAAGTGCCGACTCCGAGGAGAAGTTCCTGCATGACTTTATTGCCGCGTGGAGCAAGGTGATGAATCTTGACCGTTTCGACCTTGCGAGATCGTAGCGTAAAAGACGTAAGCTGTGCAGTTCGAATGTTCGTGGTGGCAGAAAGCCGATACGATCTGTCGGCAGTTCGCCGGCCGTTTCCGGGAGCACTTCTTAATGGGCTTGTCGCAAAATGTAGCCCCTGCTGCGAATGAGAGATTTTGGCTGCGACTTCGTCGGGGCGCGCAAACAAATCCTGCGACGTGTCGCAAGCTTACACGACTCGGATTTTTTTACGCACCATCCTCGTCTCGCCTAAAATCTCTCATTCTCGCTACGGAGCGCATTTTGCGACAGGCCCTAATTTCCCGCACGATTTTTTGCCGTGCTGAACAGGAAAGGTTATCTTTTCTCTGGTGAGAGTTGCGCGGTTCCCCCGTGCAGAAATCGGCGCATAGTAGTAGCAGTATTTATAGTGTTCCTGGTGTCTTATGGGATTTGATTGGCTTGCTGCCGGAGGGATGTGTCTGCCGGTGAGCCGCACGGCCCTGAACATTCTGTTTAGGGTGGTGATTGTGTTTAAGTCGCTTTTGTTCAAGAGGTGTGCCGTTTCCTGCTGGAGGCAGTATCGTATTTGTTTGAACGGCGATTTGAACAGCGCGGTAACTCTGACTCCGATCACGGAAGAGTTTATGAATTTCTTGCGCACGCATCCGGAGCGCGAACATTTTATCACTCATTTTCGTTTGTGGAATGCGGGGTTTCGTACGGCGTTTGTTTGTTTAAGAAACGGACGGCCACTGTGCATGCAGTGGCTTATTACTGCCGCCGATAATGAGAGCCGTTTCCGGCTTGGCGTGTGGAGCAGTCTTTACCTCCCGCTTTCTCCCCGGACGGGACGGCTAGAAGGTTTTTACGCCTTCAAGGATACCTTCGGGAACAAGGTTGCTACGAAGTTCACCGTCGCGATGAATAATAAAGCGCATTCCATGGGTCTGAAGGAGCTCGTCACTCATGTCGTAGAAGAAAATGGGGTTGTCTGTAAATGGCTTCAAAAAGTAGGATGGCGAGAGAGCGGATCGATCACATGCCTGCGTTTGGACTTGCCGGGGCTGCGCCATATCTCAATTTGTTTGCATGAGAATTCCGAGCAACAAAAGGTCCTGCTTTCGCCCGAGAGAGAGAAACAACATGCCCTTGCCCGGGGATTAGCGGTAGCGAATCAGTAAAAATCCGGAGGGCACTGCGTGCTGCCGAATTTTCAAAAGCCGCAGACTCGCACGGCGGTGCGATGCACAAAACATGGACTATTCGTTTACCAGCTAAAGATGTATAAAAACGGCAAGCAGTAATGCTCCTTGCTTAGCCGTAATATCGCACAGCCGGGGGCTGTGCGATATTACGGCTAATTATCTGTAAGTGAAACGCTATGTCCAAAATGAGAGTAGGCGGCATTATTCTGCTTATTTTGTGGATCGTGCTCCTCGATTTTGCTTCTGCTAGATACCTAGCGTTCTCCCGGAGCCGGCAAGACGAGCTATTTGTGACAACAACTGGGAAATTTCTCCGTAAAACAAAACCGTATCATCACGAACTCACTCCGATGAATACGGCTCCGTGCAATGGGACAGTATGTGTTACAAACTCGCTTGGTTTTCGCGACAGCGAGATGCGCAATATCGAACCAAACTCGAATTTGCGGCGGATGCTTTTCTTGGGAGATTCTTTTACGGAAGGGGTCAGTGTTCCCTACGAAAAGACCTTCGTGGGACGTATTGACAATGCGCTTAGGCCGCGGGGCATTGAAGTGTTGAATGGTGCAGCGAGAAGCTACAGTCCGGTGATTCATTGGATCAAAGCAAAATACCTCCTTGAAACAGTGGGTTTGCGGACCGATGAGGTTGTGGTGTTTCTGGATATCAGCGATTCTTACGATGAAGTAAAACGTTATTCGCTCAACGATAACGGCGAAGTAGTCGCCAGCCGGAGCACCGAACTAGAGTTTGGCTTGGCCTCTGAAAACTCCACTGAAGGTCTGCCGGCCAAGGAATCCAAACCTTTTTCTCAAGTTCTTAAAGACAACTCATCATGCTTTTTTGCAGCGGCGCTGTTGAGAAGCTACTGGAGGGGTTATACACCGCTGCCGCAGATACTGGGCGGCACCGGTATCTTGCTACATAGTGGTGCGGCCTGGACAGTCGATCCGGAAAGAATGTACGACTTTGGCAGAGATGGGCTTTTAAGCGGAAAGAAATATATGACGCTGCTTGCCGGCCTGGCAAAAACGCTGAATATCAAAATGGCGATAGCTGTTTATCCGTATCCGCACCAAATCGCGTATAATGACCGCGACTCCATACAAGTTAAGTTCTGGTCCAAATGGGCGGATGAGAACGAGGTGCACTTCATCGACTATTTTCCTTACTTCATCGACGGGCAGCCTTGGCGGCAGATTCACGCAAAGTATTTTCTGCCGGGTGATGTGCATTGGAATGAAGCCGGACACGCTCTGGTTGCAGATGTTTTTCTCGCTGACTACGATAGAGTCCTTAAAGCTCAACGGGAAAACAGGGCCGAAAACTAGACGCGCTGCCGCAGCGGTTTTCCCCCCGCATATTGCCAGGACAGGCTTTGTCAGCGCAGAGCGCGCGGCGGCGTGAATGATTCTTCTCGGGTTGGGTACAACAAATGCGGCAAAGCGGTCATATCTCACAGCGATTTTGTTTTTGCGCATCCGTCTAAGATGTCCAGTGCCGGATTGTATTCGATCGTGCCAATCTCGAACAATCCAAGCACCGAGTGAAAAATGTTATCGTGACTAAACTTTCTACCGCTCTTCGCGCTAAGGCAGGACTCATCAATGCCGTAACTTTGCTTGAATCCGTCAGAAAACCAAAGAAAGAAAGGCACATGAATCTGCTCGTCCGGCGCCAGCCAGAAAGGCAGCCCATGCAGGTACAGACCGCGCTCCCCCAGCGATTGTCCATGATCGGACACGTAAAGCATTGCTGTGTCATACCGATCACTGTTGTCTTTCAAGAAGGCAAGGACCCGGCTAAGAAAAAAGTCAGTATAAAGGAGCGAATTATCATAGGCATTGACAACTTCCTGCCGGCTGCATTCTCCGAGCTGCTCATCCTGGCATTCTGGCTGAAACAACTGAAACTGTTTAGGGTGCCGTTTGTAATAAGCAGGACCATGGCTGCCTTTTTGGTGCAGTACTATTAAAACATCGCGATCGGCCTGATCGATATACCCCTGCAAATCGCGGAGCAATATCTCGTCACGGCATTCCCCGTTTCCGCAAAAACGCGGATCTTCGGCCTGCGCCAGTTCTTCCGAGTCAACTCGCGTGCAGACATCCTTGCAGCCCGAGTTATTATCGCGCCAAAGAACCGCAATACCGGCATGTTCAGCAACATCCAAAACATTTTCCCGAGTTCTTGCTTTCTTTCTGCTGAACGAGGCTCGTCCGAGATTGGAGAATAGGCACGGTACCGAAGTCGCGGTTGCGGTATCGCATGAGTAAAAGTTTGTAAAGTTGATTAGACGTTCGCCCTTTAAACGAGGGTTTGTATTTCGCTCGTAGTTGTTCAACGAAAAATTACTGGCGCGAGCTGCTTCACCAAGAACGAAGATCACCACACTTTTTTTGCCTCGCTGCTGCCACGTTGTCCGGAGCTGTGCATCTTTGCCGATCTGTATACTGCCCTTCGCTGCGCCTGTGGATGACTTGATGTGTGACGAAACCGCGTAAAGAAAGTTAGTTGGGTTGAGCAAGTGCCGGGTTTCGCGATGGTTGCGCGCAAACGAAATGTATTGCTTAGAAAACGGCAACGTGATGACAAGCAGCAGCAGAGTGCCGCTGCTGAGGAGCTTCAATGTCGACTTCGCTCGCTTAACAGGGGAGGCGTAGTCAAGTCTGCTCTGTGAAAGAATCAGGCACGGAAGCAGGCCAAGAAAGAGCAGGTAAGAGAAGAGTCTTGGGGTAAGCAACTCCCGGACCTCATTCGGATCGGTTTCCAGGACATTTCTCACAATACCTTTATCAATCACGATGCCGTATGAGTTCATGAAATAAGCGGCAAGCGAAGCGCCGAGGATAATTGACATGGCTACTGGCTTGAATACATAGCGGAAGGCAAAAAGAGACAGGGCGAACGTAAAAACCAGGAACAAGGCAGCAAAAAGCGAAAGTAAAAACAAGTAATTCACCATGCTTCCGCCAGTGGTTGCGGCAACTCGCCAGAACGAAAGATTATATAAAGACAGGAGAAGCAACGAGACTATCGCGCTGGCAGCTATGCAGCTTCTACCGGAACTCTCAGTTCGGCGTAGAGAAACAGGTTCTAAGGTCATAATATTGCAGGCATCACGTCAGTTTTATTGCTTTTGCAGTTTACATTGTCATTCGAGATTTGGGAATCTTCGTCCAGTCAACGTATTATTGCCGGGCCAGGTGAATAGCTTGCAGTGCATCGGGCTTTGTCTCATGCGCACTCCTTGGCATATCTTGGTCTTGAAAACAATTCTCGGATCCGCTGGTTAAAGTAATTTCGTGCTATGTTTATGCATGGCATGCGGTAAGGAAGCCTAAATCGCCAAACTTAATCCTTTCTTCAGCTCCGGTTAATCACCGAGCTTCATAAAGCTAATGGGCCTGTCGCGTGCCGGGGCTCCGTAGCGAGAATGAGAGATTTTAGGCGAGACGAGGATGGTGCGTAAAAAAATCCGAGTCGTGTAAGCTTGCGACACGTCGCAGGATTTGTTTGCGCGCCCCGACGAAGTCGCAGCCAAAATCTCTCATTCGCAGCAAGGGCTACATTTTGCGACAGGCCTCTAATGTGCAGATATGTGCTTGTGTCAGGAGAGCCGCCGGATGCAAAAGAATTAAATCTGGTTTTTATCCGGTTAAGTCATTGGGCAGGTTTATGAAAAGCGCTGTTTTTATTCGCAACATTTTAGCCGCCGGGATTGGTTTGCTTTGTTTTCTTCTTTTAGTTGTATCACTTGCCTCGGCGAGCACGAGCTTTGGCGAAGGTCCGCCATGTACCGTAAGTACAGTAATGATTGCCATTCCCGGCTTCGATCCGTTTCCGCAGCAGTTTCCGGTCTACTGCGAAGATGGAGAAGAGTGCTGTGCTCTTGCGGATGGAAAGAAAGCTTGCGCACCGGTTGAAAATACAAAAGACGGGCAATGCGTCGACCCCTGCGGAGCAGACAACTTCGGACAGCCCGTGTTCTGCGGCAGCGGAAAATGCTGCTATGACGGTTACACCGGCAGCCCAACGTGCATCGAGCAGGATGATTTGGCTGAGGGCGGTGGTTGTCCTAACGGGTTGTATTGTGACTCGGAAGTAATGAAGGATGATGAACAGTGCTGTGCTCTGCCTTATCCGGTCAGTAAAGAATGGGTCTGCAAAAAAACGGAGAACTGCGGGGAGGAAGTCGGCGACTGTGACGCCGGAAACATATGCGGAGGGACATCAAAAGAGTGCCCAACCGGTCAGGTATGCTGCCCGGAATTGCCGGATCCCTGCATCGAACCGCCAAGTCTTGTGCAGCTATTGCCGTATATGGATGAAGTGCCGATGGTCCCATGCTGTGATTCGACCCGAGGCAGTAAGGCGTGTTTGCCGGGTTCTACATGCTGCGCTTATGCGCCAGCGGGAGGTGATTTCGTGATTGAATGCCTCCCTTCCGGTGTTCAATGCTGCAGTGAGGTGACATGCCCGGCTGATAAGAAGTGTTGTCTGGATAAGTGCTGTGCGAGCAACCAGGAATGCAAAGTGGACGAGGATACTTGGACTTCTTCGTGTGTAAACATGCCAACCCCGACTCCGCCGCCAACGGCCTCACCGTCAAGCAGTCCATCACCGACTAGTTTACCGACAAGTGCGCCGTCCTCATCTCCCAGCGCTTCGGCTAGTCCGAGGCCGAGCTGGAGTCCTAGCCCGGCACCAAGTGCGCCGTCAACTCCCGCACCGACAGTGAGCGCAACGGCAAGCTCAACTTTGCTGCCGACATCCACGCCGAGTCCTTCGCCGAGTCCGAGCTGAAATATGAAGCGGCCGCCTTCGTTTTAAGATTACCTTGGCGCGGTGCAAAGAAGTCTCTCGGTATAAATGGTGCTGCTGACGCGCAGAAACTCCGACAAGGCCTGACTATACGGAATGCCCATTTCCGCGGACATCTGACGCAAAGCTTTGTCTGTCTTGTGGTCGATAAAGAGTTCCACTTGAACGCCGTTTGGCAGAGGTGCTCGCGCAACGCCGGCTGAAGCCTGAACATCTGATTCTTCTTGCGCGGCAGCACTCCAATCATAACGCAGTGCCGCCCGTGCCTGGGGGTTCCCGGCTGTTTGCTGCGGTGAGTCTTGGTTTGCGCCGTAGGATTCGAGAGTCTGAGCCGGTGCGGGAGGCAAGGGCCGTCCCAGCACGCGCTTGCCGGCAATGCCTGCTGCGGAAGACCATACACGCGCATAACCAGAGTAGCGCGGCTGAGCAAAAGCTTCACCGGTATTGAACAGCGTTGCGTGAAGAATGCAGATTAGCGCTGCTGTCAGACCCGCCCAAAAACATCTCTTAGCGTCACGTTCCATACTGCTTAAACGCGAACAATCTCTCGCGGTCCTTACTGAAGGTTCAATCTTTGCAGCATCATACATCTTTACTGAATTAATGTAAAATTGCGCCCAGGTAAGGCGAAACGGGCCTTGTGCAGATTCCTTGCCGGGTAAGTAACTGGTTTCTTAAGGGTTAAGCTCAAAAGGCGATCGCCGAACCGAAGCTTAATCTCAGGTTAAGGTTCCGTTTGATCAGTCTTCCATAACATGAGCGATCTAGAGCATTTTTCAGAACCTTGTAGCGCTTTTTGGCGCTGCAAGTTCTAGAAAGAGCTCTATCCTCCGTAGCTTCCGCCTTCGCCAAGGCTGCGGCGGACAGGTTAGCGAAGGAGGATCTCGAATCGGCAGATACGAGGAATCGTATACAGCTCTAGTAATCGAGACGGGGAGGTTAAAAATGGGCGAGATAAGAAGGTGGAGATTGAAGGCAGCACCGGCAGCACGCAGTATCTTTCCAAATTTTGCAGCGATGTTTTGGCAATGGGCTGTCTTGTGCGGACTTCTCTCCTCCTAGTGTCGGCGTTTTAGGCGAGGATTAACACCGCCGCCCCAGTCCTCAAGCCACAGTTCGGGCTTTTCACTTTTGAATCGCGAAACCAGCTCAATACAACTCTGCGCTGCGCTGCTTTGCTGCGGATCCATTATGCAGACCTCAATGCCGCGAGCTTGCATGAAGTCAATAGTTTCACGATTCGCCGAGTTAGTTGCGTCGCCAATCACTACACGAGGGATGCCAAACTGTGCAATAGTTCCCGCACACATGAAGCATGGGACCAAAGTTGTATAGATGGTGGTCTCGTGCCGGTTCGTCATCCGCCCGGCGGCTCGTATTGCTGCCATTTCCCCGTGAATTATCGGATTTCCCTCCTGAACAAGCGCATTGTGTCCTTTGCCCAGAATAGCGCCGCTTGTATGATCAACAAGCACTCCGCCAATCGGACAACCGCTTTCGTTATAGCTATTCCGGGCTTCTTCATAGGCAAGCTGCATGTAGTGTTCGTCAGAGTTCATATCGCCTTACCTCCGCGAGGTTGGTCTTTTTGCGCCGTTGTACATGTTGTTATTTACCATGAATTTGTATTAGAGCGTATAGGCTAAAGAACAGTATCGTGCGGCATAAAAATCATCTTGCTTTGGCTTTTATCTTGCTGAAGAGCTATATAAATAGGCAAAATGCGGTGGGTCGATAGTTCCCTGTTTATTAGCCTTAATGAGCAATTCTTGGTGCCGGTGGACGCTGCAAACTAAGGGGGTTATATGAATCGAAAGGGGGCTGCACTGTTCTATTTTATTTTAGCTTTTTTCCCCGCTGCCGGGCCGGCGGGATGTTCTCCGGCCGCGAAATCCTTATCTTATGTCAGCGCAGGAAACATTCTTGAGTTCGAAACTTTTTTGGTTAATCTCAAGCAAAGCGATCGCCTTCTAAAAGCTGATATTCGGGTTGTGTTGTCGCCGGATGCTTCCCCGCTGATTTCACAAGCTGCGCGCTTTGCGCTAAGAGATCAGATTATTGATATCTTCGGTGCCAACAGCCATGAGGATATCCAGCGTCCGGAAGTAAAGCTGCGCCTCAAGCGTGAAATTCAGCAAGCTGTGACGGCGCAAATGGGCGACGGTAAGGTTAAACATGTTTACTTTGTTGGATTTGTCAGTGTGAAAGACAGTTTCTCTTGTGACTGATCGGGATGTCTTAGTGAGCATAAATGATGAAGCAGATATCGCCGCTTGAATTAAATGAGAGCGCCTTTAGGATTATCGGCAAAGAATGGATGCTGATTACTGCGGGCGGGAGAGACGGGTTTAATACAATGACCGCTTCTTGGGGTGCTCTCGGCGAGCTTTGGTCTCGTCCGGCGGCTTTTTGCTTCATTCGCCCGCACCGTCACACGTTTGGTTTCATGGAGAGAAATTCATACTTCACGCTAAGCTTTTTTGCGGAGCAAGAGCGTGATGCTCTTACTCTTCTTGGTTCAAAATCAGGACGCGATGGCGATAAAGTCAAAGAAGCCGGCCTGACGCCGGTCTTTGGCGATAGTTATACTTGGTTCGAAGAGGCCCGTCTTGTGCTTCAGTGCCGCAAGCTTTACTATCAGGATTTGCAGCCGGATAATTTTGTTGAGCTGTCAATCAAACAGGAATGCTACCCGCAGCGTGATTATCACCGCATGTATGTCGGAGAGGTTATGCAGGTGCTTGCGGCTTAGGGCGCTAAACTTCGATGCCGAAGGCAGCGCGGATGACATAGCCGAGGCCGAAAGAGAACGCAGCTACGCCGCAGCTTAGCCCCAACATCTCAAGAAAGCGCGAGCGGAATGGGTAACCTTTGGCGACGGCCATATAGAAAGTAAACAGTAAAATGATTAGCACGGCGTTTGCCATGGAGATGCCGAGACAGGCATAAGGGTTGCGTAAGATTGCATACGGGGCGACAAGCAGAAACACCGTCGCGATATAAGCCATGCCGGTATAGAGGGCAGAGCGGAGCGGGGTCTGGCGTTCGCTGTTTTCAGCGCGCTGCGAAAGAAATTCTGATGCGGCCATGGAAAGAGAGGCCGAGACTCCGGTGACGACACCAGCAGCAGCGATGATCTCTGTCCTCTGAAACGCAAAGGTAAATCCGGCAAGCGCTCCAGTAAGTTCAACCAAAGCGTCGTTTAAACCTAAGACGACCGAACTGAGATAGCGCAGCCGTTCTTCGTCAATCATATCGAGAAGACTGTTCTCGTGTTCTTCTTCCTCGCGGGCGATTTTAGCCAGCTCCGGAATCTTCTCCGCTGCGCGCCGGTATGCGGCTTGCGCCCGGTCTTCGCCGAGTTCCATCAATTTTAATCCGAACGTAAGACCGAATATCTTGGCGATACTGACGCAAAGCGCTGAGCGTATTCGGCTGGCGTTGACATCCTGCTCCGTGTAGCGGCGCAGCACTTGATAATGCGCCAGTTCTTCGGCGGAAATCCGCTTTAATACCTCCGCGTTGTGCGCATCGGAAACATCACGCGCCAAGCGTGCATAAATTTCATGTTCGGTAATTTCTGTGCGCTGAGCAGAAAGCAATATGGCGCGCAACTCGCTGTCGATCTCGATTAATTCGTCTCTTTTTAAAGCTGTGTTGTCCATGGTGCCCATTGTTACGACGATAACACGATTCGCCGGTATTTCAAGGTGCAGATGACGGTCTCGCTTATCCCGAGCCAAGCCTTTGGTAATACAATAACTTGGGGCAAAAAGACGGCGGAGGAACCGTGCTGAGGTTCGGCAGGAAATGCTAGAATTTTTGCTCATTGTCAGTAAAGAGGAACGGCAAGAGTGAGGAGCGCAAATATGAGTTACGTCGATGGTTACTTATTGCCTTTGCCAAAGAAAAATGTTGGCGCTTACCGGCGGATGGCCGCGAAGGCGGGAAAAATTTGGAAGGAACATGGGGCTCTTGATTATAAGGAATGCATGGGCGACGAGGTAAAGATCAAAGGCTTTATCCCGTTTACATCCGCAGCCAAGGCGAAGGCTGGCGAAAAAGTAGTTTTCGCCTATGTGCTTTTCAAGTCACGCAAGCATCGTGATTTGGTGAATGCTAAAGTCATGAAAGACCCGCGCATTGCCGGTATGTGTGATTCAAAGAAGATGCCGTTTGACTGCAAGCGCATGGCTTACGGCGGATTCGAGGTAATGGTCGATCCAAAATAAATCGAGCAGCCGGATCGACCCGAAGTTAGCGAACGCAGCCGGTGATCGCTGACCCGTAATCGATCATCGAGGTCAGTATGCGTGCGTCAGCTAACCGGCCTTTAACGGTGGACAGAAGAACGCTTGCTTTTATATCGCGGGCGCCGGAAGCAGGAATCTTCGTGGTCGTTGACGAGCCCGCATGCCTGCATGTGCGCATACATAATTGTTGAACCGGCAAAACGGAAGCCGCGTTTCTTCATGTCTCTGGCCAGCGCATCGGACTCCGGCGAAGTGGCGCGTATGGTCCGGCGCGTAACGCGCCCGGGTGTGCGAATTGTCTTTCCGTTGGTAAAACTCCAGATATATTGATCAAAGCTGCCAAATTCTTTTTGTATGGCAAGAAAGAGCCGGGCATTAGCAACGGTGCTTTCTATTTTTAGGCGGTTGCGGATTATTCCTTCGTTGAGCAGCAGTTTTTCTATTTGCGCGCGGCTGAAGCGGGCAACACGTTTTGGATCAAATCCAGCAAAGGCTTTGCGGTAAGCGCTGCGGCGGCGCAAGATGGTAATCCAACTTAAGCCGGCCTGCGCTCCTTCCAGGATAAGAAATTCAAAGTGTTTCCGATCGTTGTGGACCGGCACTCCCCATTCTTCGTCGTGATACCTGATGTAGAGCGGATCTTCTCCGCACCACCAGCAGCGTTTAATCCTCTTAGGCATCTTCTTTCTTCCTGCTTAATGACGCTGCGATGAGAAATATCAGGAGATGAAGGACTATGAAAAGGTACTATTTGTCATTAGCTGGCGCATGGTTATGCTGCCGTCGCGGTTCCCTAGCGGTTTGATAGACTTTTCCGGGCGATGATGGTAATACCATTTTTCGCCGACCGGAGCAGTTTTGGCGCCTGGGAGATAATTAGAGTGACGCTGCGAAAGAAGTACAATCTTGCACTTCAGCTTGAGGTAAGCTCGCGGTTTTTGCTTGCGTGGCTGCCAGTGCTTTGTCTTGCGCTGTACTTGAAGTACGTAATCGTTGAACATGATGGCTTCCGTTTGCTTGCCCGGCAAATCGGTAAAGTGAATAGCCCTGACCTTGAATGGTGGGAGAGCCTTTCGTTTTTCGAACGGGATATTCTGCAGGGGTTCCTCTTGTTTCCGCTTAGTGTCATTGTGCTTTCGTATCTTTGCCGCGGCTCACGACTGTGGCCTGTTTTGCTTTCGGCGGTAAATATACTGCTTGCCGCACTGCTCTTTATTCAGCTTCAAAGTTACTATCTAATCGGCAGCTTCACTTCTTATGCGAAGCTGCTGATGGCAAAGAATTATGTGGCAGCGCAGCGCAGCGAGCTTTTCACTTACGTTCCTGCTGCGGTGATGATTAAGTTTCTTATTGTCTTGGTGGTTTCCAGCAGTGTGCTGTGGTGGGGGGTGACGCAGTATAGGAAGCGGCGTTTGCGCTGCTTGCGTCCGCGAGTCGGTGCGATTTGTTTCGCGTTGGTTTTGACGGCGGCAGCCTCGGTGCTTCTTGTCCTTAGAGTGCTTGCGGCAAATACTCCGGAGACAGCTTTTCACGACAGTATTGCCGCGCAGGCTATATCGGCTTGGGTCGGCGGCGATCAAATTATCTCCGGCAAGTATGACCATCTTTCCCTTGCCGAGCTGTACCAGCAGCAGCGGGAGATGACCAAGAGCGTCGCGGGAAGTCCTGATGCTCGGTTCTGGGGACGGGCTTTGGGTTATGACGTAATTCTATTTATCCTGGAGTCAATACCGGCTGAGGTTCTGGATGTTGACGGTGATTTGTCGGATTTACCAGCACTGAATAGCCTGCGCCGTGACGCCATAACCGCCCCGCATCACTATACGACTTGTTCCTATACCAATCGTGCAATCTTCTCGATCTTAACTTCGCTGTATCCTGTGGCCGGGCGCAATAACTACCTGCAAAATCCGCCGGGGCGGTATGAAGGGCCAAGTTTAATGAGTTCGCTTGCCGGTGCGGGCTATGCCACAAGCGTTTACAGCGGCGATCCGCTTTCTTTTGAAAATGACGAATACCTATACCGGGAGCTTGGTATTCAGCGCTTCGTTTATGGTTCTCAGCGCGTTAAAGGTCATAACGATTCTGAGCCGTGGCAGGAGACGGCAAAAAAAGATTACGCCGCGCTTAAGCTGCTCAAGCACGACATCGCTGCTTTTGCCGCTGCCAATCAACGCTATGCTGCGCTTTATGTGCCTCTGATCAGTCATGGTCCCTGGCCGGATATCAGCGCGGAAGAGAACGTCAGCGAGGTCAACAAGCGAGGGCGCAATTTGCTGCGGCTGCAAGATGGCTGGCTGGGCGAGATCGCTGAGCATTTGACGGCCCTCGGTACGCTCAACCGGACATTGATTGTTTTCGCTGCCGATCATGGGCTGCGGACAAAAAAGGACGACCCTGCATTTTCCGGAAGCAGGCTGGAGAAGAAGTCTTTTCATGTGCCGCTGCTGATTTTTGCCCCGGGTATTGGCGCAGACCAGGCAAGCATTCCTTATTTGAGTTCGCATATTGACATCGCGCCGACATTGCTGGATTTGCTTGGACAGCCGCGTCAACGAGAATTCGAACAAGGCTTGCCGCTTTGGGATAAGCGAATCGCGGAGCGAACAACTTTTTTCTTAGGTCGTCATTATTTTGGTATCGATGGCTATCACCGAAGCGGCTCTTTTGCGATGTGGAATATCGCGCTGCGGATGGCAGAGGAGAGTGCTGCGTTTGAGTTCGGAGGGCGTGGCGCGGCACTCCCTCCGGCACCGCGTTATGCTGAGATTTCCGGAGCTATTCAAGACATTGTCGCTGTGCAGCAGTTAGTTCTGGCGCGATTTGCTTCACGTCGCTCGCTCTAAACCGCATCGAGCAGCAGCTTCTCAGCTTCTGCCGCCCTATCTTCCAGAAATTTGTCCTGGAGCACATTCATCATCATGTAGGTTCCGGTGCTGCATTTATCCATGTGTGTCCAGAACGCATAGGTGGTAAGACTGGTTTCTCCGCTATCTGCAAGCTGATTAAACAGGATTTCCCGTTCCTCCGGGTTTCTCAGTATACGTTCAAGGCCCGGAAGCATGCGCTTATTAGTATCAACGGTCATGTCATAGAGGAACTTCCATTCCTCTTCCGCAAGCGCGGCCTTTTCCTGGTCTGTGATTGCTGTCTTCTCCCGCGCATCAAACTTGCTGCGGAAAGCCTGCGATATCGAGCGCAAGTAGTCGAGGCGTTCGGAGGTGCTTTCCACTGTCGCCTGTTTATACGGGCCGCGGGTCCCAAAATATCTTCCAGGGCTGGCCCAGTGGCTGTAATGGACGTCCTTAACGGCTTCCCATACGGCGTTCGGGGCATGTCGCGTATGCGTGGTGCGCATCGAGCGTGCGTACAGGTCTCGATAAAAATTCCGCGAATGATTGCGAACTTCCTCGAACCTCCGGCCTAAATCGGGGTGGTCTTCCTTAAGCTGATCTAGATATGTCCACGACGTTAAGGGGTTGTAGTTGTTTTCTACGTCATCAAAGAGGTTGTTCAAGTGTTTCCAATTATGACGCTGCGCTGCGGCAACAACATCTTCTGACGCTCCCTGCTCGGGGACGATAAATCCGGCCTGCTCCAGCTCGGCATTAGTGAACGCATCAACAAATGTGCCGTCCTCTTTTTGTTCGCCGGTTAAGCCCCAGATGCGCCGCAAGGTAAGTTCTTTGGCGTACGCTTCAATAACTTCGTTTTCTTCGTCGCTAAGCGCGGCCCGATTTCTTACCCGAGGGTCGTTTTCAGGAAGGACATATCCGCCGATTGCGTCGGCGATAGAATCGCGCACGCCTCTTTGCTTCCACTGTTTGTTAAGACTGTAGTCCAACTTGACAAGGGCGTGCGCCACGCCTGCGGCTTCACCAATAGCGCCAGCTCCGGCGCCGATCACGGCGCCCGGAGGTCCGAAGAAGGACCCGGCAATGGCCCCGCCGACGATAGGAGAACTAACCCGGCCCGCGAGCATAAAGTCGGTGTCGTTTTGCCAATGTTCAAGGTTGGCAAACTGCGAATAACCAAAATACGCAGCCCCGGCATAAACCAACGGTGCGCCAGCGGTGGATAACGCGGCTCGTAAGTAGGTTGAATGTTGTGATGCTTGAACCACTAAATAAAAAGCGCCTAAGCCAGCGGCCACGTTTCCGGTCCGGCTTACAACTTCAGCGCCCAGTGTCCCAGCCTTGCCGCCTTCTTTGGTGGTGAACTCATATTGGGCGAGATCGAGATCGAGTCCCCATGTATCAAGCGGCTTTTCCAGCATGAACAACACGGCGGGAACCGGTGTGTGCACACCGTCATCGCGCCAGTCAATAGTTGTCATATGCAGCGCCTCGGTGATGCCAGCCGCAAGCATTGCGGCTTTCATTGGGTTTGCTTCCATCCAGCGCCCGGGGCCCTCAATTTTCTGGTGCCAAACCGCGTTGGGCTTGGCGGGGTTCCACTCCGCGGTGCGTAGCTGCTGAATCATACGTGCGCCGTTTACCCGCATCTCCCGGAAGGTTGTCTGCCAGCGTTTGACAAAACCGCCGCGCGCGGCTGCGGCTTTGGCCCGGGCATCCTTGCACTCGGCTACTTCCCTCTCCAGTCTTGCCTTCTCAGCCGCATCGGCATCGCTCAGCGTTTCTCCGCTTGCTTCGCGCTTATTGAGTGCCGCAAGATCGCTTTCTGCCTTGGGCAGCTTAACCTCAGCTTGGGCTGCCTGTTGTTCAAGTTTAAGCACGGCCCGCTTTTCGGTAAGCAGTGACTCAGTCCGGTTTAACCCGTCAAGGCGTGTTTGCAGCATCTTCTTTCGTGCCTGAAGCACTGATGCGGCTCTTGATTCCGGTTGTCCCGGTGCAGTGGGTGCTGCTTTCAGCTCCGCTTCGACCGCGTTCAGTTCATTCTGGAGGAATGTTCGCGCCTCATTGATCCCGGCAAGCTCCAGATCGATCGCGGCGATTTGTGCCGCTCTGAGGTCTGCCGTAAGCTGCGCAATTCTGGCCTTCGACGCATCCTGTGCTGCCGCATCTTTTTCTGCGGCAAGCTTTGCTTGTTCGCTTTTTAGTTCTTCAGCAATTCTTGTTTGCTCGGCAAGCGTCTTGGCGGTTTGTTCTTGAGCCCGCAGAGTCCGGCATTCGCCTTCAAGATCGCTGACTTTGCCTTTCAGCGTATTTTTCTCGGCTTGCAGTTTATCTGCCGCGGTTTTCTCGGGGCTCTTGGCAAGCTCGGCGTCGATCTCCGCAATTCGCGCGGTCATCGTGCCAATCTGGGCGCGCTTAAGCACCTGCACCTGGTTAAGCTCGGTGATTCTGAGCGTTTTTAGTTCTGCTTCGGCATCAGCAAGCTGCTTTGCCAAGTCTCTGTTTTCGCGATCCAAGTTCAAGCGGCTCTTCAGATGAGATACTCTTGCTTCGACCTCGGTAATCACCTGGCGGGTTCTGGCCAGGTCGCGTGCAGCTTCCGCTTCTGTTTTTTGCGGACCGGCTGGCGCTGCTTCAGCTTTCTTTTCCGCTCGTGCGGCATCGCGCCGTGCGATATCGCGTTCGTCGAGGCCGGGGAGACGCATCCGTGTTGCGTCGATATCCTGCTGCAGCCTGTATCCTTCACGCTGTGCTCTGATGCCAGCGCGGGCTTTTTGCTCGTCCGCAGTGAGGGGGCGGCTCTTTTCAAGCTGCTGGTATGCTTCTTCTGCGGCATCCGCCAAAGTGCAATAATTGGCCCGCAGCTTTGGTGTGCCTTGCCCGTCCGGGCCGGCATCTTTGATTTGTTCAGCCGCACATTCTACGCTGCGCGAAGCGACTGCTGCCCGGGCTTCGCGATACTGCTGCAGCTCCGGCTCCAGGCCTTTTGTTCCGCTTGTTATTTGGCGTTCAAGGGTCTGAATCCGCGCCTTAAAGAGCTTATCTTGTGCGGCAAGTTCATCGAGGTAGGCTGCTTTCGCTTTGACGTCCATCGTCGACATGTCTTTTGCACAAAGAGAAGGATTCTCTTTCAGGGCGTCCGCGGCGCGAACTGCCCGTGTGCGGTCCAAGTAATCTCGAATTGGATGCGGTGAGCCGATTGCCCTAATCCGCTTGACCCAGGAGTTGTTTTCCAGGAAGTCTGCGACAGATGCCGCAATTTTTGCCGGCCACCGGCGGACTTCCGCTTTCCAGCCTTCAATGTCTTGCTGAAACTTCTGCTGTTCGGCCGTGAGTTTTTGCTTGCCGGCATCGGTCGGCTCGGCAGATATCTGCGCTTTATAGGCATCGTCAACCTCGGCAGCCATTGAAATGAGGCGCACTTTGGCAGCCTTCGACGCGATTGGGTCGCTTCCGGCTGCCTGCCGTTCGAGCAGTGCTCTGGTCTTCATTGTTTCTGATGCGCGAAGGGACTCGAGCTGCTGAAGCTCGAGCTGTTTTGCCGCGGCTTCAGGGGAGCCCGGCTCAGTTCGCGCAAGTTCGGCACGGAGGATTTTTTCCCGTGCAGATACGGCTTCCCGGAACGCGCCGCGTTCATCATCAAGGGTCTTGAGGGCCTCGGCAATTGCTTTTGGTTCGTTCAGTGTATCCACATCGAGCGCAGAGACTCTTGCGCGATGTTTGGTGTATTCCGTTTCAATCTTCTGGCGGGCGGCGTCGTCGAGAGCCGGGGCTGCTGCTCCCCGGCGCTTCGCGTCCAAAACCCTCATCGGGGTGGTCGCGGCGGCGATTACTGTCCGGCCTTGCACGGCATGTCCGGTGGCACCCTCGACGCTCGTGCTCTCCGGTTCACTTTTGGGTTGGGCGGCGGGATTCGGACCGATTGCGTTCATCCTTTGGATGACAGCCGGGTCGTTGGGATTGGAAGACAATCCCTGGCCGGCCAAAACATCAGCAAGCGAGAACCTTATTTCATGGTCGCGAAAACCCGGACTTACCGTACGCAGTTTGGTCGTAACGGCATAGCTCTTGTCAGGTCGCTCATACAAAGCAAGCCGGTCGATGCGGCAGCCCAGAAGTGCAATTTCTTCTTCGCTGCTTCGGCTAGGCAGCTTTGCTCTTGTCCGGCCTTCTTCTTGGTATGCGGTTTGTTCTATCGCCCCGGATTGGGTATCGATACGGACAAAGCCTTTGAGACTTTCGCTGTTGGCCTTGTAGTCAAAAGCTTTATGATCAGGAGAAACGAAGTAGAGTTGATTATCCACGAGGTAAATTCTTACGCCGGTTTCGGCGTGCGTCGCGAGCAGGTGCTGGGCTTTTTCGATCTCAAAAAACCTGTTCAAATCGCTCAGCGCCTTGTGCGCAGCGAGGATAAGTCTTCGCGCTTCCGGCTCATTATTCGCGGCAAGTGCGTCGGAAACCTGCTGGTCGGTAGTTTGTAGGAACCTTCCCCAAGCTTCATACTCCGTGCGGCGAAGAAGGTTGCGGTTCTCGCGAAGCTGGTCAGTCCAGCGGGCTGTCTCGTCAAGCTGGACGCTGAGTTCTGCTCTTAAGCTGTCACGCAGTGTGGGTTTCGCTGCAATCGCCGTCGCGGGAAGCACTATAGGGTCAGGCCCGTCTCCGACGGTATCCTGCATGTCTACGGTAGCGGGAACGGCAATGCGCGGCAGGGCGCTGGTGGCCGGGGTAGTCATAAAACCTCCTATAAGAGACGTCTCAGCAAAGCCTAAGCAGGACAATCTCCTGATTACCTATTAGAGCTTATACTCGAATTATTACCTAAGGTTGCCTATTTTATTTAAGCTGTTGGTTTAGATTCGGTGCCTCTAAGTTGTCGACAACATTGCGTAATTCTACCTCTGTCACCAGCCCCTGCTCTACTTTAGCTGCCGCGTACCAGCCTTTCATAAAAGGGCCGGGATTGATGATCTGTGTTGCGCCGAGAGTACTTATACTCTGCGCCTCATGAATATGGCCGCAAAAGGACAGCATGGGCGGATGAGCGTCGATAAACGCGCGAAACGCCTTGCTGCCCACGTGTTCTCCGCTGCCGATGCGGTCTGCCGCAGTGCCAAATGGGGGCTGGTGTGTGACAAGCACAACTGGGCTGCCTGTTTCGAAGGCCGGCTGGAGTTCTGAAGCAAAAAGAGCGAATTCTTCCTCGCTGAATTCATTCGGCGTTCTTCCCGGGCAAGGGAGTGAGCCGCTGCATCCGGCAAACGTGAGGCCCATTGTGGTTTTGAAAGACCGGTGCAGGCTGAGGCCTTCCCGCTCGAGTGCGCCGCCCGCTTCCAGATAATCACAGTTTCCCGTAACGGCAAGAACCTTTGCGGCATGCGGGCCAAACACTTGCAGAGTCTCAGCGATGGCTCGTTCTTTGCCGAAATGCGTGATATCGCCCGTAAGCAGAATCACATCAGCATCAGTGAGGTGCGGACGGATCTTCTTTAAATTATCGAGATTTCCATGAATATCGGACAGTGCAAATAGTATCATGCGGTTTAATTAACCATAAGTGTTGGAAGCATTAAAACTTACATGCTCGTTATCTGCTGCGGAGGAGTATATTAGAGCGGCGGCTGTGTTTTCTCAATCTGTTTAAACAAAAGCAGCATGGCGGCAGCGGAATTTCATGATACAGTTGCGAGATAGTGGTAATTTGCATGGGACCGCGGCAATTTTTCGATGCGCATTCTTAGCTCAGTATATCGTTTGATGCATGCTTGCGCTGCGGGCCAGCGCAAGCGGCTGCTTCGTGCTGCGGCGGCACTGCTGGCCGGATTCTTTCTGGGAATGCTTGCCTTGTCGCTCAAGGTGATAGTGACGGCGTATCGGGACAGCGGCGGCATAGTGCTGCCGAACAAGCAATTCGTTGGCGGGGATTTCGCTGCATTTTATACAGCGGGGAAGATTGTCCGGGAAAACCGGTTTGAACTGTATGACTTCGAAGTGCAGCGCCGGATGCAGTCGGAGTTGGGTGCAAAAAGCGGGGCGCAGAACAAGTTCTTGCCGTTTTGTTATCCGCCCCTTGTGGCGCTGCTTGTCGCGCCGCTTGCTGAGTTTTCTTTGCTTCATGCGTTCTATGTTTGGCTGATACTCTCGGTCTTCCTCTTTTTATCTGGCAGCGTTTTAGCGGCGCGCTCTCTGAAAATACCCCTTGGCGCTTCGCTGTTTTTTCTGCTTGCCGCTTTCAGTTTTCAGCCGCTGATTATGGATTCGCTTGCCGGAGGGCAAGCATCGTGTCTGGGTTTTTTCATTGGTGCTTTGGTGTTGTTCTTTCTGAAGAATAAGAACGACGCTGCGGCCGGTGTTTGCCTTGCGCTGTCTTATTATAAGCCGCCGCTTTTTGCTCTTTACGTTGTGTTCTTGCTTCTGGATCGCCGCTGGAAAATGCTTGCGGGATTTTGCGGCGCGGGGGCGCTTTTGGTTTGGCTCAGTGTGTTATTTGCTGGGTTGGAAGGAATAAGGGAATTAATCTTCCGTGGTGCACGATATACTTATGCCGGCGGTTTGCCGGATGATCCAACTTTTATGCTGCGGGAAGGAGCGGGGTTGTTCGCGCTTTGCGAAATGCTTTCCTTTGCGCCGCGTTCGGCGCAAGCTGTTTCTTGTGCTGCGGCGCTTTTAATAATCATCTTTATCCGGCAAAAGCTGCTTGGCGGGCGAGAAGACGCCGGTAGATTGCCTGTGGAACTGGTGTTCGCCCTTCAATTCAGCGTCTCAATTTTTCTTTCACCCCACGTACTGATGCATGACCTCGTGCTGGTTTTGCTTCCGGTTTTAATCGCTGCCGTGCATCTCGTTCGTTTTGAGACGGGGGCGGGCGGCGTGTGCTGTGTGTTAAGCATGTTCTTTTTGTATTTTGCGTTTTTGTTTCCCGAGGTGCGCCTGGCCGGGCTGACGTTCAATGCAGCCTCTCTCGCTTTTGCGTCGTGGATTTTTTCGCTTTCGCTGCTCTTTATGTGCAGTTTTGCGGAGTCCGGGCCCGATCAGGGAGAGTTAATGAAGGCTAAGTCTTGACATCTGGCCGTCATTTCTCGCAGGCTAGCCGTAATATTACACAGCCTCGGGCTGTGAGATATTACGGCTAGCGCAACGCCCGGACGGCGTTGCCGAATTTCGAGCGCAGCAACGGCAGAATAAGAAGAGTTTGACTATGGGCTGTATATCAGTAGCAATTCCCGGGCATGAATACGACGTGCATATTGAGCCCGGTATCCTGGCGCGCATCGATGAGGTCGCTTTGCGAACTGGCAAATACAGGGGAGCTTGCGTATTGGCTGACGAAGCCGTGTATAAGCTGCATGGCTCTAAGGTTGAAAATGCGCTTCGCAAAACTTTTTCGCAGGTTGTTGTCGGGCTGCAGCCCCAGGGCGAAGCGAATAAGACGCTTGATACGGTGCGAAACTGCTATGATGTTCTCCTTAACGCGCGCCTGGATCGTGATGCCGTTGTTTTTTCCTTTGGCGGGGGAGTGAACGGCGACACGGCCGGATTTGTCGCGGCCACTTATTTGCGCGGTGTTGCTTTCATTCAGTGTCCGACGACGCTGCTCGCGATGGTGGATTCGAGTGTCGGCGGAAAAACCGGAGTTAATGTGCCGCAGGGGAAAAATCTGATCGGCAGCTTTTATCAGCCCAAAGCAGTTGTTATTGACCCGGAGGTGCTGCGTACACTTCCCAGACGGGAGCTCTGCTGCGGTCTTGCCGAATGCGTAAAGCATGCGGTGATTGCCGATGACTCTTTATTTTCATGGATTGAGGCAAAGCTGCCGCAGATCCTGGCTCTGGAGATGCCGGTTCTGGTTGAGCTGCTTGAGCGCAATATCGCCATTAAGGCGCGGATTGTCGAGCAAGATGAGAAGGAGCAGGGTATTCGTGCTTACCTTAACTTAGGCCACACCTTCGGCCATGCCATTGAAGCGACCGCTGGTTACGGTGTAATTGAACATGGAGAGGCGGTGGCGCTGGGCATGATTGCCGCGTTTGAGCTCGCCGTGTCGCTTGGGATTTGCGGCTGCGAGGCGGCCGAGCGGGTGCGGAGGCTTATCGAGCGCATCGGGCTTCCGGTTAAGGCAGACCTGGCTGCCAACGAAGCTCTTATTGCGGCCATGGCGTCGGACAAAAAGCGAAAGGACAGCGCCGTCCGTTTTGTCCTGCCGGAGCGTATCGGTGCAGTCCGTATTATCTCTGGCGCGGAGAGGGGTTCCCTTAATGCTGCCTGGGACAGCCTGCGCTGATCGGAAAACCTTGCTGCCGGGCGCCGGTCAATCTTTAAATACAGTTTGTACGGAACACAATCGTAATAACGAGGAGGAGGAGACCAGGAATAAGGCTAAGACGAAGGCTGAGGCTAGGGCGGAGGCGGAGAGTTGTTGCTCCCGCCCGTAAAAAAAACCTTTGCCTATATCTTCGCCTTGGCTTTATTCTCCGCCTCCGCCTCCGCCTCCGCCTCCGCCTCCGCCTCCGCCTCCGCCTCCGCCTCCGCCTATTGTTTCGTCGTTTGCGTTTGCCCGCGGTCTATAACATACCGCGGTGAGTATTCTGGTAATCTCTTCGAGAATCATTTTGCCGTTGGTGCAATCAGCGACGAGCTGTGGTTGGATCAAGCAGATGACATCACGAATTGCGGCGCACTCCATGGCGGATCCCCGTGCAATGGAATAAAAGCGCAGTTTGTCGGACTTTGTCATTTTCCCTGCACCCTCTGCCAGATTGAGGGGGGTAGAGATTGCGGCTCGTTTCAATTGATCATGAATGTGCGCGTTTCCCTTCGGCAGCAGATCCAGTAATTGCATTGCTAACGCGAGAAATCGGATGCTGAGCTGATACGGGGTGAGAGTTTCGTGTCCGAACATTGATTTTCTCCGTTTGAAAGTTGTTTTAGATTAATGATCGCGGGAGATATACCGTTTGTTGCGTGAGAAGGCGGGGGCGGAGACCAGGAATAAGGCTAAGACGAAGGCTGAGGCGGAGAGTTGTTGCTCCCGCCTGTAAAAAAACCTTTGCCTATATCTTCGCCTTGGCTTTATTCTCCGCCTCCGCCTCCGCCTCCGCCTCCGCCTCACTATTAAGATCATCGTTAGGTGTGAAATTTATTCAGGGATTGACCCTCTTAGAAGTTGCCATGGGAATACTCTCTTGCCGCAAATCGTCCGGGTCAGTTTCTTTTACTTGCCCTGTATAGTGCAAAGTGATAATCGAGAAAAGTAGTAGTTAACTTTGCCGCATCAACGATAAAAAGCATTTCTAGAGGGTATGCGCGCGTGCAGAAGGATCCAACGATCACTGTGCTGATGCCTCTGTATAACGCGGGCCCGTATTTAAGCGAAGCTATCGAGAGCATCCTTGCGCAGTCCTATCGTGATTTTGAGTTTTTGATTGTTGATGACTGTTCGACTGACGGCAGCAGCGAGGTGTTGTCTGTTTATGCCGGGCAGGACTCACGTATCCGCGTGCTGCGCAACGAGAAAAACCTTGGTCTTATTCGTGCGCTGAATACCGGCTTAAGAGCAGCGCGGGGCAAATACATTGCGCGTCAGGATGCGGATGACCGCTCACGTGTTGATCGCCTAAAAAAGGAGCTTCAGGTTATGGAATGCCGCCCCGAGGTCGGGCTGGTTACCTGCGCCGTAGCGGTAATTGACAACACGGGCAAGAAAATCGGCCTAAGCCGCCCGGCAATCCCGCCGTTTATGGTGCCCTGGTGGTTTATCTTCTGGTATCCCTTCCGGTGCGCAGGGCAGCTTTTTTTTCGCCGGGAAATCGACGGCACCGCGTTTTATTTCGATGAAAAGCTGCATTACTGCGATGATTATAAGCTTTGCACCACGGCAGCTCATTCGTCGGAGATTGTTCAGCTTGGCGACGTTTTGTATGACTATCGTTTGCACGGTACCCAGCAGACCCAGGAGTGTCCGGAAGCGGTGCGGGAAGTTACCATGCAAATCGCCCAAGATGAAACAGAATACTACCTGCTGAGACGGCTTGACCGGGCGGAGATGACGCGACTGCGCAGCTTCTGGTATTTTTCTTTGGATATTTCCCCGGATTCTGTGCTTCCTCTCTTGTTTGTGCTGCGTGATTCTTATGTGGAGCGGAAAAAGTTTGCCGAGTTCCCGCCCGAACTGGTTCGCCGCAAAATCAACCAAGAAATTGCCACTAGATTCAGCCGCAAGAGCGTTGTTATGCTTTTTCGCTTTAACTTTAAGGAGGTTCTTAAAAATCTGCGCTTTGCCTGGTCGTTATGCGGGGCGCACAGCCTGTTCTTTTGCGTGTACTGGTTCTTTCGCATCAATTACGAGAAAATTGTAAAAGCTGCGCATTTAAAGAATCCGCCATCGATCAAGGCGCTTTGCCGGCACTAGGCTTGAAATAAGCGAATAAATCTGCCGGAGCCGGAATTCCCCCTGAAAGTTGTTGGATGGCGCATATTTGTGGCATCACGTGGGTGAACGCTGAAGTCGCGCATGGGCGGTGGAGAGTTTGACCCTGCTGCCTCTCTTGGTTTTATTTCACTTTTCTGAATACCTGGATGTTCTGCGCTGCTTCAAGTACGGGAAAAAGTGCAAACGCGTCCAAGCCGCCCTTTCGCCGCAGCACGTCTTTCAGAACAGATCAAGAACCCGGCACAACCCTTTGCCAACCGCAGCGCGTCGCCCGCATTTATTCGTTGCCATTGGTCTGGACCGCTGGGCGGGCGACAGCGAAGGGAGGCAAAGGGTTGTGCCGGGTAAAAAAAGTCACGCCTTCAGCACCCTGATAGCATTACTCCATGAGGCCTGCGTCTTTGGCCGATTTTCTTCAGAGCAATGCGAGGAGCGTGCAGTAAAGACGACGCGCAATAGTAACCTTGCCTAAAAACAAAGAAAAGCGGCGGGACTGAATCCGTTCAGTCCCGCACTAATGTCACTTGCGCTTCTTTAGCGATTTCCTCCGCCAAGCCGCTTTCTTTTTCCGTTCCCAGGTTTTCTCTGCTTCCTGCTCTGAGATGCAGAAGAGACAGGAGCCTGAGAGACACGAACGTATACCTTCACGCGACTGATAACTTTCGACATGCCAATACTGGGCGCGAAATTGAATTCCGGCAGGCCAGACTTCGAGACAGCTTGAACACTGCTTCCGGCCATCGCCCATCTTGCCGCGTTTGGTTTTTTGCGCCGCCTCGCGCTTGCGCGTTAGCGCGCGCATCCGGCCCGCGTGCATGAACTCTTCGCGTTCCCATTGAACCGCAAACGGGCTGAGGCCTGCCGCCTGAAGTCTGCGGATATGCCGGCGGTAGTAGCGCTGACAGTAAGTGCAGAGCGCCAGATTCGCTCCTTCGGCAGAGGCGCATCGCACCGGCTTCCAGTAATCGTCAGCCACCGGCCACTGTGTGCCGCAGCGCAGGCACGTCTCGCAAAAAATTTCGGTGTCTTCGTAAAGAGCAAGAGCCTCCTCGTAAGCGGTGCTTGCTTCTTCTTCCAGCGCGGCATCCGCGATCTCCCAGCGGGCCTGACGCTTAAGGGCGACGAGTTTTGCAGTTTCCTCTTTTTCGCCGGCACGCCTGTAGCTTCGTTCAAGCCATGTCAGCGTGTTCAGGCATACGTCGCAATGACTGGTGTTGAACAGCAATTCGCGCTCGGCGCCCCGGCCATGGAAAGAGTTGGGCAGGGTGCGATAAAACGGCTCAGCAAGCGGCCAGCTATGTGCGCAGTACTCGCAGTGCACACTCACGCATCGGGGATGAAGCTTCCGGTATTGCCGCGCCTCGCGCCTCCGGACCTGCAGCAGCTCGCTGCGTTTCCTTTCGTATTCCTCACTGCGGCGTTTGTCTGCGCGGGTTTTCCGCCGGCGGCGGTGAAAGTCCGTACGCATCTGCTCGATTCTCGATGCAGGCTTTGAACACTTATTTCTGATCGTGCTTACCGTGTGGGCGCTGACCGTGGGCAATCCGTGTGCGGCGGCTCCCGCGTTCCAGCTCAGCGTAAGCTGTGCGGTGGAGGCCTGGGGATGCTTGCGCAGAAAGTCGCAAAAGAATCTGTACTCCGCGCTGTTCATCCGGCGCGAGGTGAGCACATCGGTATTCTTCCTGCGCAGCCGCTTTTTTCTGAGCCGGGTAAGGGCTTTCGCCACCTGATTCAAGCTGCGGCCAGGAAATTGCTGCCAGAACTGCGAAACTGGGAGGTTCTTTTTCTCCCACCTGCGCAATTTGCGCCATTGTGCCGGCGTCCATGGTGTGCCGCGAAGGGCCATATCCATCTCCTTTAGCGCTGGAACTGACGATTCTGCGCTTGCCCGCAGACATTTGCGGAATAAAACCTCGACCTTTACGCAGTCGTCTCTGCGGCAAGCAGCGCGGTGCGGCGGCTGCTTTGTGCAGAGAGACGGATTTGCAGCAATTATTTTCAGGGCGAGAAAGAACGAACCGGAGGACAAAAGTGAACCTCAGCCTGAACCACGAGATAATTGCAGACAGTGCTTGCCGATGGCAAGCCGCAGAACACATACTGGCAGGTGTCAAATCCCGACTTACTGCCCAATAACGGCTGGTAATTCTTCGGCTTCTTTTGGGATTTTGTTTTTCTTCTTCTTTGTCGATAACCCTAGAGGAATTCTTTCATCTCCCGGCGCCAGACCATGATGATGCAAAGCCTCGCCCGGCTGCGGGCGGTCGTTCCCAGTAATCAACGTTTATTCGTCCGCGGGCTGGTTTTTCTTGCCGTTGTCGGTGTCTGTTATTTCGTGCTTGCCTGGCAGCGCTACCCAATCAGCAACGGGTTCTCCATTTTCCGCAACACCATATCACACCTTGGCTCCCCGGATCTCCATCGCAATCCAACCGGCTATCGCATGTTCCGGCTGGGGTTTAGCTGTGTGTGTTTCCTTATGTCGTGCGCCGTGATTTTCCGCCATTACCGCATGCGCGGACTTGCCGAGTACAGGGTGCGCAAGAACACCTGGTGCTACCTCATTGGAATATTCTTTATTTTGGCGACGATATTTCTTCCTGACTCGCGGGAGAAGTTCTACGGTCTTGTCAAATTTCAAATTCTCCATGGCGGAAGCGTTGTCATTGGCATGGTGTTCTTGGGCTTCGGTATTTTATACGATACGCTGCTGCTCCGGCGCCTTGCGGCATCGCGCTGCTTTAGGCTGGGCTCTGCGCGCTGGTGCTTCCCTTTTAGCGGAGCTTTGCGGGCGATCTATTTGTTGATGTGCGTCTTTGCTTTTGCGCTAGGCTGTCTCGGCATTTGGGAAGTGCGCTGTGCGCTCGATCCCGAGCTTCCGCACTGGCCCGGTCAGGGGATTTTCTCCACTCCGCTCTGGGAATGGATCATGTTCTGCTATCTTGTCCTGTTTCTCTGCCTCTTCCCGCGCCTTCTCCCGGACTGCAGCGGCGTCCCGGCAAAAGAAAAGCAGAGGGGTTAGCACATAAATCGGCGCATAAATCTGCCGCAGCCGGAATTTCCACCGAAAGTCATCCCGAGCGCAGGAGCCGTGCCGAAGGGTCTGGGTCATGGTGCGAGGGATCTCAAACCTGCACCGTGCAATGTGTGCCTCCGCTGGAGACGGAGTCGAAGGCAGAGTCTGTCAAAGAATCAACAATCAAATAATTCAGTTATGGCTCTGCAGCCTTCGGCGCCCGGCAGCAGTACCCAAATACGTCTTCGTCGGGGCGCGCAAACTAAGCAGCCATTCGTGTCCGCAGGGCTTCCTTAATCATCAGCAGTTCCGCGATATTTTCTGCGGTGACGAGACCAACTAAGCGGCTGCGGTCTATAATCGGTACGGAATTAAATGCTCCAGTCTGAAGCCGCGAGAACACCCGTTCCAGCATTTCGCCAGAGTCTGCGGTTTCAAAAGAGCGCTGCATGACTGTTTCAACGAGCGAGTGTTCTCCTTTTTGCGTTAAGGCATTGATCAAATCGCTGCGCGTAAGGATACCGACTACGCGGCCGTTCTCGACAACAGGGAAGTCGGTCTGGAAACCATCCAAGATTAGCTGCGCTGCTTTTGCGAGGTCATCGCCGGGGTGCAGGGTACGGAAGTCCGTAATCATTGCGCGATATACCGGGATTCCCGAAAGCGCGCGCTGCATTTCTACGAAACCTCCTTCCTGCGCCGCACCAATCCAGACGAATAAGGCAATGAATACGAGGAATGGGTTGCTGAAAAGACCGATGAATCCGAAAACCATAGCCAATCCCTGGCCGATCCCGGCGGCAATCTGTGTGGCCCGGACATAATCCATTCTCATGGCCAAGAATGCACGAAGCACCCGCCCGCCATCCATGGGAAAGGCCGGTATCATATTAAAAAGTACAAGAAAGACGTTCAGAGCAAGCAGACGTTCCGCAAAAGGCCCAGTGGCTACGCCCAGTCCGGCAAATGGAACAAGTGACGAGGTCATGACAAGCCAAAGATACAACATTACCGAAATAGCTACGTTTACAGCGGGTCCCGCCAAGGCTACGTAAAGTTCCTGGCGCGGATCTTCCGGCATGCGCTCTAAACGCGCAACGCCGCCAATAGGCAGCAACGTAATGTCGTGAGTTGCGATACCGTAGCGCCGTGCGGCAAGTGCATGACCAAATTCATGCAGCAGCACGCAGCTAAAAAGAGCCAAGGTGAAGACAAGTCCCGCGGCAGCGCCGGCAAATGACTGGCCTGCCGCCAAATGGCTGAAAAAAACCCAGCCAATCAGGATAAAAAAAGTGGCATGAATATAGACATCTACACCGGCAAGCCGAGTGAATTTCCAAGACCATCTCATTTTGCTTCTCCTGCTTCTAAACCTCCGGTCTGCCTGGTTTGTGCAAAGGTTAGTCGAGCTGCGAACGCGGGCATTACATCTGGTGCTGGTTTAGGGCGTTAGGCCGCGGTCTTTGCTTGGAGCAAGCGGATGGTAATCAGGGAATCTCGCCAAGCAAGGTAACCGGCGCGCCGGTATAGGCGGCGACTACCGGCACGGGTCCGGGACCGAACGTGCGGTCGACAAGGCACGCCCAGCAGAGAACTGATGCGCCCAGCATCGTGATGCGCGAGTGAATGGCCAGGCAGGAACGAGCAGTTGTAATAACGTCATTGACGAGAATGCAGCGGGCGTTTTTCAGCCTGGCCAGGTGGCCGTTTCCGGCATCAAGGTCTTTCATCGTAATGATTTCCAGGGATTCGCCTGGCGGCGCAAGCTCGGTGCTCAGTGTTGCCGCCAAATCGGTATAACCCCCGGGCAAATTAATCAAAATAGACGGCAGAAGCGGATGGGCCACATTGCGCACACGCTCGGCGATAAACTGGGCACAGAGTTCCAGTTCCGGGCTGGATAAATCTTCAACATGATAGTAGACGCCGGTTTCGCAGCGATGGCTCAGACGAATAGGAATTTCAAACCGTTCGGTAATTCGTTCAAAAATCTCTCTGATTTCCTGCTCCATGCAGTGTCTTCCTTGGCGCCCGTGAGACGATCATTTTTTATGCCTGTTACTGATAGCACAGTTTTTAAGCTGCAACACGCTTTAAGGCTTGCTGCCGGCCAAAATGCGGGTGCTTTACGGGGAGAGGGATCGCGAGGGAAATCAATAACTTACCTGTTTTTTTGTTCGGCTCTCGCCATAATCTCTCTCATTCGCTAATAAAACCCCTGCTTGCGCGCGTTGGAGCGCAGGGTTGTGGAACTGCACCATCTGGTCAAATGACTATGCCCGAATCAGAATCTGGGATTGGCGATAAAGAACCGCGCTCGCTGAGACAGCGCCCAAGCCGTGCGGTTAAAGTCGGGACTTGTACCATCGGGTCGAGTGCGCCGATTGCCGTTCAAAGCATGTGCGCCACGAAAACGGCAAACATTGAGGCGACCCTCGCGCAGATTCATTTGTTGGAGTGTGCGGGGGCGCACATCATCCGGATTGCAGTTGACAATCAGCGCGATGTTGAAGCGCTTCAGCAGATAAGGAAGGAAACCGCAGCAAACCTTGTTATCGATCTGCAGGAGAACTTTCAACTTGCCCGGGCGGTGGCGCCTTTGGTGCAGAAGCTGCGCTATAATCCGGGTCATCTGCATCATTCGCGCCACGGCATGTCCATAGTGGACAAAGTCAAATTTCTGGTTGATATCGCTGGTGCAAATAGCTGTGCTCTGCGCATCGGGGTCAATTTCGGCTCGCTTGATCCAGCGCGCAAAGCGCAAGGTAAATCACGCGAGCACAGCGCAGTAGAATCTGCTCTTGAACATTGTGAGTTGGTTGAGCGCTGTGGCTTCTCGTCTTATGTTGTTTCGCTGAAGAGTTCAAATCCACTGGCGGTTGTGGAAATTAACCGGCGCTTTGCTGCGCTCCGTCCGGAAGTACCGCTGCATTTAGGTGTCACTGAGGCGGGTCTTCCCCCGGAGGGTATTGAGAAAACAAGAAGTGCGCTCGTGCCGCTTTTGGCCGAGGGGATCGGTGATACCCTGCGCGTGTCGCTGACGCTTCCTGATGCCGAGAAAGATCGCGAAGTGCGCGCCGCTTATGAAATTATTGAAGACGCGCACACGGGCCGCGTCAGCAGTGCCGCGCCATCGCGGGCGCCAGCGTTGAATGTCATTTCATGTCCTTCATGTTCTCGGGTCGAAAACCAGGCTTTTGTCAGCTTGGCGCAGCACGTTAAGGAAGCGCTCAGCGACTTGGCGGACAAACCGCTGACGGTGGCGGTTATGGGCTGCCGCGTGAACGGGCCGGGCGAGACGGATGAAGCTGACATCGGCCTGTGGTGCGCGCCGGGTTTCGTTAATCTCAAGCGCGGTCATGAGCTTATAGGGCGTTTTTCGTATGCGGAAGTAATTGCGCGGATGAGAGAAGAAGCAGAAGATGTGCTGCGCAAGAAACAAGCTGCCCCAGAGCAGTGATCAACCGTCTTGGCGGGGGCAGAAGCTTGTAGCTTATTTGTGGGCTCTGGCGTAATAATTGCTGTTGATTATATGGGCTGAACTGGAGAGTTGCTATGCAGAATGATATCGAACAAACATTGGTCTTGATTAAGCCGGATGCGTTGAAGAACTCGCTTACCGGGTATGTGCTGTCGCAGCTCTCAGAGTTTCACAGCGGGCTGCGTTTTGCCGGGGCGAAGATTGTGCATGTTAATCAGATGCTCGCCGAGGAGCATTACGCAGAACATCGCGGCAAGATATTTTTTCCGTCGTTGCTCGCATATATCATGGGCGGCATTCATTACGCCGATCAGCCATGGAAGCGCAGGGTGATCGCGCTGGTGTATCAGGGTCCGGGGGCGGTGCTCAAAATTCGCGATCTCTCCGGGCCAACCAATCCGCATGTGGCCCGGGATACCCGGCCGGGATGCGTTCGTTCGCTGGGCACGGTGGTGCCGCTGAAGGACGCTGAAGGCAAAGTCATCGGCGAACGCATGGACAATTTGATTCACGCAAGTGCCACGCCGGCGGAAGCGGAACGCGAGATCAAGCTTTGGTTCAGGCCGACTGATATTCCTCCGGGCATGCGGATTTATCAAACGGCGGTAGTCCACGAGTACTATTACTTCAAGGACGGGAGTTTGTTTTTGCAGTACGAGCCGGGAACCATCTGTCTTTTTGCCCCGGGGGATATCGTCTGGCAGTCGGATCTGGAGGCAGTGCGCCTGCTCTATCAGGGCAAGGAAGCACCCTGCAGCGCCGCGGCAGTAGCGGCCAAATATCTGATTAATGCCGAGCAGGAAAGTGCTTAGCCGTGTAGAGGGTTTCCTTGGTTAATCGTCCGCGCAGCAAGCGAAGCTTTCTTGCGGTACTGTTGTTTTTGTTCGAGCTTGTCTTTCTGGACTTGTGCGCGGGTTCGCTGTACCGCTTTTATAACTCGCGCTTTCCCGCGCGGGAGAGCAAAGTGCAGATTAAGTCGCCTGTTTTTCACCACACTTTGGCGCCGCTCAAGGATGAGGTTCAGTTTTGGGGAACAACTAGAACTAAGTTGATTACCAACTCCTTGGGTATGCGCGACAAGGAGCGGCGTATTGTTGAGCTGAAGCCCGGCCGCTACCGTGTTGTGATCATCGGCGATTCGTTTACCGAAGGCGTCGGCGTGGAATACGAAGAGAGCTTCGCCGGCCTGCTTGACGGCTTTTTCTCCAAGCGGAACATCGAAGTGCTTAATGCCGGCGTTTCCAGCTATTCTCCGCTGACGTACTACAGGAAAGTCAAGTATCTGCTTGAAGATGCCGGATTGGAAATGCATGAGCTTCTGGTGATGATCGATGTGTCGGACATCCAGGACGAAGCGTTATGCTACCGGTTGCGAGGCGAAGATCAGCACGTTGAGTCGAATCTTGACGCATGTTTGGAGCGCTACGGTTTGCGTAAGGGCAAACTGTATTGCGGCGGATGTTCATTTCCGGAAGCGCGGAGACTGATTACGCCGGAGACAAGGGAGATTCCGGCAAACGGCGCCTTGTGGAGCAGGCTTTGGGGCAAGCTGGAATTCCGCAGCATCACTGTGATCGCGTTTAACAAATTACTCGATTACTGGCTGGCCCAGCCGCATAATGTCGCTGCCGAGCCGGAGCAGCAATTTCGCGGCAGATGGCCGAATGATCCGGAAATATTCGGTGTGTACGGCGAAGAGGGGTTAAGGCGGGCGGGAGAGCACATGAAAATGCTTCTGGCGCTGCTTCAGCGCCATTCCGTTAAGCTCACTATTGCGGTGTACCCTTGGCCGTATCAGATTGCGGAGCGTGACCTCGATTCGCTCCAAGTTGAGTTCTGGCGCACGTGGACCGCAGCGAACCAAGTGGATTTTATCGATTGCTTTCCAAGTTTTATTAATCAAACTGCGCCGCAAAAGATCCTTGAGCAGTATTATTTCAAAGGTGATGTGCACTGGAATAGCAAAGGGCATCGTGTCGTGGCTGATGCGCTCAGCGCGCATTACCAATCCCGGATGCGGCAGCATCATATTCAGTGAAAGAGCCTGTCCTCGTGGTCATTTCCCCTGCGATAATCACCTAGCTCTAACTCGATTGAACTAGGTGTTGCACTTGCACATTGAACTCGCGCCTCAGGGCTATTGCGTACGTTAAACAGCTTTAAACTAAACATCTGTAACGTATTGAATTTACGATTCTTCCCGATGATCATTTTGAAGACCCTAAAGAGGCGCGGTAACTATAGAGCTTGTTGTTGGGGTATCGGCTGCCTTTCTTCCCCTAAATCCCGGTCAAGAATTTAGAAAATTTAGTCGACCTGATTACTTAGCACTGCTTTTGAAGCGGGGTGCAGGAATCTAGCGATATTAGTAGTGAGCACGTCCAAGCTGGACGCAACGGTCCGGTTTAGGTTCAAGGTCTAGGTTTGTGGCGCGAGACTTCCCAAAACTGACTCTGGTCAGCAAAGAAGAAGGAACAGGTTCGCCGAAGACGGTCGAGATCTCGAGCGGCCTGACTCTGGTTGCGCCGGAGCAGCTCAGCAGCACAGAGGCGCGGCGCATTGAGCGCATCATTGACCAGGTGTGT
>JAKPSH010000078.1 GCA_029555385.1 Pseudomonadota bacterium
GGATAAGCCCTCCGGTGCGGAGACTCTTTGCCAGAAGCTCGATGGTGCCCGCTGCTCCTCCACCGATCCACGTGGCACCGAGACAGGCTGCCACATCGACCTTTTCACCGGCGACGTAGCCGCAAGCGTCGCCGTGGATGAACTCGACTCGGTCAGCAACGCGGAGTTCTTCGGCGCGGAGTCGCGCTTGACCGGAGAACAACTGGCTCATGTCGATACCGGTGCCAATAATTCCGAAATCGCGTGCCCAGGTGCACAGCATCTCGCCCGAACCGCTGCCAAGATCGAGCACGCGGGTCCCCGGTTCCAAGCGCAACGCTTCGCCGAGAGTGGCGAGCTTTTCGGGTGTGAACGGATTATGAATGCGGTGAGCACTTTCGGTGATGTTGAAGATTCTTGGAATGTCCACCACAAAAGACTCCTGTTGTATTAATAATTCCGGAAAAGCGTATTACCCTAAATACGCGTTGCCATTAGCAAATTCAACCATTGCTTTACGTTAATATAATACAGGCCACTGAAGGGATGCACCTTTTACCCCGGGAGAACCGGAAAATATCTCAAGGAATTTATCGGCAAACCATTCGGCCGCTATCTCTATAAAATACATATCAAGGCTTTTTAATGTATTGATGGAGGTTTTATGGCTGTGCCGGTCCAAACGCCGCAAGAGGTTCTGGTTTGCCCAAAAAGCGGATCTCCCGCAACTTCACTTTCCTGCCCGGTGCTCGCGCCGGCTGCATCAAATCTTCCGGCACTTTCGATTATGGAAGTGACAGAACGCCTTCAACAGACTCAAACGGGGTATGCGGTGCTGCTGCTTCGTCCGGCAAAACGCGATCCCCAGGCGAGCCCGAGTGAGCAGCCGTTTTTGGTTAACGACGGGCAGGCCGGTCTGTGCTGCACTGTATTTTCGCCTCAAGGCGTGAGAATAGACGGCGATACAGATGAATCCGTAATCGTGCGCGGCGAAACGATCCACGGCCATATGATTCAGTATGATCCAAGAATTGCCGACCGTGTTCTTGGCCCACAAGGACTGTTGCAGCAGGCTCTTGATGCAGACGGCATAACGGGAATCCACCGGCGGGAAGTCCGCTATATCGATCCTTATTCAGGATTGCCCGGGGAATTGCCCACCGCGCACAACAAAATTCTATATCTTGGACCGGGAAAGGGTTACGAGGTGCTTGCTGTCTTGACGGTGGACAAGCAATCTGTGCCTGTTGATTTCGAACGCCAAAAATCCTTTTTGCTCCAGAACACCGGTCCGCACAGCCGTATGGAGCAGAAAGAGGCGGCCCTGGCCTATCTGCTCCCCGACGAGCAAGCCCAGTACGAGCTGATGTGCAGAATTGAGCCATTCTACTTAACAACGTCACGGGCACCCGTAAAAGCAAGAAACGGGCAGTTTGATCCGCGCTTTGTCCAGGAGTATCTGGGCAAAGAAGCGCAAAAGCGCGCATATAACCTGGGCATGATTGCCTGGCCGGAGCGATTTGTCGTGGATGATTCAGGCAAGAAATATTACACCAAAGCTTTTGTTGATGCGCTCAAAGAGTTTCACAGTAAAGCCAAACTTCCGGCGCTGAAATTGATTTTGGAGCGGGAATACCCGTTTCTGCCGCAAGAGACTCCTTGGTACGCGCTGGGGCAGTACAACGCAGCCGTTGAGATACCCCGGGGGGCAAAGTGGGCCGCGGACAAAGCTGGAGAGAGGACCGCGCACATAAGGCTTGCGGCAAGCGGCGCGGCGTCGCAGCTCAAACAAGGTGCTGATGCCGCAGTGCAGCAGGCCAAGCGGGCGCTCGTGGAAACTGGCGCGGAAGCGCTGCGAGAAACGGCGCAAGAAGGCGCGCGCAAACTTGCTGGCGAATTTTTACGGCTCGTTACGCCGCGAATATATTAGCCGCCGCTGCGCAGACAGACGAAGTATTCCTGGTTGCCGCTTTTTGCTCCCTTAACGGGGGAGGCGAAGCATCCGTTGCTCGTCAAGCCAAGTTCTGCACCGTAGGCTTCAACTAGCCGCACAGCTTCAAGTTGAAGTTCCTTGCTTTTCACTACGCCCCCTTTGCTCACATGTTCTGGGCCGAGTTCAAACTGCGGCTTGACTAAGGCAACGATTACCGCGGGCTGTCTCATGACATGCAGCACCGGAGCCAACACCTTGCGCAGGCCGATAAAACTCACGTCAATCACGGCAAGTGAGGGCGGAGCAGGAAACTGTTCGGCGCGAAGATTTACGGCATGAGTCTTTTCCATGACGACGACACGGGAATCTTGGCGCAATTTATAGTGGAGCTGATTGAAGCCGACATCAACTGCGTACACTCGTGCGGCCCCGCGCTGCAGCAAACAGTCGGTGAAGCCGCCGGTTGATGCGCCGATATCTAACGCCACAACCGCGTTGACGGCGACTTTGAAGTAATCAAGTGCTGGATCAATCTTGTCGCCGCCGCGGCTGACAAACCTTGGCACTTCTCCGCGAAGCCGTATGGCGGCATCAACGGCAACCTGAAGTCCGGCTTTTTCCGCGGGCCTGTCGTTGACCAGCACCAGCCCGCTTAAAATAAGCGCTTGCGCCTTTTCGCGCGAGGGCGCAAATCCGTGTTCAAGAAGCAGATGATCAAGACGCTTTTTATTAGCCACCTGCCGGCTCTGATTATGGAGCGGCTTGCGGCTGAGGCGCGTCTGGCTTTGCTTCGGCCTGCGCAGCCGATGCTTCGACCTTGGGCCGTGCGCCGCTCTTGAGCAGTTTTAAGGCTTCCGCCAACTGAACGTCATCGTTCAGCAGCTTGCTCAAGTCAGCTTCCATTGCCTCCCTAGAGCCAATCATAAAATGAATCTGTTCTTTCGACTTGTCGGGGGTCTTTTCTTCTTTTTGCTCCAAGGCGTCCTGCTCTTCGCCTGTTTCCTCCGCGTCCGCAGGAAAGCGTTTATCGATTACTTCCACATCCGGAACAATACCTTGCGCCTGAATCGAGCGGCCGCTTTTCGTATAGTAAAGCGCAGTTGTTAACCGCAAAGCATCGCCGCGCTCCATAGGAAGAATTGTTTGCACAGATCCCTTGCCGAAGCTCTTTTGCCCAATAAGGATGGCCCGCCTATGATCCTGAAGCGCGCCGGCGACAATTTCTGAAGCAGATGCGGACCCGCGGTTAATCAAGACAACGATCGGGTACTCTGGCTCATCGCCGTCGTCATGTGCGTAATACTTCTGCCGCTGACTTTCCAGGCGGCCTTCGGTGTAGACAATAATTCCTTCCTTTAAGAAAAGGTCAGCTACGCGTATCGCCTGGGTAAGCAAACCGCCGGGGTCGTTTCGCAGGTCAATAACCAGGCCCTTGATTTTCTTGCCTGGAGAGCTGTTTTGCAGCGCAATAAGCGCCTTGGAAAACTCGGCGGCGCTTGCCTCTTGAAACTGGGCCAGCCTTACATATCCATAACCGTCTTCCAGCACGCGGTAGCGGATGCTCTTAACTTTAATGACATCACGTACGATAGTGATCGGAATCAAGTCTCGTGAGCCTGCGCGATGCACAGAGATGGTAATCGGCGTGCCTTTTGGACCACGCATTTTTTTTACAGCATCAATCAAGGATAAATCGCGGGAAAATTCTTCGCCAATTTTTATAATTTGGTCTCCGGGAAGCACACCGGCCCGTGCGGCCGGCGAATCTTCAATTGGTGAGACAACGGTGAGCAAGCCATCCTTTATGGTGATTTCAATTCCTAAGCCGCCGAACTGTCCTTCAGTTTCAACCTGAAGTTCTTTGTAAACTTCTTTTGTTAAGTAACTGCTGTGCGGATCGAGCGTAAGCAGCATTCCCTTTATTGCTCCTTCCGTGATCTCTTCGATATTTATTGGCTCAACGTAATTCTTCTCGACAAGTGCAAGCACCTCGGTAAAGGTTCTCAGATAATGATACTTGTCGGCGATGCTGTTTTCTTTTGCTGACACCTTCTGGGCAAAGTTAAGCGTCACGCCCACAGAAATCAGGCAGGCTATGCAGAGGACTAAGAAGTATTTAATCACAAACAAGGTCAGCTTATTCATCGTTCACCTATCAATGTCCAGTTCTTTGCTGGTGTTGCGGACGGTTGATTTTCTACACCTTTTTTGATTCTTTTTCTATCATCATTTTCGAAAATGGCCTAAATTGGCCTACTGCGCCGTCGGAGGCGGAAGCTTTTTAAAAAACTTCGCCGGATCGGTCGCTTTTCCCTGCACACGAAGCTCAAAGTAGAAATTCCGGCCCTTTTGATCCGGCTTGTCCAGTTCGGCAATTACCGCACCGGACTCCACATCGTCGCCCACATGCACCAGTGATTTTCCGAGTCGCCCGTACAGGCTGTAATACCTTGCTCCGTGATCGATGATGATGACATTGCCATATCCGGGGAGAACGCTGTCAAACATGATTTTGCCCGGAGCGATCGCGCGAACTTTTGCCTGATTTTCGCCAGCCACCTCCAAACCTTTGATAAAAAGAATATCAGCAAATTCCTCGTGCTGCTGCTTGCCAAAATGCTGCACTATTCGCCCACTGACCGGAAATTCCAGAGTGCCTTTGAGACGCGCGAGACCTGTTCCTTCAAAAGGAGAAACCTTAACAAGCGCACGTGCTGTTTGTGAAACCGCGCTGACCACATTGACTTGTCCCGGCGCCATCTTTGCTGTTTGTACCGCGGGATATTCCTCCTTGCCAGTAAGTCCCGCCACGATTTCTTCGAGTTTCTCGGCTTCCTTCTCCAGCTTTGTAATGGTTCGCTCGGAGAGTCTTTGCTTCTCGGTTGCTTCCCGGAGCAGCTCCGCTTTCTCGATCTTTTTTCCAGCCAGCTTCTTTTCCAGTTCTTCGACGAGGCGCAGCTTATCGGCTTTTTCTGCTTTAGTCTGAACGAGTTTGCGCTCGCTGTCACTGAGCCGTATATACTCGTCGCGGAGCAGACCGAGCTGCTGCCGGTCATAGCCGGTCATCAGCGAAAGATAGTAGGATCTTTTTAAGAAATCATTCGCTGATGTCGCTCGAAACAGGTAATCGAGACCAGCGCTTCTTCTCTTTGTCTTGTATATTGCGGCAATGCGGCCGCTGAGCCGGCTGTTCAGACTAGTTACTTTCTCTTTGTTCTGGCCAATTGCGGTGTTGAGATGATCGACTTGCTGCTGGAGGTCAGCAACGAGTTTTTCCAGCCGATCTTTTTCTGCGCCGACCAGCGAAAGCTCTTTATCTGCGCGTGCTAATTCGAGTTTGATTTCCTTCTGCCGGCTTTGCAGTGAGGCCAGGCGTTCGTTTTCGCGTTTTATGTTTTGACGAACACGCTCCAGTTCCTCCAAAGCTTTTTTTGCTTCCTCGGACTGTTCGGCCTGGGCTGCGGGAGCAGGCGGCGGTTCCTGCGCAGAAAGCACAACGGGCCAGAGGGGCATCAGAGCTGCGATAATGCTTGCCCGCAGATTGTGCGCCGATAAAAACAACCCTCTTTTGGCCGGCACGTTCTGTGTTCCTATACGTTGATAAACTTTCCCAGAGCAAAGAAACTGCCAATTGCTCCGACGGCAAGCCCTAAGATGACCAGTCCCGCCGCGGCCCACCAATGAAGAAAAGCAATGGATGGAATTGTCACGCCCAGGACTTGCGAGCCTTGCAGCTGGTAGTTGAGCGCCAGTGCGCCGAGCTTGACCAACGACAGTCCAATCGCTGACCCGATAAGCCCTTGAATCAAGCCGCCAATCATAAAAGGAATTTTTACAAATCCGTCCGATGCGCCGACAAGCTTCATAATCGTGATTTCTTCGCGCCGGGCATAGATCACCAGCTTGATTGTATTGGAAATTAAAAAGACAATGATCGCCATGGCGATCAGCAGCGTAAGCAGCCCGAAAGCACGAAAGATCCGCACTACTCCGGCCATCTTGTCGGCCCACTCACTGCCGAAAACAACGTCTTCGACAACAGCGACCCGCCGCAGCTGACTGGCAATCTCCTCCGGCGAGATGTTGGCCATGATTTCCGGGCGCAAAGTCACGTCCACCGAGGCCGGAAGGGGATTGTTCTGTTCCAGCCCATCAAGCAAGCTGCTGTGCGTGCCCAAGTCTTTACGGAATGTTTCCAGCGCCTGCGCCTTGGATGTATAGCTGACCGAGCGTACTTTTGAGTTTGTTTCCAGCTCGCGAATGAAGTTCGTCACGTCTTTTTCGCTGGCTTCGGCCTTGATATAGGCCGTCATGGAGAGAGCATTCCCGGCCTCATTCAACAACTGCCCGACGTTCTGCAGTATGAGCAGGAAGCCCGCCAGAAGAAAAAGAGATACCGCAATAGTCATTACCGTAATGATGCTGCTCATGGGCAGCGCCAGCACCGTCTGCACGCCGCGCTGAATGTAGTACCACCAAATCTCAATGCCCCGAATTGTCGGCAAAGGCTCCCGCGACGACCAGTAATCCGAAAGAAAACCCGTGCCCATTCCTACGGGAGGTTCCGGGACAGCAAACAATTGCGAGCGTTTCCCTTCGTCGTTCATCAGCCTCAGCCTCTCGGGTGCGAAAAATCACCGATTAATCTTCCCCGGTCGAGAACCAATGTTCTTTTATTGATCTCTTCGATGAGGCTCAAATTATGGGAAGCGACAATGACTGTGGCGCCGCAGCGGTTGGCCTCCAGAAGGAGATTGAAGACGGCGACTGTCATGTCAGGATCGAGATTGCCAGTGGGTTCGTCGGCAAGAATCAGCTGCGGACGGTTAATCAAAGCCCGGGCGATAGCAACACGCTGCTGCTCGCCGCCAGAGAGCGTCATGGGCAGCGAGTCAACGCGGTCTTTCAAACCCAGCGCGTTCAACATCTGGTAGGCGAGCTTATGACGCTCACGCTTGCGCACGCCGATAACCTCAAGCGTAAAGGCCACATTATCCAGCACCGATCGGGTGTGAATCAGCTTGTAGTCCTGGAAAATAACGCCAGTGCTGCGGCGTAATCCTGATACCTGCTCACCAGCGATGGAACTGACGTTGCGCCCTAAAAGGATTACCTGACCTCGCGTTGCGCGTTCCTCAGCAAAAAGCAGCTTCAACAGCGTCGACTTTCCCGCACCGCTCGCCCCGGCGATAAAGATAAATTCCCCGCGCTGGATCTTGACATCAATATTGCGCAGCGCATTTTGGTTCGGCGGATAAACCTTGTCCACGTGGTACAGGCTGATCCACTCGCGTGACGGTTCTGGCACTTTTGCGGGACCCCAACTGCTCGATGATCTACTTATTAGTTTTCCGGGCTGACTGCAGCACGACTTCCATATTGGCTTCTGCCGGACAGTCCATTTGCCGAGTGACTTTCTGCTGCGGCTTCAGTGATGCACTGTACGACTTATCTACCAGCTTTGAGCCGCGCTCGTTGCGACCGACAACCTTAAAACTGACTGAATAAGAATTAACATTGCTGGTGTTCGTTATGGTTGCCTGGCACTCGCCGCGCCCGATTTGTGAAACACTGGCGGAAATTACATTTTGGTCATCACCGGGAGTTGCCCCATCCGTGCTGATGTCGAGCCCGGTTACTCCGCCGCCGAACCTTCCTGTTGATGCAATTGTGCCGGTCTGCACTTTTTCTTCAACTTTAGACGGCTCCGCTTTTTTATCTGTTTTTTGTTCAGCCTTCTTTGGCGCATCTTGAGCTGCTACCGGGGAAGAACAAAGAAGTCCCGCGAGCAAAGTCAGCGCAAATACAGCGGCGCTAAGCGCAGAAAAACGAAAAAAGGATCTAGTTTTCATCTTTTGTTCTCCGAATTATTTGCGGTTGCTTCTTTTCTTATATGCCGGATAATTCTGGCTGCGGCCAGGGCGGCACCGAAGCCGTTGTCAATGTTAACAACAGTAAGCCCCGGTGAACAAGACACAAGCATACTCAGAAACGCCGTAATCCCGCCAAAGGACGCTCCGTAGCCCACGCTCGTTGGCACAGCAATCACGGGAACTGGGCAAATCCCGGCAATAATTCCGGGCAAGGCTCCCTCCATACCCGCAATTACAATAAGTAAATCAAGCGCTTCAACTTCCGGCAGGGCTTGAAACAGTCTGTGTAAACCCGCAACCCCGATGTCGTTAATCGGCGTTACTTCAAGTCCGAAGTATTGAGCACAAACCGTAGCTTCTTCAGCGACTGACCGGTCGCTGGTTCCGGCGGTTACCACGCCAATTCTTCCCTGCGCGGAAGCATTCTGCGGTATTTTAGAGTGCGCTGCCGCGCAGACGGGATGAAGAACAAGCTCGGGGAAATTTTCCTTGAGCGGGACGATGTGCTCGGGTCGAAGCCGCGTGATCAGCACCCGCCCCAGATCGCGCTGCAGTGCGCCAACGATTTGCAGCAAATCTTCCGTACTTTTCCCGGCAGCAAAAACAACCTCGGCAAAACCGCTTCGCAGCTCACGATGAAGGTCCAGCCGCGCGCATCCAAGATCGCGCACAGGATAGTGGACGAGACGTTCGAGCGCCTCGCTAACGGCGACCCGGCCCTCCTGGACACTTGAAAGCAGATCAAACAATTCTTCTCTGTTCATCGCTAAAAATGGCTGTAGCCCCCGCTGCTTTTATTCCCTGCTGCTGCCAATGCTTCCCCGGACGGGCGCAGCCGTCCGTCGTCTTCAGCAAGCATCACCAAGGTCCCGTTAAGATCTCCCTTCCGAACATATCCTATCCGGGTCAATCTAGGCAAAACGCCTGATGAATGCGCCTGTTCGCTCAACGCAGTTACCGTGCCGGCGGCTGCTTTCGGCGCGCAGAAAAGGAGCTCGTAGTCGTCGCCGCTGGAGGCTGCGGTCAGACGTGAAATTCCCATCCCCAGGACGCCGTCCGCAAACGGAACATCATTGAGCGAAATCACACACTGCACCCCGCTTTGCTCTGCAATATGACCAGCATCCTGCAACAGGCCGTCGCTTATATCAATCATTGCCGAGACTGCGCCTGTGCGCAGCAGCAGATCTGCCAAAACGAGACGCGGTTCCGGGCGCTGATGGCGCAAAAGGATGCTTTTGGCACAATCATCGAGGCTGCCGCCTTGCTTGAGCAGTTCAAGCCCGGCGCCGGCGCCTCCCACCTCACCGCTTAGCCACAGTTCGTCACCCGGCAAAGCACCGCTGCGCCGGATGGGTTCACCCGCTGTCGTGCCGAAGGCAGTGAGGCAGACCGCAAACTCTTTGGCTAAAACAGTATCGCCGCCGAGAATGAGAACACCATGGTGCCGGGCTAAAGCATAGATGCCGCGATAGAGTTCTTCCAGATCCTCAACAGCGAGGCTGCTTGGCAAGTGCAGCGAGAGGACTGCCCCGATAGCGGTTCCGCCCATTGCGGCGATATCGCTCAGGCTGACCGCGAGAGATTTCCAGCCAACATCGAAAAAGGAAGAGTAGTCTAAGCGAAAATGACGGTTTTCGATCAGCGAATCCGTAGTGACCAGCAGACGGGTGTCTGCACCGCCCGGTGCCAAAAGTTCAGCCGCGATCACGGCGCAATCATCGCCCGGGCCGGTGATTCGTCGATCGGCAAGTGGCGGCGCTAGTGCCGTAAGGCGGCGAATCAAGGCGAATTCGCCAATTTCTGAGAGCGGAGTTTTGCTCGCGGTTTGATTTATGCTCTTTGGGGGCTTCTGATCGGGTTTCATGCAAGTTTATGCACTGTGTGCGAGCGTATCAAGTGTGCGCTGGTAAACCTGGAGATCTTTTTCGGAAAAAAGCACAAGCCGGATCTCGGTAAAACATGCGTTCTCCTTCGCGAAACTAATCACGGCAGAGAGCGCCACTTGTGCCGCTTGCTCTATCGGATATCGATAAGCGCCTGTGCTGATCGACGGAAAGGCGATAGTCGATGCGCCGGAGCGTGCGGCTAGTGCAAGAGAATTGCGGTATGCGCGCCGCAAGATATCTGCTTCATGCGCAGTGCCGCCGCGCCAGATTGGACCGACAGTGTGCACGACGTGCCGCGCAGTCAAGTTCCCGCCGCCTGTAATCACTGCTTCGCCAGGCGGGCAGTTGCCTTGGGTGCGAACAATTTGACGGCACTCCTCCAGAATAGTGGGACCGCCCGCGCGATGTATGGCGCCATCAACGCCGCCGCCGCCGGCCAGACCGCTGTTTGCGGCATTGACAATAACATCTGCCACTTCTTTGGTAATATCCCCGCACTTGATAATTATATTAGTCGGACCAACTTGCATAAAATGCGGTGCCTCGCTGCCGTAATTAGGGCCTTAATATCCTGTTTCCACGCAAAAGTGCGGCAGAAAGCAAACAATAACGCTAGGTATGAGCCGATGCAAAAGCGGGGCAGCGTGAAATTCTAAAGCCGAGTTTTTGCTTGTGGTTTCAGGTCCTTAAGCCGCCGCTCGAGGAATGTTCGCGCCATTCCGATTAACAATTTGTAACTATTTCCAGATTTTGAACAATAACTAATCGTGGGGGTATCCCAGATTGGCAGTCCGGGCGGCAGGCTATGAGCTGCCGGACTGTATTGGTGTATTTATCCGGGTAGTGGTGGTGGTCGCGGCAAAGGCAGTGTGCGCGGGATGTGTGCGCGCTAGTGGTTGCTGCCTTCATGGTTGGCGGAGGTTCTGCCCCGTTTTTATGGAGCATGCTTCTCGTGAAGATTCAGCACCGTCACCGCAGAGAAATTATCTTTGACATTCGCTCGACTGAGGATGGCGTCAGCATTCTCGAATTGACGCTGCTGCTGCCTCTCCTGCTCGCCTTCATTGCCGCTTTGGTCGACTTCGGCATTAAGTTCAATATGATTAAGCAGATCTCGCACGCGGCGCGTCATTCGGCGCGTGTGGCAGCTTCTCATTCCCGCCGTGTGATGCAGCGCACTGAAGCACCTGCTGTTTGCAGTGAAGAGGACGACGCAAGAGCCGTCATTAATGAAATTTGCCCGGCGGGACAAGATCAGGCTTTGATGCTGACGGACAGCATTGCACGTGCCGCGCATAAGGCAGCATGCAATACGCTGCTTTCGACGAACCTTGATTCTGGACAGTGGCGTGTCAAGACCAGCGTTGATCCCTCAGCGGTAGAGAACGGCTCGGACTTCACGTTGATTAAGGTTGAGATTGTTAAAGACAAGAACGACTGCTTAATTTGCTATGAGCGTATTCACGAAAGTTTCGAAGCGAAGGCAATGAGCGAATTCGTGCTGGAAGAGCGTTGTGTGTAAAGGCCAATGATGCCAGCGAGACTTAGAAAATTACGGCAAGATTCCAGCGAAAAAGGGGCAACGATGATGGAGTTTGCCCTCGTGCTCAGTTTGCTGATTCTGATTTTGGGGGCGTTTTTTGATATCGGCCTTGCGCTGCATAACTGGATGCTGCTGCGTACGGTGACGCTCGACGCATCGCGCGCCATAGCTGTGAACTTTGCCACGGAACAGGAGTGCGATCGTGCAGAAGAATATCTTGCCGATTACGCTACGCCGAGGCTGCGCAATGCCTTCGGCGCCGACGTGGCGCGTGATGAAATGAATTGGCGCGTTGAATGGCTGAATCCGTCAACGGGAGTGAGCCATGCGCCGACGTTTCCAAAAGTGCGCTTGAGCGGTCATTTTCATGTCGGCTGTCTTTTTATTTGCCGGGTGCTGCCGGGAGGACTCACGCTGTCAGCGGCAAGCGAAACGGTAATTGAACTGGAAATGGAAAACGGTGTGCCGTGTCAAGGGTTCGCCATGAGGTCATAGCATGGGAAAGCCAAAGGTTGTGTTTATGAAAAAGAAACAATTTGTTCCCCGGTTAACCCAGGGCGAAAGTGGTATTGTGCTGCCGCTTTTTGCGATGCTCGCTTTTGTTTTTGTGGCGATGCTGGCCTTTGTGATTGACCACTCCAAGGAAACCTTGGCGGTGGAAACTTTGCAGCGGGCGGCGGATGTGGCCGCACTCTCTGCGGTGCGGCAGTTGGACAGCACGGTCGAGGGCTGGCGCCGGGCGAAAGATGCGGCAGTCATTGCAGTCAAACGGAACGGTATTCACGGCACATCTGCTGCGGAGTTATCGGCGCTGGCCCTGAATGATTCCGAAACACGAGGGTCATGGAATGCAAGCGGCACGCAGCATCCGTCTGCGTCCGGGCACGCTGGCGGGCTGTCCGCCAAGGTTGAGCGCGGAACTGTGTGGTTTGACCGCACGCTTAGTAACGGACGCGGCGGCTATGCGTTCAAATCGCTGGAAGGCGACCTGCCGGAACATGCGGCTGATGGATTTTGGCGAGGATCGGTGCCCACCTACCTGGTAGCCAATGCTGTTCGCGTTACGCTGAAATTAGACAAACTGCCCACAACCTTTGGACAAGTCCTCGGAGTACTAGGTTTTGAGAACCTGACCCAGAGCGCCTTGGCTGTCACGGGCAGTGAACGCGAAGTTGATGTGGCGCCGCTCGCTGTCCCTTATTGTCAGCTTATTCTGGATACAAACGTCAACATGCCCCGTCCGCGGCCAGGTTCATTGGCTGCTGCGCAAGAGGATCATTTGAGCGCCAACTACGAACCGGCAGTGCAGCAGCAGCGGGAGCTTGTCTTTACGGAAGCTAATCCCAAATTTGACCTGCAAAGCTGGAGTTTCTCCGATGGAAGCGGAAATGCGCCCGTGCTGACAGATGCTGAAAAAGATGAACTTCGCCGGAGACGAAACGGATTGACGCGCTTCGAGTCTTTTATTCGTGAACCATATGTAGCGTATAATTACAGCATCGACGGCGGCGTATGTTCCGACTCTGCGCTTTCCGGTCCCGCACCCTCGTGCAAGCATTTTCCAATTTATGGAACTTTGGGCCGCCCGAGCGACCGCCCTGGGGATAAAACCCGTGCGGGAGAGGTTGCTGGATTGTTTGCTGCGGCGCGGGACGGACGACTCCGCGCGCGTCTCGGCGATTACTTTGCGCCGCTTGAGAATCTGCAAGACCAAACGGGCGATGTGGCCAATGCCACGCTTGATGCGGCGCAGTACATCAATTCCGGTGACAAAACATACCAGGACATTTTCACTATTGAACCACCTCTACATGTGGGAAATAACTTTCCTTTAATGCGTACGCTTCGTCCTGAATCCGCGGGAGGCGATCCCGAAGGGCGTCCCCGGTATGATCCCCCGGACCCGTTTTACGATCTCCGATTGAGCCGTCCGACAAAACTCGAACTGGGCGATGCGGAAGGGCCGCTGGGAATTCCATCTCTCAATCTGATGCTCGATTATCAGCGCAATCCCCGCAATGGTGCGTGGCCTGAAGTGCAAAACACGCGTCAGCCAATGGCCTGGTCCAACCCCTTATGCCACGCAGAAGAGGTCGGATTGGCGAACGACTTAAATCAGCGAGTGCGCACAGCAAAAGTAATGGTGATTGCTCCGCACAAAGAGAATCCGGCCAATGCAAAGTATTGCGATTTTAGAAATGTCTTTCGCGGGCAGCCGCAGAACGCTATTCCGCCGGTTGCCGACTCTTGGCCGGTTGTGGTGGGGATGATCGAGGTAAATCTTTTCGATCTTAATTTCCGCGATTTAGACAACCACCCGGTGTTTAAGGCCGAGCTTGATCACTACCGGCCGCTGACATGGGTAGAGCGTCTTTTCGGAGATGATCGGATGATTAGCACAGTTACTCCACATTACCCCTCCGCGGGCGTATTCGATTTCGGTGAAATTGTCGACCGGCATCCCTCCGAGCTGCTTGCGCTGCCGGAAAGCGTGTTAAGCAGCATTGAGCAGGCACGGAATCAAATTGGCAACTTTCAGCCGGTTCCAAGCTGCACGGACTGTTCCTCAGAGAGTAACGGCAACGGCAACAGCGGAAACAGTGGTAATTCTCAAAGCTGCGAGCAGTGTCAAGCGAACGCGGCCAGTACGCAGAGCAGCAACAATAACTTGTTAACCAGTCTCGCCGAGCAGGGTTTTCCGGTCAGTTTCTTTTGGTGTTTTGATCTGGATGATATCCTTGATGTCCTCCGTCAAACACCGGGGCTGGCCGAATGTGCAAATGAAATGGAGGCAACCGAAGTCAACCAGTGTCTGAATGACAAGAAGGTTGATTTCAACTCGCTAATTGCGTCAATGGAGGAGTGGTTTGGTTCAGACGGAGAGCCGGGAACGCTGGCTCAAATGACAGCGGCTAACATGGTTTCTGGCGGCCTATCAATTCGAACGCGCCCGCATTCGCATTGTCTCCCGCAGCCGAAACTTGGAGCCTATGATTTGAATGACCCCAACAGCTTTGAGCCGCTTTCTCCCCTTTATGCGGGACGCGGGTGCGGCGGAATGCGCGCAAGGGTTGTGCATGATACGCAAAGCAAAAAAGTCTGGTCAACCGGAGGCAGCCACGTTGATGCCAGCCCGGCGCTAGTGCAGGACAACGCCGGATAATTGAGATAAATGCCGAAAAAGCCGGATAGGCAAATAATCAGTGCCCGGTTTCGGGCGGCGGGGTGTTCGAGGCGATGGGTAGACGATCCGCGGCGCGGGCCAGTGTTAGAATAAGCTCCTGCAAGTCCAAGAGATCGGAAGTTAAGTCCTCCAGACTCGTCAGTACGCCCGAGGGCACCTCGTTTTTGCGTTCGATATACTCCATAACCACACACGAAGCTTGCCGGACAGCTATACTTCCACTGCACGGGCGTTCGAAATTCATCAGGCTGCTACGGTCAAAAACCTAAGAAAGCTGAAGTGATAAACCTGAAGTAATGCGACCAATAGCAGCCCACCCTCATTATTTAGAGTATGAGCCGCTGGGTGAGGTTTCTGGATTTATCAGCAGGAATGGTCGTTCGAACCACTATATTTGAAATAAGCGCTAAGCTGTGCGGAGACGGCGCAGGGGAAATAATGCGCTTATATTAATAACGAACTGGTTCGCTGGCTTCTTGCACCAGGCGGACTTGCTGCACTGTTCCGGCTGTTGAAGGGGCAGGTTTAAAGCTGGCCAGCGATGCGCTGACCCTTCCGACCAGGACTTTGCTTTCCAGTTTAAGAACTTCGCGTTCGGGTCCTGTGGAAACCCAAAGAGTCGCGGAACTCAGGCGCTTTTCTCCTTCGCTGTCAGTCAGCTTGTGCACCGAAGGAGTTACACGAAAGGCCTCATGCTCGCGGCCTCCGACCTCGAGTTTTTCGCGGCCGTCGACGTGGAATGAAATTAGATAACGGTGTTTGCCGTTAAAAACATCAAACGCCAAGTCCTCGCCGCTGTATATCGGCAGGCTTCGAGCAACAAATGCGGCCGAGATGGGATCGAGGATAAAATTATCCGTTGAAAACTCCAGCGGTGTTACTTGTTCCCCGTTGTGCCTGCCAGTTGCCCGGACAGTGCCGTCGTTGTTAAACGCAACTTCCCGCGATTTCTCCCGCGAGTTTTCCTTTTGCCACGAAGTGAAATGCTGAGGCTTAAGTGTGTCTGTTTTAAACACACTTTCGCTCTTATGGCGCAGGCGGTAGAAGACATCAATTACGCTGCCAGTTTTAGCCCGGGCCTGGACGCGAAAGAACGAATTATCCCCAACTTTTTCGCTATCTACTTCGACTTCCGCGCTGGCTACAGGTATGCCCTGCCATGCGACATCGTAGCGGTACGTTCCGGTGGGGAAACTCGTTGTTTGCGGCTGGTAGCTTTCCGTCTTGATCGAAACATTCTGCGGCTCAATGTACTCGGCAAATGCCGCCGGTGCTGGAAGCATGATGCAAATCAAGTAAAGCGCGGCGATAACTGGAATCTGGGTTTTCAAAGGTTCCTCGGTGATTGCGAAATAACGAATACAATCGATCCTAACTGCAAGCACACACCACGGGAATAGACAGCCGGGCCCAAATCTAAATTCATGCTAAAGCACTGCCGGGCTTGTGCTCAAGTTAGAATCCGTTTAATAGGCGCATAATTTACATCATTAATTATAAATTGCAAGTCCAGTAATAGTTTTATTATGATGCGCTGTGTGCAAGAAAAGAATATTGGCATCAGATTAACTTAGTTAGTTCAATCAGTTAGCGGGACGTTTAATGAATCAATTTCTCACCGGACCGGCAAGCGGCCAAAGCGGAAGAAACGGGGAAGGCGCCAACAAGGAGCCGGTGAGCCCGGCGAAGCCAGCTTTGATTGAGTTGCTGCTTTTCCTTCCGTTTGTCCTTTGTTTTCTCGCCGTGCTTTTCTTTTTCGAATTTGCCGAGCGTGCGGCTCGCCCCTTTGGCATGAAGCGTCTTGAGCAGGTGGTAGGCGCGCTCAATCGTTGGGTGGTCAAGACGCTGTCAATCTTAGGCACGAAGATTGAGCTTCAGGGGGTCAGAAAGTTTCCCGCGGACCGGCCTTATATCATCGTGTCAAACCATCAGTCGATGTTTGATATTTCGGTAATCCATAGTGCTTTTGCTGAACTGCGTCCGCGTTTTATCGCCAAGAAGGAACTCGGCGCGTGGATTCCTGCCATCTCGTTCTGTCTGCGCTATGAAGGCAGCGCACTAATTGACCGCAAGAACAAAAATCAGTCTATTCGGGAAATAGTCAAATTTGGTCAGCGTATGAACCAACATAAATTCGCCGCAGTCTTGTTTCCCGAAGGAACACGGGCACGGGACGGTGCGATAAAGAACTTCCGCCCGGCTGGCTTTTCCGTGCTGCTGCGCACTGTGCCGTCAGCGGAGATTATCCCGGTAGCTGTCGACGGGTCGTGGCGCTTTAATGCACGCAAATTCGGTCCGCTGCCTGCCGGTGTAACGATACGCCTGCGGGCGGGGGAAGTTCTGAAGCGTGACGGCAAAAGCGACGAAGAGCTGCTTGAAGAAACCTACCAAGCCGTAAGTGGGATGCTGGAAGCAATGCGTGGAGGAGGCGCTTGCCGAGATTATGCTTAATGCGCATCTTTTGCTAAGATGAAGGCCCGGATATCGGATGAGTTCCAATAGTCTCGTGCAATATCCCACGTAGTCCCATTTTTGTTCTTAGCCATTGCATGGCGCGGGCAGTCTGGATGAAGCTCGTTTCCGGTGGAGAGCCGTACTGCACCGGGAAACGGCGTATGAAGAAGCAATCAAGGTTGTCTTTTCTCCTGAGTCTCTAGTCGAGGTGTGTTATGAAACTTAGTCATTTCCTCGTTCCGATGTTCGTTGTACTCACGGGCTGCTCTGCAGACCATGCAGCGTCGGCTGAAAGGGCCGGACAGAACAACGAGGTCCAGGCCCGTGGTGCGGAGTCCCGGCTTTATATTGAGGAGCGTTTTAATGGAGCTGCCTTCAACAAGCTGTGGAGTCTTGCCGGGTTCAAGAAGGAAATCTACGAAAAGGATAAAATCGAAGCGTTTGCCGATTTTCCCGGTCATGGTCCCGCACTTCGCTATTATATCCCCCAGGGAGTCGATGAAGTCACTCCGGCGCAAGTCGCGCTGGAAGGTGATCGTGACTTTCTTCGGGTCTGCGGCAAAAAGAACATAGATGAGTTCTATGCTGAGTGGAGCGAGTACTTCGCCGACGGTCATGATTTTGCCGATTGCGGACAGAAGATACTGCGCGCAACGTATTGGAATGAAGGCGAACCGCTCGGACATGAGCTTACTTTTGCCGTGCTCGACGACAATTCCCGGATTCAGCTCTTTCTCTTTCATCCGCAAGGTCTGAGCGATGGTTCGGGGCTTGATGTTGGGCTGGATTACAGAGCGAGCATGCCCACCGGTCGCTGGGTGAGCTTCGGTGTGTGGTGCCGCTTGAACACACCGGGCGAAAGCGACGGATTTGCACGGGTGTATATGGATGGCAAGCCGATTATCACCCGGACGCAGATGAGTCTTCGCGGCAAGGATCCTCGCGGCTGGAATGTGTTTTGGATTGGCGGAAACCACTCCAATTCTGCACCCACAGCCCAAGCGTCTCACCGCTACATTGACGACATTCTCCTTTATTCGACCAAACCTCGCTGAAAACGGGCTGAGGCCGGATGAGCAGGAGGGGCATTTGAGCACCGGTTAGCATCAGGGTTGCGGCTGCTTCTTCAGCGCCGCGCCCGTTTGCCTCCCGGCGAAGGGATACGGAACACGGTGCTTTTGAAACTGCGTTAGCGCGAAGATTTAAGAACAGCAGTGTCCCATAGAGTTTCGTCAAACCGGCTCTGAATTACCTTCGTTTAAAATGCGCAGCATACATAAACTGATTTTATTTAAAGACAAAGCGGATCACGGACGGAAGATCTGCTAAACAGCCCGGAAAACGAGCCTGCCTGTGTTTGAGGGAACAACGCGGGCGAAAAACGGCGATAGGATCCCGGGGAACTTTTCTTTCAAGATAAGTTTCCTACAGACGAGCTGGCGGCTGGCAGCGGCGTTTCGTTTGGAGACGGATTTGTGCGGGGAGAGTTATCGTACTTTATGGGGTGGGCTCAGCATTAATAATTTACCAGTGTATGAGCGTACCAGATTTGCGCGTGTTATCGCGCGCCTCGCGAAAGCAGCGCGTGGCTGCTCATAAACTGGCAAGTGTCATTTTTTATACGTTTGATGCTTTTGCTTACTCTATAATCAGCAGCCCCGGAGTACCCCTCATCCCGATGTTTTGTTCGATTCAGTAATGATATGGATTACTGCTGCCGTCGTAATCAAACGATTCCACGATCGTGATAAGGCCGCATGGTCGATATTGGTGATCGTCTTCCCCCCCCCCCCCCCC
>JAKPSH010000091.1 GCA_029555385.1 Pseudomonadota bacterium
ATTGGCCAAAATCGGGTTTTTCAGCACCCTGCTAGCCGCTGTGCGATATCAGCCGCGCTTTGCGGGCGCTCTGCCGGGTCCGGTGCAAGCAGGCTTTCGATAAGCTCTGCCGCCGCGCGCGGAATCTCCGGATTAACCTCCCGCAGCGGTCTAAACTCCCGGCTGCTTTTGGCAAAATAAAGCGCGACCTGCGTATTGCCTTCGAACGGGCACTTGCCGGTCAAGGCTTCGTACATCATCACGCCCAAAGCGAAAAGGTCGGCGCGGTAATCCACCTTCCCCCCTGTCATCTGCTCCGGCGCCATGTATTCCGGCGTTCCGGGCGCTGCCCCCGGTTTGGTAATGTGCAAATCCTCATCTTCGTGCCGCGCAATCCCAAAGTCCAGGATCACCGCCCGCCCGCTTTCCTGGAGCATCACGTTGGCAGGTTTGATATCGCGGTGGATTACATGCTGCGCATGAATTGCAGCGAGCCCCCCCGCAAGCTGGCGGAATACGGCGGCAGCTTCCGCAATAGACAGCGCTCCTTTGCTGCGAAAACAGGCTTCGAGATTAACACCCGGCACATATTCCATAGTGTAATAGATAAATCCCGGCCCCTGATCGAGATGAAACACGCGCGCAACATTGGGGTGATTCACTTGCCGCGCCAGTTTCAGCTCCCGCGTAAAACGCTGCACATCCAAAGACTTGCCGAAGAGATCCGCGCGCAGTACTTTAATCGCCAGCTCCTCGTCCAACGACCTGTCGCGGGCGTGATAGACAATACCCATCGCACCGCTTCCCAGCTCGGCAATCACAGCATAGCGTTTTTGCAGGTATTCCACTGGGCCCGCAGGGCTGCTGATAGCGGGCGGCTGCTCTGCATGGGCCCAAATATCAACACGGCTCGCCAGCGCACTGCCTTGCACTGTCTTTCGTCCAGGCAGATGCAATGACAGGTCCTCCAGCATCGCTTGCGCGTCAGGATAGCGCCCGGCGGGAAGCGCTGCCGAAGCTCGCTGCCGCACTTCGGCAAAACATGAAATACCCTCGGCAGAAACCAGCTCAGCCAAGTCGTTCAAGATCATGCCGGCGCCGAACACGTCCGAGCGCGTGCTAAGCACTCCGCCGGCAAGAACCTCCGGCGCGATGTATCTCTTGTCCAGCACGGCGGGTTTCCCCGGAAGTCCTGCCTCGAGCACGACCCGGCTGAAGCCGATATCCGCAATTCTCGGACGGCCTGAGGCGTCGATCATCACGTTGCCCGGGCTCACATCACCGTGCACCAGTTGACGTCCGGTAAATTGGTTTTGCGAACGGTGCAGAAGCGCAAGCCCGTTCAGCAGACCGGACGCGATTGCGCTAAACTGCGCTGCTTCGAGCGGCTGACGCGCGCGGATGAGAGAGCGCAGGAATACACCTTCAACTTTTTCGAAGACAACATAGAGAACTTCTCCGTCCTGACCGAAATCAAGCAGGGAGACAATGTTATCGTGCCTGACGGCAATGATATCCTTCACTACTTCCAGAAATGTCTTCTGCAAAGCCAGTGTGCGCGTCCACGGAGGAAGGAGCCGCTTAATGATGACCGGTGTCGCCGCGCCTTCTCTAACCGCAGACCAGACATCTGCCGCCTCACCCGAAGCCAAAAGCTCCTGCAGCAGATACGGTCCGAAGCTTTCAGTGCTTTCATTTGCCATGCTGCATCCGGGCCATCTTTAAAATTGTCTCAGCGATATAGCACTTAAATACTAACTTTCTCCCTATGGAACCACAACTCCAAGAATGCGGATGGTGAAGGAATGAGACAACATCACTCCGGAAAAAGCGCCGCGGGGGCCCCGGTGAAGGGGCCCCGTTGGCGTCTGTTTAACCATTGATGCGGTTCATCTGCCAGCCGAGGAACCGTCCGTCTGTAACCTGGCACAGCACATGTCCCGCATCGGAGATAGCTCCGGCGCGCACCAGCATCAGTCCCTCTTCGAGACGCGGGTCGAATTGGGCAGGCGGAGCGTAGACCCCTTCCTCGTTTCGCACCCAAAGGCGGAAATTTCCGGCCTGCGTCTGGCCAAAGATAGTACCGAGCTGCATCGCGGCATCGCGATCAGCGAAACACCGATCCGGCGGCTGCTTCACGATGAAGTATTTTCCGCTTGGACTCACCGCTAATTCGTTGCCGCACGGGCGGACGCCAAACGTCCCGAAGCACGGAATGCTTTCTGCGGAACCGTTTGCGGCAACACGAAGCAGGTAGTTGGGCTCGATTCGCCCGTGAGCGGTCATGTCTTGCACAAACACCTCGTCACGGTCGGTCAGATAAAGACCGCGATACATGCTTACCAGGTCAATCGATTCCCGCTCGAAGGCGCGTTCGATATCACCGTTCGGATTCCAGATCAGCGGACACCAGCGCCCATCAGAGCGCATAAGGTTGACCAAGAACCGGCCGGCGCTGTCTGCGGCTGCAATGTAGCTCATCCCGACGATGCACTCAGCCGCGATGAAATCCGCGGAGAAAGGATTCTCGTCCTTTACCCCGCCAAGCAGCTCAGCCAGGAGTTCGGGCGGCGCTTCAAAGGGCTGAAACTCCCAGATCCCGTTTTCCCAGCTCCACCTGACAGCCCGGGGTACCTGATAGGGACCGTTCCGGCCAACGATGCTGCTCGGGTGCGCAAACTGAAAGCTGCCTCCCGCGTCACCCAGCACATCTTGGTGCAATACCACTGTAGCGCCCACTTGCGGCGTGTCTGTGAGGTAAACACCTTCCCCCATCATGCCTTGCGGCGGACGAAGTTCGTGAAAGCTGCCGTCCGGCTCAAGCACAAAAAGCGCCGGGTACGGCTCGGCAGCTTGACGGTGGCATCCTTGCGGCAGGAGCTGTCCGGCGATAGTGCCTTCGCTGTTCAGGCCATGCGCTTCGCCTTGGCATTCCTCAGGGAACGCCCGCAGCGGCTCTACCCGGTTCTCGCCGCTGTGCCAGATGCCCGGCACAGTGCGTCCGTCCTCGCGTGACAATCCGGCGATATAACCCGGAGCGTTCCCGTTCTGGTCGACGCCGCACGGGTGAAACGGGTATTGCAGCAGATTGATTCTCCGTACTTTCATTTTCTCCTCCGCGCTCGTTGTTGAAGCTGAAACACTCCTTTTCCGGTTAAGCAGAAAAGGAGTGCTCCAGCAGAACATCACGCACGGAGGATTGGTCAGAAAACCATTATGGAGTGGTTGTTGTCCCTCAGTGAGGCTTGCGCCTGACTCACCGAGAGACACAAATTTGCCGGTTACCCCGATTGACTTCGCACCGCAAAAGCGCGGTTGATCAATGAACGGCTTTGCCTAAACGGCCCTACTGCGGCCTGCTCTTACGAGAAAGTAAAAGGTAGATGCCGCCGCCGGATTTATAGCACTATCTATCAATCTCAGCCACCACGCCCAGACACCTCTCATCAGGATGAATTTGCAAAGGTACTTCTTAGAAACATCGGTAGCATCGAATCACGTGCAGTGCTGCCAGGACAATGCAATATCCTAATATAAATAATAATCTTAAGATTTTCGACAGCTCCGGAGACCGGGATGACAACGTTTTTTCGACCCGAGAGATCAATAACGACACGCGCAAACATCTAATTGAGAAAATCGACCGATCGCGATTAGAAAACGCACAGGCCCGAGCAGAATAGGGTTTGATCAGCTCAGTCGCTTCGTTATAATCTGCTACAGGTATTTTTTCGAAGTTGTCAGCGGCCGCTTACCGCATCCAAGCCGGAAAAACATGAGTTTCAAAGAACACTCTGCGCAAAACCTGGTTATCGGAGCCGCGACCATAGCTTGTTTTGTTCTTGTGCTTTACCTTTCCTCGGCTGCGGGGTTGCGCCAATCGAGCAGCGCCGAATTTATTTTCGGGCTTTTGTTCGGCGGAATGGTTCTATTTTTCATCGTTCGCGGGGGATTCTGGTGGGTGCCTCCTTGGGCATTGCGTTCCAGATGGATTTCTCCGCAAGAATATCCGATTGCGTTCTGGGTATACATGGCGCTGGCATCTTCAATTTCTGTGACGCTTCTCGTCTTAGGACTATTGCGGCTTAAGGACCCAAGCATTCCCGGACTGTTTGCTCTGTTTGACTTACTGACTGAATGGAAAAAGCGGTAAGAACACAGACTTGGCGGGTTTGCACTTTGTCCCCGCGGTCCAGCAACTTAACCTTCCTAACCGGCCCCATTGTGGATTTCCTATTGTATTTATGCTACTACTCCCCGGTGGCAATGTTGCCGTGGTTGAAGGTTTTTATCTTGTCCGCGCCGCCGGCGGCTTTTTCCCTGATGTGCAGCTCCCACATGGCTGCATATCGGGGAGAAAACCGCTGCAGCCGGCCTGCTGCCTCTGGCCAGCGGGCCTGCACGCGCAATCTCCTGGAAGGGAGGTAAGATCGGATGTGGAAGATGACTTGGCGGGAGCTTGCGGCCTGCATTGGCGGAGTCACCGCAGCGAGATTTCTCGGCCGCCGCTTCCCTGAAGTCGCCAGAACGATTGACTACATCGCCTTGGCCGTAGCAGTCGTTCTGATTGTGTCCTTTGTCTTCGTTCATAGGCGCAGGTCTCCAGGCACGTAGACCGCGGTCTGAACGAACAGGTGGTGCTGCGCATAATATGCAGCAGAAGGAGCTATCGCCTAGTTCCTGAATGGTCGCATGTAACCACGGCGACGCCACCGCCATTTGCTGCCCGAACCGCGGGAGACATCAGCTAATGGCCACATACACCGGTTCTTTCAAGCCTCGCCTCCGGGTAAGAAGATTTTAAATTCTGGCCTTAGTGAACCGCTGTCTCCCGGCAGCGGCTCTCCTCGGGCCAGCACGTCCTGGCAAAACAAAGAGAAAGGTTTTTTTGGAGGAAAGGCCTTCAAATGATTGAAGTCGTAGCAATTCGCGTAGCCAATGCGGCGCTGTTCGGCGCCAATTTCATAGTTGATTGGCTCCAGCGGCTCCAGGTCGGCATCGTCGAAGGCAAAGAAGTGCCTCCGCTGAACTGGGGAAACCCGCGAAGTACGCTCCGCGAGGAGCGCATCGCGGCAAGCCCGGCGATACTCTACTGCCACCTGGGCCGGACCGTTCAGCTTGTGAAGCACGACCGGAGACGAACTGTGCGGAGCGCACCCATCAGGCTGCGGGATCCGCAAGAAATGATCAGGCAGCTTGATGATTTCCGGCAAAAGAATCTTGCGGTAATGCATCGGCTCTACACTGACCCACAGGGACAGCTGCAGCGGATGTTGGCGAATCGGATCAGCGCGGCGGCGCGGAGGGATTTTGCAGAGGCTGAGCCAGATCGGCGCCAGCTCATGCAGCAATCACTTGTTCGCTCGTCAGCCGCACTGCTGTTTCTCACCAATCATGTCCTGCTCTTTCTTCATCACCACTATCGATTCAATCCCGGCATCGGTTGGTGGCAGGGTCGAGCACTTGAGCAAACGCTCTACTCGCAGCTTCTTCCAGCACGCAGCAAATGGAACAAGAATGTCCGCGAGGAATTGGCAAGCTTGGAGTTCCCGCTCCCTGCGGACGTTGGCGCATTTGCCCGGCCGGCCCCGGATGGGCCAAGCACGGCCGCCAGAAGCGCACCGGCCGCGCCTTCATCCGCTTGCTCAAAGATCGACGCCGCCCGCTTGGCGTTCTATCTGACGCTGAAGAACTTCGTGGAATTTCGCGTGCTGCATGGTCCGCTGAATCGCTACGGCTATCTCGCTGTGATTCTCACGGACGGACGCGTCATCCTGGACACCGAAGTGCGGGAAAATGCAATCCGGGGCCTTAGCGGCAAACCGCTCGATGACCTGCTAGTTATCG
>JAKPSH010000101.1 GCA_029555385.1 Pseudomonadota bacterium
CCGCTGCTGCCCTATTCTGCAAACGTCATGCTGCGCGACTGTCGGGCGATATTGGCGCGGGAGCTGCGGAGGCAGCGGAAGATTAAAAGACTGAAAGGAAAAGTATGCACGAAATAATCAAAAATGTTTCAAAAATAATGAATGGATTTTATTTGTTTGACGGCAAAACAGGCGTCACTGATGGCAAAATAGCTGTGGTTTTTCCAACCGACGAGCCGAACACGGTTTCCGGCCTGCCGAGGCACATTAAAGGCATAAAAGACGTGACGGATCGACACCGCCAGAGCCATAGCCCCAAGCCCGTCATTCTTCCGATCATCAGACATGTATCGCCGTGCATCGTCTGTCGAGGCGACTATGATGCAGAAATTATTTGCGCCGAATGCGACGGAGAGGGAATTGTGCCGTGCTGCGAATGCGGGCAAAATACGACTTGCAGACAGTGTGCCGCGACCGGCGTAAGAAAAGAGGCAGTTAAACCATGCCTGCACTGTGCAAATACGGGATTTGAGGCTGAAGCTTACCCGATAAAAGTAACGGAAAGCCGGTATATATCAGTCAAATATGCCGCCTTTCTTCAAAAGCACCTTCCCGACGTCATTTTTTATGTCGCTGGAAACGATGAGCCGACCACCTATTTTGAATCATTAGCAACTGGCGTCTACGGCGTCGTGATGTGCCTGGCTGGGATTTCGGCGTCGACCAAGATTTACAGCGATTTGGAGGAAGCATGAACAATCTTAAACCATGCCCCTTCTGCGGAGGCGAGGCAGAATTGTGCTATGGCCCCGGCCTTGGCACCGATTCTTGCCGGGGCTACACGTTATATGCAAGCTGTAACGAGTGTGGAGCGAAATCACCCGGCTTGTGGCAGGAAAAGAAGCCGGAACCAAACGACCAGAACTGGAAAGACGCGGCTGACGACTGGAATAGCAGACCGGGCGAGGAAGCACTAAAACAGCTTTGGTCGTCAAATCTCGACACAATCAACAGGGAGCTAAACAAGCAGCTTGCCGAAATAACCCGCCAAAGAAACGTCTACAAAAAAGCCCTGGAAATAGCAGAAGATGAGCTGATGACTGCGCTAGATACAATCAAATCTATAGGAGAATAACAATGGACAACGGCGGTATATGGCCTGGTGACGAAAGCTACTTTCAAAATATAAGAGAAACGGCATTGCAAGACACTATCGAACAATTAACGAAAGAGCTTGCCGAGGCGCGGGCTGAGATTGAGCGGCTGGCGTTGGAACTCGAGAATAAACAATATACTATTACGTGCGCATCAGAAGAAAATCAGCAGTTGAAAGAATCTCTAGCCGAGGCACTGGCTGAGATCGAGCGGCTGAAGGCATTTATCGACCAGCGAGGCCGAAAGCTTCTGAAGTGCCTCGGTCAAAAATGTGACAAAGACAAGCTAATCGAGCAGATGCGGGAGATTATAGAAGCCGTTGCTGGTATCGCCGGAAAAGATTGGTTTTGGGGTCAGCTTGCACTCGGCGAGTTGCTTGACGGTAAACCGGGGCCGCATTGCGAATGGGCGCTTAAATCGAAAGCGGATTATGAGGCTGCGCTGGCGGCAGAAAGGGGCGAGTGATGGGCAAATGCGAAAACATGACAGTAGGGATTGACCATTATACCAAGCTGACCAACAAAAACGCTGAAATGTATGCAGTTCTAAAGGTTTGTAAAGGCTATTTTGAAGAAATGGGGCTGCATGAAGATTCTGTCACATACAAGATGATATGCGCCGCGCTGGCGGCAGAAAGGGGCGAAGCATGAACAATCTTAAACCGTGCCCGTTTTGTGGCGGCGAAGCAGAATTGTGCTATGGCCCCGGCCTTGGCACAGACTCGTGTCGTGGTTACACGCTGCAGGCGAGTTGCAACGAATGTTGCGCCAAGTCACCGGGTTTGTGGCAGGAAAAGAAGCCCGAGCCAGATGATGCGATATGGAAAGACGCGGCTGACGAATGGAATTGGAGACCGGGCGAGGAATCGCTAAAACAGCTTTGGTCGTCAAATCTCGACATAATCGGCGGGGAGCTTAATAAGCAGCTTGTCGAGGCGCGGGCCAGACTCGCCGTTCTTGAACGGGCGCACGATAGCACGATCGAAGAGCAGGCCGCGTTGTGTGCGGAAGGGCAGAGTATCACCGAGCTGGTTGCAGCGAAAGACAAGCTGATCGAGCAGATGCGGGATGCGCTTAAGGCCATTGACGCTATTGGAAGCGAAAAAGGGGACGCTTCGCGAGATGATGCACTGAGATGTTTCTCGATAGCAAGAGCCGCGCTGGCGGCAGAAAGGACGAAATTATGAAAACAACTTGTGTAAATTGTGGAACAGACTCAGAAGGAGATACCTGCCCATTGTGCGATTCTGTTAGCAAGACACCGAACATGACAAAAAGTGATGCTATTAGAGTCGCGGCGGCTTTGGGCCACATCGCTTGTGATAGAATCGAGGAGCTTGAATCCGAGCTTGCAGAGGCGAGGGCTGAGATCGAGCGCAAAAACAAGCTGATCGAGCAGATGCGGGAGGCGTTAAGACTTGCGCTGCCCGAAGCTCGGTCCACACACGTCGAACAAACGATACTTGCCGCGCTGGCGGCAGAAAGGGGCGGGTGATTATGACGCTTGAGGCATATCATAAAGCAATAAACCAGGGCTTTTCTGAGTCTGAAGCCTGCAAGATAGCGGATGAGGCGTTTGAACAATATCAAATAGATCAAGCACAATACGCAGCGGAAGCGGAAGCACAATACGCAGCAGAGGCAGAAGCACTAGCGCAAGCAGAGGCAGAAGCAAAAACGGCAGAAAGGGGCGAGGGATGAACAAGGCAATAGAACTGCTTAACGAGCGCATCAACTGGCTTGAAGATGAGATCAAAGAGCTGGAGGGCAGCGCAGCCAAAGCAATCAACCTGCAGGAAAAGACTGGCTGGTCTATTGCAAGCGGACTGCTGAATCACCGAGAGCGAAAGCTGACTGCGCTGCATGAACTTAAAGCCGTGTTGTCGGAGGTTTTGAAATGAACGAAAATACCTTAGCAGACATCAAACTTGCGCTGGCCGTGGTTGGAAAACTCGCAAGTTAGTATATTTTGATGCAATAAAAACAAGCGCTCCGCCGACGTGCGGGGCGTTTTTTTGCCTGGGAAATAGCACAAAAAAAAGAAACCCGGCACAAAAAGGCCGGGCAATTTGAGAGGATCTTTTGAGAGGATAACGAAAGCATAGCATACTTTTCCACAACATGCTTTAAAATTTATCATTTTTCTGATAATATAAGGATATGAGCCAGAAAACAGAACAATCTGCATACGCATCTCTGCCGGAAAAGCGCAGACGCTTTGTCGACGAGTATATAGTCGATTGCAACGGCACGCAGGCTGCAATCAGGGCGGGATATAGTGCCAAATCCGCACAGCAACAGGCCGCAGACCTCTTGTGCATTCCGAAGGTTAAGGCAGCCGTCGAAGAGAAATTGGCTGAAATTCGTAAGAAAAACGAGATCACCGCCGACTGGGTTGTCGACAAGGCAAAGAAGATCATTGAACGTTGCATGCAGGCTGAGCCAGTTTATGACCATGAGGGCAACCCGACC
>JAKPSH010000105.1 GCA_029555385.1 Pseudomonadota bacterium
AGGACGCTGGATTATGCTGTCCCCGATGGCGGGGAGCAGTCGCGCGGGCTCATCTTAGCCGAGCGGATGCGCTTCAGCCGCTGCCGGGTGCTGCGGCGCGTGCGTGCAGATCGCGACAGCAACGGACGAACCGATCTCACAGCGTGGCGGCAGGAGACCGCAAGCTGGGGCCGTGTCGTGCTCAAAGATCCCGGCGGTGCAGAGACAGGTTATCTTTTGCCGGGGAGTGCTTCCGGGGCTTCGGTTAACGGATATTTCGACGGTTATGGCAGTTCGTTAGGCCGCTTTGAAGCCGGCAGATGGCTGCTGATCCGGCCCGATGGCTCGCTGGTTGTGCGTTATTGGGGTCAAGAGGGCGATGTCCCGGTTGCGGCAGATTATAATGGCGACGGGCGTGATGATCTGGCGGTATGGCGGCCTGCGGATTCGATGTGGTGGATTCTTCTGGAAAATGCCGGGCAGCAAGCGGAGGTCAAAGTCTTACCGTGGGGAGAGCCGGGAGATATCCCTGTACCAGAAGACTACGACGGCGACGGCGCCGCAGATATCGCCGTTTTCAGGCCGAAGACGGGAACGTGGTACGTCGTGCTAAGCCATGGGGCGGTTATTACCGCTTCGCTGAATTTGCCGGGATTACTGCCTGTTCCCGGAGACTATTTCGGTGAAGGAAGAGCGGCTCCTGCTGCGTGGCAGGGCAGCGGCGGACTCTGGTATATTGGCGGCGGTGGGAGTCATCGGATCTCCGTCGAACAATGGGGGCTGGCGCAGGATGCACCGCTGCGCGGTGATTTTAACGGCGACGGGCGTGCGGAGCTTGGCGTGTGGCGCGCGAGCAACGGGCGCGTTTATTTGCGCACGCTCGACAGTCTGCTTCCTGAAGCATGGGCAGTACAGTTTGGGTTAGCCAACGACTAGCCGCGATATCTCACACGGCGATATCGCGGCTAGGTAAGTTACGTGAAACGGCCCATCCTTGGGCCTTTTCACGCTGCTCCAAACTGTGTCGGGGGCCCCACGTGCCCCGACACAGTGTCGCAGCGAATTTCTTCGCTGCGCTCGAAATTCGGCAACGCCGTCCGGGCGTTGCGCTAACCGTAATATCCCACAGCCTTGGGCTGTGAGATATTACGGCTATCCCTTTACCGTTAGCAGATAAAAGAAAGCCCTGGCCGCGATATCGCCTTGTGAGATATCTGGCGAGGTGTTCAGTCAACTGCGAGCTCTTGGTATAATGCGGTGAGCTGGGCGCCAAGCGTCTCACGCGTGAAGCGCTGCAGGACGGTCTGCCGGGCATTTTGTGCAAGGCGGCGGCAAAGTTCGGGAGACTGAAGGAGAAAGACGATCGCGTCAGCAAGCGCTGAGACAGAGCCGGGAGTTATTCCGTAAGCGTCGTGCTCGTGCGTAAAAAGTTCACGCGCCCCGCCAGCGCTTGCTGCGATAACGCAGCGGCCGCAGCTCATTGCTTCCACAATTGTGCGCCCGAAAGGTTCAGGCTGCGTAGCGCAATGCACGACAATGTCCAGCGCACGATAGAAATCCCGGGGATCTTCTTGAAACCCCGTAAAGCCGACGTGTTTCTCCAGGCCCAGGCACGCCACTTGATTGCGCAGCTCGGCGATCGTGTATTGCGAACCTTTGGTTTGGTAAATCGGTCCTCCGACGATATAGAAACGAAGGGCCTGCTGCGGCAAAGTTTTTACTACGTTTGCTGCGGCATCAAGAAACAAGTCCAAGCCCTTCCAGCGTCCGAACGCGCCGATTACGCCGATACGTTTTGTTTCAACCTCCGCGAGAGGCATACCCGCTGCGCGGTCAATGAATTCGTGCGCCGCGCTGCCGGGGCAGAAATGGCCGGTATCCACAGCGTTATAAATCACCCGGCAGGGGACAGCCGATGCAATCCGCAGCAGATCGTCGCGGACGGCTGCCGAATTGGCGATACATACCGCACGGCGCGGAAGCAGCCAAGGAAAAACCCGGCGCACGAGCCGGCGGCGGCCAACAAAATCGCGGATATGGCAGACAGCCGGAAAATCTGCATGCGTGCACCCAAGCAGCAAATGTGTTTTTAATCCGTTTGAGTGCACAACATTGGGAGAAATATCCCGGATTTTCCGGCGAAGCTGAGCCAAATACGCGGCTAAGCCGGGAAGCTGCGTCAGGCCGAGCGCGAGCAGTTTAGGCATTTCGGTGCGGGAGGATGAAAAATTTACACGGCTATCGCCCAGTTCGGCAAGCGCAGGAGGAAGCTCAAGCACGGTAGAGGCCGCGCCAAGCTCCGCTGCTTGCGTCAGGAGAGGTCCGGGAGCTGCGGTAATTAATTCAAGCTGCCAGTCAGGTTTGAGCTTGCCTACAGCGGAGATGATGTCTACCAGGCTGCGTTCAGCGCCGCCGAGGGCTGACGATGGACTAAGGTAAAGAATTTTCATTGCGCACCGCAGAGCATGTGCTTTTGGGCATAGTGTTCCAAGACGATAAAAGCAAGAACTTGGAGCGGCAGTATCCGGGAGTCGCCGGCAAGAAAACGCTGTAAAATAGCGGCCACCGCTTTATGGTTTATGCCGAGCACCTCCCATAGTTCCCGGTTTGCGGCGGCTCCTCTGGCCCGGTCGGCCAAGGGCCCGCGCAGCCAGGCTCCCCAGGGAAAAGCAAAACCACGTTTCGGCGCGGTGCGGGCAAACTCGGGAAACCGCCGGCCTGCGGCGTCGATCAACAAGGATTTGGGACGCGCCCGGTCCCATTTCAAAGCGGAGGGGGTGCGCAGAACTTGCTCGACGAGGTGATGATCTAAATACGGCACGCGTATTTCCAGAGCAGATGCCATGCTGAATACATCAGAGTCGCGAAGCAGCATATGCTGCATGTACAGTGCCAGCTCGAAGCGGGAGACTTGCTGAATTATATCATACGCGCCGTAATCAGCGGCGCACGTGCTGAGAAGCACGCTGGGCAGTCCCGAATAGCTGTCGCAATGCGGCGGCAGCGCATGAAGAGCGCGGCGTTCCTCGGGGAGAAAGAGCTCCCGCCGGAGCAGGTAGCATCCAAGCGCAGACATTTCGCGCTGCCATAACTCGGAGAGTTTTGCTCCTGAGCGTCCGGGACACATGCTGCCCAAACGGGCGAACAGGGCATTACATGGCCGAAGCAAGCGCAATGCCCGCCGTAAGCGCAGAGCACGTCCTACATCGCGGAAGCTTGCATAGCCGCAGAACAATTCATCACCGCCGAGACCACTCAGTGCCACGGTAAGGCCGGCAGCGCGCGTGGCTTTAGAAACAAAATAAGTATTGAACCCATCAACAGTAGGTTGATCCATGGCATGAAGAGCCGCATCAAGATGATCGAGGATAAAACTGCCGGAAATGCGCACCGTCTGATGCTCAGTGCCCAGGTGCTTGGCTATTCTTTCGGCGTCGGCGGCTTCATCGTAGTCTTCTTGGTCGAAGCCGAGCGTAATCGTGTGCACCGGGCCATCATGCACCTCTGTAGCCACCGCCGCCAGCGCGGTGGAGTCTATGCCGCTTGATAGAAAAATGCCTAGGGGCACATCGGAAATTAGGTGCTGCGACACTGCTTGGCGCAATTCTTCCGTTGTCTGGTGCACGGCGTCGCGGCGTTTCAAGCCGTGCTGCCGCTCCGGAGCACAGCCGGCAATAGTCCAATAGAAAGTGCGATTCAGCGTCCGTCCGTCCAGGTCGAGCAGCAACGACTCGCCGGGGGAGAGCAGTTCAATACCAGAAACAATGCTTTGGCTGCTGAACACGGCTCCTTGCGCAAGAAATGCTTCGACGGCTGCCCGGTTCAGCGAAGGCCTGAGCATATCTCTACCAGCCGCCAAAATGGTGCGGACTTCCGACGCAAAAACGAGGCCGCCCTGCGGCAATATGCAGAGGTACAGCGGTTTGATGCCCAAACGGTCGCGGCAGAGCCAAATAAGGTTATGTCCGGGGGAGACGAGACAAAAGGCGAACATGCCGCGCAAACGCTGTACACAGTCTACTCCCCAGTGCTGATAGGCATGGAGTATTACCTCGGTATCGCAGCGGGAGGAGAAATGCGCCCCTCGCTCTTCCAGCTCAGCGCGGAGTTCCAAGAAATTGTAGATTTCACCGTTAAACACGATCCAGTCACGCACGCCTCCAGATGCTGCGCTCGAAAGGCACATTGGTTGGGTGCCGGCGGCGGAAAGGTCAATAACAGCGAGGCGAGAGTGCAGCAGATGCACCGGATGCCCGGCGTCGTTTATTTCAATAGTAATGCTTCCCAGGCCGTCTGGCCCCCGGTGCACCATTGCTCCGAGCATTGGCTGCACCGCGGCTTGGGCCGAATGGCGAGGGATGCCGATGATGCCCGCAATTCCGCACATTGCTTATCGTCCCTTCCTCATGCCGCTGGTGCTGATGCTGTGGGCGGTCTCTTGCTCATGAATGCTGGAAAAAAGGTGCCGGTAGGCATCAGCAATGATGCGGGCATGACGCTTCCAGGAGTAAAGCGACGAACGCTGCACGCGGGCGTCGATTAATGGTGTGGAGCGGGCTGTGGTGAGCGCGCCGCGGCACGCGGCGGCGCAGTCAGCGGCAGACCCCGCGTGAAAAAACACCACGGCCTCTCCGCCGACTTCCCGCAAAGCCGGCAGGTCACTTGCGACTACCGCAGTGCCGCAGGCCAGAGCTTCGGCAATGGGCAGGCAAAACCCCTCAGCTTCGCTGGTCACAACAAGCAATTCGGCGCGGCGGTATAGCTCGGCCAGATCGGCTTCCGCTAGGTGCGCGAAATGGATTATTGCATTCTCCAAGTTCAGCGACTTGATCAAATTCCGGTGCGGCTCTTGCCAGGAGCCGCCGACTTTAATCAGTTTAAGCGCGGGAACAGAGCGGCGCAGCTCGGCAAGAGCCTGGATGAGCAGGTCGATGCGTTTTCTGGCAATACAGCTCCCAACATTTATTATAAACGGCGATGCTGCCGCAACCGTGCGCACTTCATCTGACGGAGGAATCGCCGGCTGCGGCTGGAATACTCCGGAAATCCCCAGCGGTGCAATGACGATGCGGCGGAGCTCATTTGGAAAGTGCTTTTCGATCGCGGTTTTGGTGATGGAAGTTGAACAAAAGAGAATTGCCGCTTTACGGAAACCGGCCAAGATCTGCTGTGTCATCATGCGGAACCAAGCCGGACGGGGTTCGGTCTCGGGCGCGATAACGGAGCGGAAAGTGTCGAGGTCGTGACAATAAATACCTGTTCGTCCTCCAGGGAGGGACAAGGCAAGTTGCGCATAGCTGTGATCACTGATGTGAAATAAATCGTGTGCTGCTGCCGACTCTTTGGCAAAACGCGGATAGTCATAAAACCGGTTGCAGAAACGGTCGGCATTAATAGCGAACTTGGATGAGCTGGCCGCGGGAATGCGCGTCCACCGGCGTATAAAACGCGGACGTATTTTCTCGATTTTGAATTGCTCTTGCTCGAGTCCTTCCGCCAGCCTATCGGCGCACAAGTCCATACTGGGCCAGCCTTCTTCCTGGTAATCACAAAACAATGCAAGACGCAGCTCATCCATAACGCGTATTTCGTTTTAGCGCTCCTCCATAAACCGGATAGTCCATACTTGGTGAGGACATGCCGCCTAAGCCGTCGCGATACTAGATAATTAAACCACGAAGCTGCCTTGCACCAGCGTGTTCTGCGGGGGCCTGCCGCAGCGAAAATACGGGACACGGCAGGCGCCCAAGGCCGAAGCGCGAAAGATGATTACTTTTCTCGGCTTTCGTCTTGCTTGTGTATGTTTGGTTTTTGCATGTAAATTCAGCAGAGGCGCGGCGAAAAATGTGCTGGCTATGCGTAATTTCGCGCGGGTGCCAAACGGTATTGCGGAGGATGTGATGACACAAACAGGACAGGCAAATCCAGCGAAGTACGCCGTTTTTTGGTTTTGCGGGGCGTGCATGCTGGGGATGATGCTGACATTTGCCTTAGCTGTTCTGGATCGGGCGCTTTATGACGCACAACCGGAATTTGTCGATAGCTCCGCAGAGCGGGCGAACAGGCGCGCTGTAAATTCGCTGCCCCAGACCATACGTGACGTGCGCCAAGACGGGAGATTTGGTGCGGCAGTTTCGGAGCTGCGCAGCGCGGCGCACGCCGGAGCGAAATTGAATAAGGAAGAAGCGCAGTGAGAGAAAATAACGCGGCGATGACTCAACCGGCAATAGTTAAGACGAGAGATGATGCCTATCGTTTGCTTGTCGAATACACGACCAACGACAGTTTGATTAAGCATGCACTTGCAGTGGAAGCAGCGCTGCGCTGGTATGCGCGCAAGTACGGCGAGGATGAGCTGCTTTGGGGCATTACTGGTCTACTTCATGACTTTGATTATGAGCGTTTTCCTGAAATATCAGAAACTGGGCACCCCTTTATGGGCTGCAAGGAACTTGAGCGCCAGGGTTACCCGCCTATAATGATCGAAGCCATTCTAGGGCACGCCACTTATTCCGGAGTTGAACGGAGGTCACTTCTTGCCAAAGTTCTTTTTGCTTGCGATGAATTAGCTGGGCTTATTACCGCGGCGGTATATGTCCGGCCTGACCGCTCGGTTCATACGCTGAACGCACAGTCGGTAATGAAGAAGATGAAAGATAAGGCCTTTGCCCGGGCGGTCAATCGGGAGGATATCCGCTGTGGTGCTGAAGAACTGGGCGTGGATTTAGTTGAGCACATCACAAATGTGATCGACGCTATGCGCCACAATGCGGAGGCGTTGGGATTGGGTGGAGCGGTGGTGGCGTGATTTGACGGGGGTCATGTGTGTCATCACTTGAACTTGAGTTTGTGCCGTGCGGCGGCACAGATATCTTGGGGATTGGGAGCATGCGGTGTGTGGGTGCGGTACCATGCGTTTGCGTATCTCAGCCGGAGAAAGAGCGTCGGCACTCAGGCGGAGTTCTACCGGATAAGGGAAGAGCTGCTTCGCGTCATCCTCCGGCGTGTTCCAGTTTGGGTCAACGGTCATTTGGAGCTTGGCTTTACCAGGCTGGCAAGTTGGAAAAGCAGCCATGAGCGCGCTACGGCGGAATCCGCCGCTCTGGTTCGCGCTTCGGCAGCCGCTGTGCTGCGGCTGCTGGGCGAAGAAGAATTGTTGAGAGACGGACGCTCCAGCGCAGAAGCGGCATCGTTCCGGGCACGTAGTGCCTTGTCTTTACTTGCTGCGGCAGATTTGCTGGAGCGCGAGCCCGATCGGGCGCCTGATTACATCACCCGGCTGTTGGCGAGATAGCAGCTATAATGATTGCTTGATGTAGCGTCCAATAATCGGGCTGAGAGATTGTTTCAGGTCTGCCGGGATTTTGTCTGGTGCCGTGACAATTGCAGCCGCAAGCGCATCGGCGGCAAGCGATGACGGCGATGTCATGCTCAGCCGGAGAACCGCTTTGGCTGCTATGTCGCGAGCAAGTGCGACGTTCTGGCGCAGCACCTCAAGAATCTCACCAATTTCCACGTCGGCATCACGATGCTTCCAGCAGTCATAGTCGGTAACAAGCGCTAACATGGCATAGGCCAGCTCGGCTTCACGGGCGAGTTTAGCCTCGGGCAGAGCTGTCATCCCGATAATCTCAGCTCCGAGCTGGCGGTAAAGCAAAGACTCGGCGCGCGAGGAAAAAGCGGGGCCTTCCATGCAAATATACGTTGCTGCGGAGTGAACTCTCACAGACTTTTCCGCTGCTGATTCTTTAGCTGCATGGCACAGCTCTTGGTGCATCACTGGACAGACTGGTGCGGCAAACGGTACGTGTGCACAAATGCCGTTGCCAAAAAAAGTATCAGTGCGCTTTTTTGTGCGATCGATAAACTGATGCGGCAGCACGAGGTCTCCTGGGGCAAATTCCTCCTTCAGACTTCCCACGGCGCTGATGCTCAAGCACCACTGAGCTCCGAGCATTTTTAAAGCGAAGATATTCGCCCGGTAGGGAACTTCGGACGGAAGATAAACATGCCCTTCGCCGTGGCGCGCGATAAAAAGCAGGCGCACCCCGTTGAGCAGCCCCTCGGTCACTAGTGATGACGGAGAGCCAAATGGGGTGTCAACTGAAACCTGCCGCATCTCTGTGAGGCCGGGCAGTTCATAAAGTCCTGTTCCACCTATAATACCAATAGTTGTTTGCGGCATAATTCGACCATGATAATCTGACTGCAACATGTAAGCCATGGTAGGCAGTGCCTGGGTTTGCGTCAAGAAGGATAATTTAGGAGGATTGTAGGCCATGCAAGTTGCCGGACAGCATTATCAGACAATCTGGCTTAAGCCCGGAGAGAACCGGATCGTGCAAATTATCGATCAACGGTTTCTTCCGTTCCGGTTTACTGTTGAAGACCTGCGCACACTGGCCGATTGCGTTTGCGCTATTAAAGACATGCACGTGCGCGGGGCTCCGCTCATTGGTGCTTGTGCGGCATACGGGATGTATCTGGCGGCCTGCGAGGCGAAAGAACACGGCCCAAGTGCAGGATGGCTGGCGGCGGCGGCGGCCGACCTTAAGGCGGCGCGGCCAACTGCGGTTAACCTTGCATGGGCAGTGGATCGGCAACTGGAGAAAGCAGGTGCCGGGGAGAGTCTCCATGCGCAAATTGAACTGCTCCGGGCTGGAGCAGAGAGTATTCGCGAGCTTGAACTTGAAAATTCACGAAAGATCGGAGAGCACGGGTATCCAATTATTGAAGAGTTAGCCACCCGGAAACGGGGGCAGCCGGTCAATATTTTGACCCACTGCAATGCCGGATGGCTGGCCTGTATTGATTATGGTACAGCTACCGCACCAATCTATTATGCTTTTGATCGAGGGATTAGGCTCCATGTTTGGGTTGATGAAACGCGCCCACGCAACCAGGGCAGCCGGCTTACGGCATGGGAACTTGGCGAACATGGCATTAGCCATACTATAATTGCTGATAATACGGGCGGTCATCTGATGCAGCGGGGTCTGGTCGATGTGGTGATCGTTGGGAGCGACCGGACGACATGCGCCGGGGATGTGGCTAATAAAATCGGCACCTATCTTAAAGCTTTGGCAGCTAAAGACAACAAAGTGCCATTTTATGCGGCCCTGCCTTCGTCAACCATCGACTGGGATCTGCGTTCCGGTGGGGACATCGAGATTGAAGAACGTGGCGCGGAAGAAGTAAAGTATGTCGAAGGCTGGAGCGGCGATGAGCGCAAAACTGTGCTTGTCGCACCGGAAAACAGTCCGGCCATGAATTATGCTTTTGATGTGACACCAGCAAGACTGGTCAGTGGTTTGATTACCGAGCGAGGCATTTGTGAAGCAAGCGAACAAGGAATCATCCGTCTCTTTCCCGAACGAGTCCGTGCATAGGTCGGACCGGGGAGAGACAGGACGGATTTTATATAGATGCAATTGGACAAAGACCGGTCCGTTGGATGGGTATGAAATAGCGGAGCTCGAAGATGCGAGGCGGCTTCTTTATGAGCGAAATCTGATCGGCATCTACCCTGATGGAATAGGCTTCGGTAATTTAAGCCGGCGCTCCGGGCCCGGAGACAATTTTATCATTTCGGGAACGCAAACAGGCGGCCTTAAACAGTTGAGCGGTGAGCATTATTCTTGTGTTACGAGTTTCGATTTTGCCGGTAATGCGCTGAGTTGTACGGGCCCGGCAGCAGCGTCATCTGAAGCTTTGAGCCATGCTGCGCTGTATGTTTGTTCCGCCGCGGTCATGGCTGTGGTGCATGTTCATCATGACGCGCTATGGGCGAAATTGCAGAACTCTGCGCCAACAACCGATTTATCAGCCCCGCCGGGAACGCCGGAGATGGCGCTTGAAATCGAACGTTTGTTTAGAGAAACGAACTTGCCCCAGTGCGGACTTCTGGTAATGGGCGGCCATAAACCCGGTTTGATGACATTCGGCTCAACGGTTGGCCAAGCCGCCCAAGTTGTTTTGGATGCTCTGGGCGGAGCATGCTGAACCTATTTTGTCCCATAATTCTGTGGCGTGTGGCGGCCCTATATGAGATAATAAGCACTCAAATCCCCGGTTGATGTGTCGGCAGGCGAAAAACTAAAGAATCTTTCAAGATTGTTCTTTGAGAGTAGCAACTGCAAGTTCATCAGTTCACGTGAAGCTTATCCGGGTTAAGCGGGATTCGTACGATGCTGATTTGCGGCAGGATGGCCTGGCGATTATCGAACTGGCAATATGTCTTCCCCTTCTTGTCGGGTTGTTCTTGTGCCTGGTTGATCTCGGTCTGGGATTAGATACTTATTTCCGTTTTGTCCAGGTCGCGCGTGATGCCGCGGCGTTGGGTGTTCATCTTGACGGACTTGTTGTGGGCTCAGTCTGTCAGACTCAAACCACCTTTCGCAGTAATGGTGATGTAGTTGTAAGTCCCGGGGGGTCGGGTTGCGCCGATGCGAAGCAGCTTTTGATTCATGATCGCGCCAATACCTTGGCTGCGCTCTTTCCACGATGGATCGCCGGATTCGAACAGGTGTCGAGAGTTGATGCGGCAGCGGGTTCTGCCCCGTGGCCGACAATTCATTATGCTGTTACGGCGCACTATCGTTCCCTGCTGCTATCGCAAGCGGGTGGAGTCGGACTGCGCATACAGGCAGTCGGCTCGATTTCTGATACAGGTGCAAAACTTGGGCTAAGCGCCGCAGACGAGACCATGCTGCGAGGTCAGTTCAATCTTGGCTCTTGTCAAAGCATCACTCCAGGTACGGTTCTCAGCCAGGGCCTTCTGATTAATCTTGCGAACACGATGTGCACAAATACTCCGGCTTGATCATGGTTGGACAGTATACTGCCAGCAGAGAAGATGGGGCCACAATTATCGAAGCAGCGTTGGTTCTGCCGGCGCTGCTTATTGTGCTTTTTGCCTTTATCGAGCTCGCTCGTATTTTGGTGATCCAGGGATTGCTTGTTGCGGGCGCGAAAGAAGGGCTTAATCAAGCGGTGAAAATCACGGATATTGAACAGGATAGTACTAGTACAAAGTATAATGCAGCGAAAACTGCCGTAATTAACACCGCGAAAGTGCTGCCCCTGGCAACGCTGCTTACTGACGGAGCGGGCAGTGGCTGGGCCAGCATTGTTGCCGTGACGTTGGTTCGTCCTGGTCAGGGCGCCGGGACGGTATTTGATCAGCATCCTTTGCCGGCTTGCCGCAGCCTCGGCGGCGCTGGCTCTATCGCGGAATTAATGGTTGCCTGTCCTATCGGGGTGCGGGTATTTGCTGAAGTGCGGCTCCAAATTCCGTTTGCGGCGCCGCTGCGGCTTCGCGGCGAGGCCTTCGGTTTTAGGGAGGTGGCTTTTACAGATCAGGATGTTCCGGAAGTCGTGCGCTGATGACTCGGCAGTTTGTCGCTGGACAAGACATCTATTTCATTACAGAGGACAAATGAAAAACGCAGGCAATTCTCAACTCCCGAACCGATCTTGGCGGCTGTGTCTTGGCGACGCCGGACTGTCAATGATCATGATCGTCATTATGATCGTGCTGCTGATTAGCCTGCTCGGTTTAGTCGTGGACAGCGTGATTGCCACAACGACCCGCCGCCAACTAGTTTTGGCTTCGGAACAGGCGGCATTAACGGCAGCTCAGCGGCTGGTCAAGCGGGCAGTTGAGGTAGAGCGCTCCGTCCTGGAAGGAAGCGACAGCGATGATGTCGCCTATCGCGACCTGCTGCTTGAGGTGGAAGGTGAAGCGAATGGAGTGGCTGAACTCGGCAGAATCCTGGGACGAACGGGTGAGGCTGCGCCGCTCGGACATCTTAAGCTCAAGCTCGCCGACTGCAGCGCAGCATGGTGTCAAGGTGACCTGAATCAAGGGGGCACGCTGGAGCCGGGACGATGGTACCGGCGGGAAGATGGTGCTCCGCCGGCTGGACAAGGTGTGGACGGATGCAGTGCCGCCGGGGATTTGCCTTGTTTTGTTCCGCTTCGCGAAAGCGATGTTCCGGAAGGGGAAGCTGTGCCAATCACGGGTGCGAATGCCTTCCGGGTAACCACTGCTCTTCGTTCGCCTCTGCAATTTGTTTTTGCGCAGGTATTCAGCGCCGCTCAGTGGCGCCTCACCGGTATGGCCACCGCGTGGATTGCGCCGATGAATTCGGTCTTTATGCTGGACTTATCTCCATCCATCCACCGGGATACGCATTTGCGGCGTTCGGTAAGAGATCCGGTGAGCGGTGCGTTTGTTCCTGGTTTGAAGTCGGAGTTTGCCTTCCGGGACAAGGATGTCGATCCGAGCTGCAAACGCTTTTGCCCGAATCAAATTCAAGCAGATCCATTCTATGCACAAATGTTCGGAACTATGGGTATGATCGATGCTGCTGCTGTTGGTTTTCTCGATATTATCGGGGCAGTAATGTCGAACGATACGATGCGGAGTCTGAGCGACCCAGTGTGCCAGGATGAAACGGCGACCGAGCATCCGTTCCCTGATGATCGTATTTGTCCTGTGTTTAAGGCTGGAGACTATACCACTTGCATGACCAATTATTGTGATTACCAGGGGTTGGCGGATGCCGGCTGCGATCTGTCACGAAGCGTGCTGCACTGTAAGAACGATTATCAGCCGCTAAATGTATCCGTCGGCGGCTTCTCCTCAGGCACTATTGATCAGCAGAAGATGTATGTTGATTTATCAGCGGCGCCGGGCAGCAGCTACGTGAGAGGCGCGGAACCGCTCTTTTCGATTCTCAACGGCATTCATTATGCGGCCAGGGTGTTCCGGCGCTGGGGTAAGGGTGATCAAATCGGCTTGCTTGCGTTTGACTGGGAGCTTTTCCCGGATGCCGCGAATAAATTGAGCCGGATATTCTTACTTAGCCAAGATTATACAGCGCTAATCGAAGCAACGGATCCCAAGGTAACGCCCGCCAAGGCGGCGGATTCCGCAAAAAGTTCGTTGTTTAGCCGGTTTTTGTTTTCCCGCGGGACGGTCCAACCGAATAATGAAATTTATCCGCTTGGTGACTGGAACGATGTGACCGATATGCAGCCGGCTATGGATCGCACGTTTGAGCTTTTGGATAATGCGCAGGTGCCGAATACGAAAAGCTTCGCCATGCTTTTCACTGATGGCTTGCCCAACTGCACCGGGAGTGCTGCCGAGCCGGTCTCCAATCGGTGTCTTACCGTGGAGTACTATTGGCGACTGGCAGTGGAGCGGCTTTTTTCCGCAGGCAGCACTGGGGGAGTTCCGCATTATGCAGAAAAAAGAATGCCGGTTCATGTTGTGCTGTACGATGTAGAAGTTGGAGCGCATACGCTGAATTTGACAACAAGCGACACAGCCACTGCGGATTGTATGAGGGACCGCATTGCCAGATTGAATCAACTGCCATACACCTACGATGACTGCGCCAGCCAAGAGTATCTTGATGTCATTGACGATACGTTTCACACGGCGCACGAAATGCTGGGGCAAGCAGGTGCCTGCGGCGACTTGACGATCGGTGAGCCGCATATGCGGGGGGTGGGATATATCAGCACAGGGAATTTTCTTGGTTTCTTATTCGATCCGCCCGCGCTTGAGGCGCTCAACGAATACATGTCGTGCTGCGCGCAAGAAGCGAACGTCAGCGCCTGCATGGTGGGTTTTCTCACTGCTTTAGAATGCAAGGATCCATGCTGTGCGCTTTACGCGGCCACAACATTGCTCGGGGCCAGCCGCTATTACAAGAACCAGGTGTTTTATGGTCCTAACGACGCATTTTATCGCGTGGCGAAGGAGACCGGAGGCTTGTGGGCGCCGCTGCGCGAACCCGACC
>JAKPSH010000107.1 GCA_029555385.1 Pseudomonadota bacterium
TTATCGGCTACTTCACTGGTGAGAAAGGAGTCTTTGGCACGCGCATCGCCTATGTCTCTAAAGTAGGCCGGTTTAAAGAGCTGTTTGTCATGGACCTGGATGGTTCAAACGTCAAGCAGTTGACGCAAGATCGCGGATTAGCGATTTCCCCGGCGTGGTCTCCGGGAGCAGATCGCCTGGTTTACACCTCCTATCGCACAAGAACACCAGAGGTGTATATAATTCCATCCTCAGGCGGCTCCCCGCGCCAGGTAACCAGGATGGAGGGGTTGGAAATCGGCTCAAAGTTCATGCCGGGGTCAAATTCTCTGATCAGTTCGGTAACAATAAACGGCACCTCTAAAATTGTGCTGATGGATTATTCCGGCAAGATTCTTAAGCGTTTGACGGAAGGCAGCGCCATTGATGTTTCGCCGTCGCTGTCGCCAGATGGCTCTCAGTTCGCGTTTTGTTCTAACCGGCTTGGTGGTCCGCAGATTTTTGTTGCGTCAACGAGCGGCGGGGCGGCGACGCGCATCAGTTTTGCCGAGAGTAATTACTGCACTTCCCCGGCGTGGTCGCCGCGCGGCGATAAGATCGCATTTGTCTGCCGCATGGGAGGCTTCCAGCTCTTTATCGGTTCGCCGCAAGGCGGAGCTGCCGTGCAGCTTACCTTTTCCGGCAACAACGAAGACCCGAGCTGGTCGCCCGACGGTCGTTTCATAGCGTTTAGCTCAAGTATGGGCGTGGGCGGCGGCAAGAATATTGCGGTGCTTTCACTCTTGGGTGGAAGTCCGACGCGGGTGACGTTTTCCAAATCGGAAGACAGTCAGCCGGCCTGGTCTCCTTTGAACGAGTAGTTTTTTTCGCGGGTGTGACAAAAGTCACAATCTTTTAAGCCCGGCTAAGCCATTATTTTGTTTGCCTTGATCTGATACTTGTGGGTATTTAGAGCAAGTTAAATGAAGTTGCGTTTCTCTTCGCCGGGTCGAATTTTCAATTACGTTAAGCGGTGACAAAGGTGTGCGGCAGGTGCGTGCCCTTTAAGGTGCTCGGCGTCGAGGAGATTTGTCCGGACGGGGAGAGATGCACCTTTAAGAGAGTACCAATCGTGGTGTTATTTATTGTCTCTGATAGGAGGAGCTGATGCGTAGGGTTACTTTAGCAGCGGTCGTAGTGACGCTGATGTTTGTTGTTGGCTGTTCGAAGTCCGGCAAAGACGGTCTGGGTACCGGTGATGCCATGGGTGAGGGAAACATTCCGCTCGCCGAGCCGGGTTCGGAACTGAAAGATATTAACTTTGATTATGATTCATCAGCGATTAGTTCAGCGGCGCAGACCACGCTTCGCGAAAACGGACGCTGGCTGCTTGACAATCCGAGCATGAAAGTTGTCGTCGAAGGTCACTGCGATGAGCGCGGGACAAACGAATACAACATGGCGCTCGGACAGCGCCGCGCCCAGGCCGCAGGTGATGTGCTGCGCAGCCTCGGCGTGCGAAGCGACCGGATGAAAGTCGTGAGCTATGGTGAAGAACTGCCGCTCGATCCGGGACACAACGAAAGTGCTTGGTCACAAAACCGCCGGGCGCATTTTTCGGTTCAGCAGTAACGGATAAGGCAGCAGTAGTTTCCTGAGTTGTGCTGCCGGTTCCGGTCTGCCGGCGGCGGGTGCTTTGCCCGCTGCCGGTGCCGGCTTCACCGGCAGCATGGTCAGCACGCCAAGACCGCCTCTTCTTTGTTAATGTTCGTTGTTCGATTTTCTGTTGATGCGTATGAGTGAAAATCACAGTTTCCTTTTCTGCGTGTTCATCGCTGCGCTAATCATGCTGAGCGGTTGCTCAACGAAGCGCCTCGATGACTTGGATGCTTCCGTGGGCGAGCTGAGAAGAATTCAGGCTGATCACACCGCTGCGCTCGATGAAATCCGCGCAGATTTGCGTATGCTGGCCGGCAAGGTCGAGCAGATTGAGCGCCAGACAATGGGCAAGACAAAGGAGTTGGAACGGAGCTTGCAGCGCCTCGGTACGCGCGTGCCGCCGCCGCCGGGTGTGCCGGAGGATTTGCTGACGCAGGATGAAGAAGCAATCGCAGCGATCGCCGGTCCTGCGGCAGAGATGTACCGCCAAGCTCTTGGATTCTTGCGGGGCGGCGACATCGAAGAATCACGCAAGCTTTTTGCGCGTTTTGTGGACCAGAATCCTGGTACGGCATTTACGGACAATGCGTTGTTTTGGCTGGGCATCGCCTGCACCAAGCTCGGCCAGTACGACCGCGCGGTCGTTGCGTTCAGCGAAGTATTTCAGAAGTATCCAGCCGAAGATATGGTTCCGGCTGCGCTCTATTATCTCGGTGAGTCTTTCGTGAAGGCCGGCACGCCCAAAGACGCAGCGTTGAGCTGGCAGAAGCTCGTCGACGAGCATCCGAAATCGGTTTATGCGGCGCGGGCGAGAACAAGGCTCGCTGAGTACAAAAAGCCGGTCAGGGCTCCGGCTGCTCCCGCGCGAAAAAGATAGTGCCCGGCCGTGCGCTTCATTCGTTCGCTAGAACAGTGCCGCGCGGCTGATTTTCGGGCTCAGCTTGCTTCGCCCCGGACATGCGGCGTCACCATCGGCAATTTCGACGGAATGCATCTCGGGCATCAGGAGCTTTTTTCGCGCCTGCATGCCGAGCTTTCGCAAATTGCGCAGCCCGGCGCCCCCCCGTTTTCTGGCCTTTTGACTTTCTATCCCCATCCGCGCCACGCACTAAGTGGTGTATCCCCCCGGACATGGGACAATGATCCGCGTTTCTGGCTCGTCCACCCGCTTTCGCGCAGGCTTGAACTTGCCGGGGATTTTGGATTCGACTTTGCGCTCCGGCTCAAGTTTTCGTCAGCTTTTGCCGCGCTTAGTCCAGAGCAGTTCGTTGAGCAGTATCTAGTTGGCGCCCTTGGCGTGCGCGTGGTTGTTGTTGGTGATGACTGGCGCTTCGGCGCGGCGCAGCGCGGTGATGCAGAGCTGCTGCACAAGCTGGCAAAGAAGCATGGATTTCGCGCAATCACGGTGCCTCCTGTGATTCGAGAAGGCGTGCGGGTGAGCACGAGTCTGGTCAAGCGCGCATTAGTTGAAGGAGATTTTACACGCCTGGAAGCGCTCCTTGGCCGCCGTTTTGTTTTCTCCGGCAAGGTGCGTTCCGGGGACAAGCGGGGCCGGGCACTGGGATTTCCGACAGCGAATCTCCTGCCCCACCGCCAGCTTCTTCCGCCGGATGGAGTTTATGCCGCACGGGTGTATTGGCGTGACCTGGTTATTCCCGCGGTGACAAACATCGGGTGCAGTCCGACTTTCGGCGGTGCGCGGCGTCTTGTGGAGACGCACCTGCTTGGCGGCAGCGGCTACCGCTTGTACCGGGAGCGAATCCGGGTCGAGTTTGTCTCGTTTCTCAGACCCGAGCATAAGTTTGCCGGGGCGGAAGCTCTGCGCGAACAGCTTGTGCGCGATGTGGAAGCGGCGCAGCGCGAACTTGATCTGCGCGGTTTATACAAGTTCCCGGAGAGCAGTTGAATGGAGCAGGAGCCGGTCGACAAGTCTGAGGAAGCCGATTATGAGTTTGAAGTGCCGCAAAGCGGCGAAAAGACGCGGCTCGATACCCTTGTCTGCCGCCTGCTCCAAGAGGAGGCCGATGCCGCGGGCGGCGTGCTGCCTGGATGCGGCGTGGTTCCTACGCGCTCTAAAGTTGCGCAGTGGATTGCCAGCGGCTTTGTGCAAGTGAACTATCAAGCTGTAACCCGGAGCGCGGCATGTGCGCCGCCGGGAGCGCTGCTCAGTATCGCGGTTCCACCCGCACGGACCCTTGTTCTCGAACCCGATTCGACGGTGGCAATCGAGGCGGTGTATGAGGATGCAGAACTGCTGGTGTTAAACAAGCCTGCGGGTGTAGTTGTCCATCCCGGTGCGGGACAGGAGCGGGGCACGCTCGTTCAGGGACTGCTGGCGTATCTCGGTGATGAGCTGCGTCAGGTCGGCGATGCGCTGCGTCCCGGCATTGTGCACCGGCTGGACAAGGACACCAGCGGCCTGATGGTTGTGGCGAAAACCGACCGGGCGTATCAGGCGCTCGTGCGGCAGTTTCTTCCGCCGCGCACGATTTGCCGCAAATACTTGGCGTTGACCACGGCGCTTCCGGTGGGAAACAGCGGTGCGCTGCGTGAGGAAAGCGGTGTGATTGAGCTTCCGATAGGGCGTCATCCTGGGGACCGGAAGAAGATGGGAGTTGTGACAACCGGGGGCCGTGCGGCGCTGACCGAATGGCGCATCGTGGAACGCTTGCGGCATGGCTTTCTCCTTGAGCTTTCTCTGGGGACCGGACGCACGCATCAGATCCGGGTGCATCTCCAGCAGATGAATGCGCCGATCGTAGGCGATCCGATCTACGGCAGGCCGCCCGCAAGCTTACCCCAGGCGCTTCGCGCTGCGGTGAAGTCCTTCGGGCGCCAGGCTCTGCATGCGCAGAAGCTTTCTTTTCTTCATCCGACAAGCGGCGGCGAAGTGAGTTTCGTTGCGCCTATTCCCGAGAATATGCAGCAGCTCATCGAATGCTTCCGTTAATTGCGCTTGATCACTCGCCGGCGTAATTCGACGTATTCTCCGTCTTCTCGTAATCGTGACTGCAAGCGATTCCGCTCGGTTCAAGGCTGAGGCTGAGGCGAAGATATCGGCGAAGTTTTTTTTGGGGCGGGAGCTACAACTCTCAGCCTCCGCCTTAGCCTTCGTCTTTGCCTTATTCCTGGCCTCAGCCCCCGCCTTATTCGTGGCCGGTCAATTCCTGAATAACGTTTACACCTAACGATAATCATAATAGCGAGGCTGAGGCTGAGGCGAAGAATACGGCCAAGGCGAAGATATCGGCGAAGTATGCTGCAGAATATCCGGCGAGTGGGTGTCTGAGCGCGCTAAGACGAAGACGGGAAGGTAATCGCGGTCTGGGAGACGGAGCGGCAGAACATCTCCCAAAACCAAGAAAGCAGCAAGAATTACACGCAAGCCGCTCAGATAAACCACGTCTCATACGCCGAGAATGCGGCGCACAGTCGACCGCGTCACGCCGAGGCAGCGTGCGGCAGCGGAGTAGTTGTCGCCGCACGCGCGATACGTTGCCTCGACGAGCAATTTTTGCGCGGCATGGAAGTTGTCTCCGGCGCGAATGCCCAAGGGTGTGCCGATGGCGATCTGGTCGGGAAGATGCAGCACCGGGTACTCTTTGCTTCGCTGGAAGCGCAAGTCGCTTGCTTCGACCTTCGGTCCGTCGCGAAGCGCAAGAGCCGCGTTCAGCACGTTCTCCAGTTCGCGCACATTTCCCGGCCAGTCGTGGCCTTGCAGGGCGGCTATCGCCTCTGGGGTAAGTTCGTTTTCAAGCACGAGGCCTTGCTTGCGCAGGTGGGCGGCGGCAAGCAAGCGGATGTCGCCGGGCCGCGCAGCAAGCGGGGGCAGGCTGAGCGTCCATGTGCAAAGCCGGTGGTAGAGATCCAGCCTGAACGAGCCTTGCTGGACCATCCCGGCGAGGTCCTTGTTTGTTGCGCCGATGAAGCGCACATCGAGCTGCTCCTCGTCATTGGCGCTGACTCTGCGAAACACCTTCTCCTGAATCACCCGCAAGAGCTTGGCCTGAATGCCGAGCGGCAGGTCGGCGAGCTCATCGAGTAGCACCGTGCCGCCGTCCGCGGTGGCGAGCAGCCCCAGTTTTTTTGCGTCTGCTCCGGTGAACGCCCCCTTCTCGTGGCCGAAGAGAATCGACTCGGCCAGATCCGCCGGGAGCGATGGGCAGTCCACGACGACGAACGGACGCCCGGCCCGGCGGCTTGCCTCATGTGCGTCGCGGGCAAGCAGCGACTTCCCGGTGCCCGTTGGTCCGGTAATGAGAAACGGGGCGTCAGCGCGGGCTATCTTCCAGAGCTGAGCGAGCTGCCGGGAAAGCCCGGGATCGCTGGTTAGAAAAGCCGGTTCGAACGCGCCCTCTTGAACGACCCGCAGAGCTTGCGTAGTGGGGGACATCAGACATCTCCTTCCTGCAAATCCTTGGCTCCTGAACTGCGGTCCGGCTGCTTCCATTAAGCCGCCGGTTAAGAAACAAAACCTTTGCCGTTCCGTTTCCCGCAGCACGCCGGAGCCTGCAGCGGGAACGTTAAATTCAGTTTGCATTATGAAATGGGTGGTAAAGAACAGACCGGACAGAATACCTGTTTTTTCCGGCGACAGCCAGCAGTCAGCACAAATAGAGCAGAGCAGGCTGGAAACCCAGGCGTATCCCGAAAAGAGAGCTTAGCAAAGAAAATGGCTCGACCATGCAAGATCGGCGGCCTGGGGCGGAGAGCTTCGTATCAAACCCTACATGCCGATACTATTCAGCAGGTGCAGCGTCTCGGAGACAATCTGCGCCAGGCGGGGATGATTCGTCTCCCAGGCCTCGACATTTTCTTCGAGAAAGCCCGCTAATGTCCCCTCATAATCACTCAGATCCTCGCTGGCCAGGATGTCTCGCAGATAGGCGGCGAACTTATCGACCTCTTCTTGTCCTGCCTCATCCAGCGGAGCCATAGCCAGCAGTTCGACATGAATTTCTTCCAGCGATCTTCGCAGTTCCTGTTCGTCCATACGGTTCTCCCTTAATCTGCCCGTTCGCAACCGGCCCGGTTCTCAGCCCGGAGCAGGTTATCTGTTTTTAAGATAGCACAGCGAGCACGGCTAAGGGATAAAGCCGGAAGAAGATTACGGCAGCGGACGGCTGTAGCTTCGCATGGGAGCTAAGTCTGCGTGGGCACTGGAGGTGGAGTATCGCTGCCGGTTGGAAAGTATGCCGGAGTTTCGCTGGGTGTGGACGTAAGATATGGAACAGCCGGCGGTATTGGGGTCAATGTCTCATGTGGTGTAGACGTGGATGCGGGGGTTGTCTGCGGAGTCCAGGTAGGGCTTGGTGTCGAATAATATGTTGTGGTAGCAGCTGGAACCGGAGTGGTCGAAGGCGTAGTTGTATGGTCTGGCGCTGGTGATAGCGTGGAAGAAGGCGTCGCACCTGGGGTAGACGACGGCACGGGAGATAATGCCGGAGAAGGTGTCGAGGTTGCCGAATAGGTTGGATTCGGTGTGTATGCCGGAGTTGCAGTTGGATTTGGTGTTGGGCTCGATGTCATACCCGGGCTCGGTGTTGAGCTTGGGGTTGCCGGCGGTGATGTTGGGGTAGACGACGGTACGGGCGTAGGCGAGGGTGTGGGCTTTTTGCAGCGCTGCATGTCATAAGCGGCAGAGCACGCAGTGTTTGTATAGTCGGGCATTGCAGATTCCTGAAGCATCGGCTGGCACTCGGTGGGGACCTGATTTATGGCGGCCTGAGGATTGGAGAACTGCTTGCATTGGGTTTCGCAGCTATCGCACATCTCGCGGGAAGGATTTGCGTTTGGTCCGGCTGCCGTGCAGGTGCAGTCGTAGCGCTGATAGAGCAGTGCCTCGGCAAATGTGCCGTAGCACAGCTCGCGGCAGACAGGATGATCCGGGTGATCCCTGCAAACGGCGACTGCGGCCTCGCGCATGCAGTGGTGAGAGGTGCTTTGCGCCGGCACTTCCACGCAGTCCTGAGGTGTCGTGCGGAAATCGCGCGTATCGCAGAGATGAGCGATTTCATGCTTTTTTACACAGCACTCGTAAATACTGCGGTAGATAAACGACTCGGGCACATCTTCTAAGAGTGCATATTCGGCAGGAGCGCAGCTTTGCGCTTGGTCGTCTTGCGTATTGCGTATGCCGGCGGTTAGGCCTTGCGACACGCATATCTCGTTCAGCGCGTAGATGCGGCAGGTATCCTGGAGGGCGCATGCCTGATAATCACCCCCGCAGGCCGCGCTCACTTCAGAAGACGAGCCGCAGATCAATTCGTATGTTGCACAGCGGCATGTGTTCGCAACACTAGACTGAGCATAGGCCGGCAGATTCGAAGAAATGACTGAAAAGACACAAAAAGCAGCTGCGGCGCGCACGCTGGAAAAGACACACATAAAACCTCCTCCCTTATTAAACCCGTGGAGCGCATGCGCTGCGGCCCGATGGACCAGCCAGCCAGGCAGCATCCAAGAGATGTTATGCGCCGGCAGGGCCGCATAATGAGCTGATCAATGGCGGCGTTTTGAAACAGAATGGTTTTATTAGGGAGTTGTTATCTTGCGTCCGGGGATGTGCCCAATGCTTTATCTGTGCGTGAACGAAGACGGTACGAATCCGTACCGTCTGAAAACTGGAAAGGTCTACTCTGCTTCGATCGTCACGACCCGGTGGACGCAGCCTGCCTCATCGGGGCGGAGATATCCCAAGAAGAACCGCTGCCCGGTGAGCGACCCGTTTAACCCGGTAATTCTCGCGAACACTTGGGACGGGACAGAGAAGATTTTCCCGTCTTGCGCGACGAATGTTCTCCAGCCTTTCGGGTGAGGTGCGCCCAAAGGATTGCAAAGCGGTGCATCAGCTTCTGCCACAGCGACGTGTTCATAAGTGATCCACCGCGGGCAGATGAGTGACAACACGGCGGCTGTCCAGGGAACAGCGAAGATGAGCAGCGTCAACCGTCCCACCCACTCCGGTGCACCGGAGACCGGCGCGGTGAGCGTGAGCTTCCATAGCACCAGCAATCCGGGCAGAAGCGGCAGGAAAGCCAGGAAATTCGACCACGGCGGCATTGTGAATCTCTTCCTCATGCCGGAAACCTCCATTTCTTACCTTCTTTTTCGGTACGGACCGTACGCGTCCCCAATCGCGCTGCGCGAAGCAAGATTGGGGTACGCACGGTGTTTGAATACCCGGTTCGATATGGAAGAGAACAGAGAGAGTCCTTCTACGAACTCTCCGACTGATTCAGTCTGTTTTGTCCCCAAGCCAGCAAGCTTGATCGGGGAAAACTCGAAATTTAAGATGTGAGGACAACAACACTGATGAAAACAACACTGATGAAAACAACACTGAGCGCCGGGGCGCAGCCAGCAGCAGCTTAAGGGACGCATCCTATCACGTTGCAGATAAAGGTTCCAGCTTACGGATGCTGCAATGATGTCGTGGGTGAAGAATGAGCCAAGCCCTGTGCTGTCACTTGCGGCTACATCATCTGCCGCGGTTTATCCGAGTGCGTCCGCCCGCAAAAAACCCTTTACTTTATGTGGTTTAGCTTTTTCCCTGAGATGACGACTGATTCGTAATGGACAATGACTCGACGCCATTGCAGCAAGACGATAAGGAGCGAGTAGAGGAGCTATTTCTTGAAACGCTTTCGCTCCACGGCATCTTTTACATGCTGGTTGCAGGCGTGCTGGTCCTCCTGTGGATCTATGTCGATTACATCACAGAATATTCGCATTTCAAATATTTCACTTTTCTGCGTCTTAGTTTCTCTCTGCCGACACTAACTGCCGCGATATTCTATAAGACAACATTTATTCAAAGGAATATCCGGAGTGTATTGTTCGCATGCTATATGCTTCTTACGGTAGCGCTCGGTCTGATGGTTGCAGTTTCAGACAATCTGCTCCTTTATTCCATGGGTTACTCAACTGTATTTCTTGGTACCGCTGTCTTTCTGGTCTGGAAAGCGCGTTATATTGCGGCGGGAATTCCGGTCGTCGCAATAATTGTCGCCATTCATTGGCCATATTTGCAGGCTCATCATTCTCTGACGGATCTCACGGTGGTGGGCGCGTATATGATGAATGTCTTGTGTATTTCAGCGCTGTTCTCATTTGTTATATATCGTTCATTTGCTAAACAGTTTAAGCTGCGGTGGAAGAATGAGCAGTATGAGATTAAGCTGGCTGCACAGCTGGAAGAGGTGGCTGAGGCGAACAAGGCGCTCGAAGTTGCCAACGCCACAAAAAACAAATTCTTTTCAATCATTGCACATGACCTGCGGGGACCAGCGGGAAGCTTGTCGATATTCTTTAACGACCTGATCCGTTCGGGTGCGGACATGGACGAGGCAATGCTGCAGGCTGTGCGGGTTACCACTAAAACCTTGCACAACTTGCTGGAGCAGCTCTTGACTTGGGCGCGCAGTCAGCAGGGGAGAATTGAAGTAAAACCGGAAACTTTCGTTGTCGGCAAACCCATTGCAGAGTGTGTCGGCCTGTTGGACTCACCGGCTAGGCAGAAAGGAGTAAGCATTATTAATTCCGTGCCCGACTCGTTCTTTGTTTACGCCGATCCGGCGCTGATCGTCACTGTGGTCCGGAACTTAATCGGCAATGCCGTGAAATATACTTCTGATGGCGACACCATCACGGTTTCGGCAAAGCGTATTGGGGAGTCTATCGAAGTCTCAGTTGAAGACACCGGCATCGGGATGTCGCCCAGAACCATGGAAAAGCTCTTTAAGATAGATGAGAAAGTCGAGTCCTCACGCGGCACCAGTGACGAAGAAGGAACAGGTCTGGGGCTGATCCTCTGTCGGGAATTTGTGGAGAAGAACGGCGGCGTAATCGGTGTTGAAAGCGAAAAGGGAAAGGGCAGCCGCTTTTGGTTCACGCTGCCAGCGGCGGAGAAGCAGGAAGGCACTGCTGAAGCCGGCGTCGTCATGAAAATTGAGCAGCTCTCGTATCTGAAGGTCCTGTTGGCCGAAGACAATGTTTTGCACCGCAAGACGAGTTCTGTAGTGCTGGCCGAATTAGGTGTGCAGCTTCAAATTGCGTCTGACGGCATTGAGGCAGTTGAAATGGCCAAGAGCTGCGGCTTTGATCTGATATTGATGGACATCGATATGCCGCGCATGAATGGCATCGAAGCCAGCAGAGAAATTGAAAGGCTGAGCGGACGCAGACCATGGATTATCGCCCTATCTTCCTATTCACAGAAAGAACTGCAGGAAATTTCCAAATCGTTCCCGTTTAACGGGTATCTTAATAAACCGCTGGCCAAGGATGCGTTGGTTCAAGTTTTACAGCCGTTGTTGAACGCGTGAGTGCCGGCGCAGCGCCCGGTGTCTATTGCTAATCAAAAGAATTGCGGCTCTGCTGAAAATATCGGTGGTTCTTCGTGTGCCATCGCTGCAAATTAGGATTTAGCGCAAATGCTGCTGCGGACCTGAGATAAAACCTGAGTTCCTCAACCGGCACAAATAGGAAAAGAAGACCTGTTGGGCAGCGGGGTGCCGCCCAACAGGTTCTGTTCGACCGGGCCGTCACGAAGCGGTTGCGGTCCGAGTTCTACTTCGGCGTGCGGCTTCCCGGTTTCGTTTTTCGGGCGGGTTTCTTCATGCGCGGTACGCGCCGCTTTTGCTTTCCCGGCTTGGCCGCGACAGTCTTTCGCCGGGGCTGCTGTTCCGCGGGTGCGGTCCCATTCTGTCCCAGCGCGGGGTTGGCGCTGCGGCAGGGAACGACAAACGCTTCTCCGGGATACCGCGCGCTGTGAAAGAGCATCCGGCCGTCACGATCCTCGCGCTCAAAACCGAGCGCGGCAAAAGCGCTGGCCATTGCGCTGTCGAGTGCGGGCAGGCCGCCTTGGGCAACAGCCGCGGCGATGCCGCCGGCCACGCCCTTCGGCGCGTCGATTTCCAGGACGAGCCGCACCAAGCGGCGTTCCGGCGGCAGTTCGTATGCCGCAACCGCGTAGAGCACGTCGCGTGCGTCTTCGGCGGCGCGGAGCGCCCGGAGGTACTTCGACCTCGGTCCCGGCTTGCGCTGGGCCTGTGTGAGATCGTCCACCAGTTGTTCGACCAGCTCCACGAGGTCGACCCACTCGCCGGCTTCGGCGTCGGACGACTCGTGCATCTCACCGATGGAGCGGGTTTGGAGCGGGAGGCGGTGCTCGAGCAGCGTCTGTGCCTGGCTGCCCCACTTTTTCTTGCTGACGCAGCGGAGTTCGTGGGCCAGTTCATCCAGCGCGCTGCAGACCCGCGCCGTATCCAGGCCGGGCGGCGCGTGAAAAGGCGCAGCATCAGGAATGGACACAGCCATCCTGAACGTTGTGGCAGCCCGGCGCCGTGCGTGGTCCCGCGCATCGGGCGGAAGACAGTCCAGAGGGAGAGGGACGAAACAGCGATTCATTACGAGCTCCTTGCAGTCAAGCCGCTGAAGGGAAAACGCGAAGCCGCAGGATCCTTACCTGCATTTCCATCTTCATGTTCTCCGCTCTTGCGTGCAGTGCTTCAAAGCGGGAGTCGTCCCATTTTGAAGCACTGCACGCGTGCGAACTGGAGCAAGGCGCTCTAAAAACCTTCCGGCAGCATCTGCACTTAAACCAAAACCGCAAAAACGGCGGTGGTTGAAGGGCAGGATGAAATTCTCCGTCTACCCGGGTTGTCTTTGCGTGTGCGGCAAATTGTCTTGTTAACCCAGCCTGGCAGAAATCACGGTCCAAAAGGCCAGGATGCGCAAATGATAAAAGCTAAACCGCGCCGAGTATAGCAATGTTAGCAAATTCATCAAGAATCGAGCGCATTCACCTGGAATTACAAGCGGTTACAATATGGCCTGACACCTTTGGACCACCTTTGGACTGCCTTCGTATTACGCGTTGAGGCATATTTGTCGTATTTTGGGAGCACTTGCGCCAGATATTTACGCGGACGGCGAAAGCGATTGCCGGTTGTGGGAAGGGGTCAGTAATAGAACCCGCGTGAGGTCGGCAGTGCATCTGTTGTTAAACTGAGTTTCAATTTACGCAGCCCATTTTCATCCCCTTGTCCGATCATATGCGTGGTATGCATGTCGCATCCGGCTAGCTCTTTTACAGCTTTAATGCAGTACGCACTAGTCGGATTGGTCGCCGCGCTCATCGACAGGGCAATCAGGACTTCTTCCACATTGAGGCTGGCCGCTCGTCCGCCCAGCACGTCCTTTTTGAGCAGCGCGATGCTGCTGATGATTGATTCCGGAAGGAGATCGATCTGATCGGGAATTTGCGCAAGCTTCTTCAGGGCATGGAGGATTACGGCGGATTCAGCATGGAGCAGTGGCGTGTTCATGCCAATGACCATTTCGCCGCTGGGCAGTGCAATCGCCGCCCCGCAGTAAATGCCGCGGTGTCCTTTGCCGCTTTCTTTCGCTTTCTCCGCCGCAGCACGTGCCGCAGGAACTGCCGGCCGGTCGGTCACTTTTGCGCCAATCTTGCGCAGCAGCTTCTCCGAAATCTCCACGGTATCCTTTGATTCGATGCCGCGCTTGAATTCCCAATGATAACGGAAGTAGCGCCGGATGATTTCCTGCTTGGCCGCCTCGCGCACAACGGCGTCATCGACAATTCCTTCCTTTGCCATGTTGACGCCCATGTCAGTCGGTGAGCGGTATGCGGCAAAAGGCGAACCGTTGGTGCCGATTCGCGAAATGATTTCCTTCATGATGCTGAAGTTTTCAATGTCGCGGTTATAGTTGATCGCCACGCAGTGATAAGCCTCAAGATGAAACGGGTCGACTTGGTTCTTGTCCTTGAGATCGGCGGTCGCCGCCTCATAGGCCACGTTGACCGGATGGTCGAGCGGCAGGTTCCAGATGGGAAAAGTCTCGAATTTAGCGAAGCCGGCATCCTGGCCGCGCATGTGATGGTGGTAAACCTGCGAAAGGCAGGTCGACATTTTGCCGCTTCCCGGACCGGCGCCGGTGACAATAACCAGCGGCTTCTTTGTTTCGACAAAGGGATTTGCGCCGTATCCTTCGGCACTGACAATTTTTTCGACATCGGCAGGATATCCGGGAATCTCCGGCTGCGTATATACAGCGATGCCGCGCGAGCGCACGAAATCCATAAAGCGCTTCGCACTCTTTTCGCCGTGGTAGCGGTTGATAATCACGGCGGAAATGGAGAAACCGAAGTCTTCCAGGTCGTCAAAGGTTCTTAACGAAGCCGCGTCATAGGTCAGGCCAAAGTCGCCGCGGATTCTGCCGCGCTCGATGTCATCAGCGCAAATGCAAAAGACAATTTCCAACATGTCCCGCAAACGCTGCAAGAGTTTTATTTTTACATCCGGGTCATATCCGGGCAATACCCTTGCGGCATGAAGGTCCTGAAGCAGCTTACCACCAAATTCCAGATAAAGTTTTCCGGAAAACTTCTCAACGCGGCTGATAATCGCTTTAGCCTGAGCATTCAAATACCGCTCGTTGTCAAACCCCAAACGTTTCATCAGCATACCTCTGCTCACTTGTCGTAAAAGTCAATTGCTGAAGCTATCGCTTTTTCAAGCGGCGGTAAAGCCTTGAATGCTGCTGAATTCTTCGCCTGAGTCCTGGTTGCCGCGGCGCAGATTGCTGCCGCCGGGCGGAATGACAGAAGAGTCATGATGTGCTAGCTGTGCTGAGAGCCGAGGGGCTGTTTTTTTTAGTATTCAGTCATACGCAAGTGAGGCATCAAATGAGCGGTGTTTACGGATTAGTCAAAGACGGTGATTGTGCGGAGACCTTGTTTTACGGCACAGACTATCATTCACACCTCGGTACCGAGTTCGGCGGTTTAGCCGTGCTCGGCAAGGACTTCGCACGTTTGATTCACAACATCAGCCACAGCCAGTTCAAGTCCAAATTCTTTGAGCAGGTTCGCGAGATGAAAGGCAGCATGGGCATCGGCGTGATTAGCTCGGCGGACGAGCAGCCAATCTACCTTAAATCGCGGCTGGGCGAATTTTGCCTGGTCACCACGGGATTTATTGAAAATGCGCCGGAGCTTGCGCAGCGCATGCTTCGTGAGGGCGTTTCTTTTGCAGAAGCCGGGGGGAAGCGGGGGATCAACTCAGCAGAGCTGGTGGCAAAAATCATTGCGCAAGGTGAGACGATTGTTCATGGCATCCAGAAGATGTTTGACGAAATAGAAGGGTCCTGTTCGCTGCTGCTGCTTAACCGGGACGGTGTTTACGCGGCGCGCGACCGCTGGGGTTATAACCACCTGGCAATCGGCGCGGGCAAGGAAGGTTATGCAGTCGCCTCAGAAAGCACGGCATTTCCCAACACCGGTTTTAAGGTCATCAAGCACTTAGCCCCGGGGGAAATTGTGCTGCTTAGCGAGCACGGTCTGGCGGAGCAAACTCCCGGACGCACAGAACAGCAGTCTTGTTCGTTCATGTGGATCTACACGGGCTTTCCCGGTTCGACATACGAAGACATCAACGTGGAAACTGTCCGTGAAAAATGCGGGCGCGCGCTCGCTCGCCATGACAAAGATATTACCGCGGATTTGGCAGCCGGTGTTCCCGATTCCGGTGTGGCTCATGCGATTGGGTATGCCATGGAAAGCGGAGTGCCTTACCGGCGCCCCCTGGTCAAGTATACTCCGGGATATGGGCGGAGCTACACGCCGCCGTCCCAGGAGCGGCGCGACTTTATTGCGACAATGAAACTCATTCCGGTGCAGGAGATCACTGAAGGAAATCGGGTAATCTTATGCGAAGACTCGATCGTGCGCGGGACTCAACTGAAGAATTTTACCGTCAAGAAGCTCTGGGATGCCGGAGCGAAGGAAATTCATGTTCGTCCGGCCTGCCCGCCCCTGATGTTTCCCTGCCGGTTCAATCTTTCCACGCGATCGAAAAGTGAACTCGTGGCACGTCGTGCAATCCGGGACATCGAAGGCAAGGACATCGAGGATGTCAGCGAGTATCTCGATTGCAATTCACCGAAATACAAGAAGATGGTGGACTGGATAGCCAAAGACATCAATGTCACAACGCTGCGCTATCAGAAACTCGAAGACATGATTGAAGCTATCGGAATCCCGCGTGAGAAGCTCTGCACATACTGCTGGAACGGGGAGTGTCCAAAGTCAGCAGCCGGGACGTGAGCCGTAGAGGGGATTGATTATCGGGCAGGACGATGGTGTTCAGATTCCTCTCTGGTTTGCGGTATTCTCAGTTCGCCCGTATCAGCTTGGGTTGTGGCCTATGCCGTGGAAAATGACAGCGGCAATGCTGCAGCGGCGGCTGGAATTAATGCGTTTGCTAGAGATTCTTCTTCTCAAACCAAACGAAGACAGCAATTACCACCGCAAAAAATACCGGCAAGATAGCCCACGGCGATATTCCGAGGGCTTCGGGCAGCCCGATTTTGCCGTAGTCTTGCCAGGCCAGCACAGTTGCCTTAAAAAAAGGATAGAGCCGGGCGTAGAGCGCTGCTCCGAGGATCATGCCCAAAGCGGCGAAAAACGCATGCCAGCGTCCTTCACCCAGCGCACCGATCGAAGTTCCGGGACAGTAGCCCATTACCGCCCAGCCGCAGCCGAACAGAGCGCCGCCGAGAAGCACCGCGCCGACGTTCATCGGTTTATGACTCAGCGAGATCGTTCCTGCCTGAGAGAGAACTAAAATGCCCACCATGCCGACAAGAATTGCTGAGAGCATAAACTTGAAAATTGTCATATCCTTGAGCAGCATTGCGCCGATTTGCTTTTCAAAACGCAGTACACGGCCTTTCTGCAACAGAAAGCCAAAGATGATGCCAGTTCCTAGACCAAGCATTTGCTCTGTGCTCATTGCTGCCTCCTTCGGTAAACGAAGTGCGCGACCAGAACGCCAAACCCGAAGAACATCGCCAGCGCAACGAAAGCGCTGACAGACATTTGCATCATTCCGCTCAGGCCATGGCCGCTCGGGCAGCCGTCTGCCATGCGCGCCCCAACCATCGCAATAATTCCGCCAACGATCGCACCGCCGGCGCGTTTTACTGCGGACGGTCCGAAACGCTCGGCCCAAGCCGGCGGCACTGCCTCGAACTTAAAACTCCGATCGGTGAGAGAGGAAATCATGGCGCCGAGGAAGACGCCGCAGACAAGCATGAACTGCCAATCAACCTTCACTTTTTCTTTGGTGTAATACTCGTTCGCCGCGACCTGATCCGGGCTGGCTGTCCGCTCGAGGAGTCCGGCGGCCCTGACAAAAGTTGTTGAAGTCCCCAGGTAGCTCGTTTTGCCCAAGATCCTAGTAGTTGCAAGCACAGAAACGACAGCGAGCACGCCCAAAAGCGCTCCCGCCAGATACGGATTCCATCCGCCGTCGGAAGTTTTCCAATTCATTGAATCCTCCTGTTCTTGCTGTGCCATACCGCACCCCACACGGGAAGACGGCTCGAATGCATAACCAAGAGCGAGAACCGGGGAACATAACCTTCGGCGTGCGGAGTTTTAGACCCTCCGCGTGCTGTTAATCGTCGTCATCATCGTCGTCGTCGTCGTCGATGTCGATGTCATCGTCGTCGTCGTCGATGTCGTAATCGTCACTGTCGAGATCAACGTCTTCGTCCGCATCGTCAACGTCTTCCACTTCGTATTCTTCATCCTCGTCGTCTTCTTCGAAGGCCGAAGGATCGAGCTGCTCCAGAGCCTCGGTCAAACTGGAAAGAATTGTCGCGAATGTGCCGGTGCTCGATTCGCAATCTTCGACCGCGCTTTCGATCGCGGTTTCCAGCGCCTCGATAATCGCGTGAGAAAAAGACTCTTCATCATCGCCGAACTTGTCCTCAATCTCCTCATCGAGCTCGGTGTAAGCTTCAATCAAATCCTTTAACGCCTGATCTAACTTTGTATACGAAGTTGCCATCTGAAAAACGAAGCCCTCTTTTATCCAAATCAGTTCTAACTAAAGTCTATAACCGCAATTGCCTGCGGGCAACCACCAGCAAACCATTAGGACGCATGTTTGCCATGCCGCACGGCATGGGGTCTGCTGATTACTGCTTATTCTGAAACTCTTAGATGTCAGGTGCAAGCAATAACGGTGCAACATAGGAGATGACCTATATCAGCAACCGTGATACCAGTAGCAGGGAAGGGATGTTGAGTAAAGGCATCTATTGAAACGGCTATTTGCGGAATTTTTCGTGAAAGTTCAAACAAGTCTTACGATTTCAGCATTGTTGACGAGTATTTTCGTATCTTTTTTATTGCAGGCATGCGCGGGATATTCGGCCTCGGGCGGCCCGGCTCCGCTGGTGAAAGAACCGCTGAGTTATGAGGTATCAGAGAAATTCAAGCCGGCAAGCGTCCGCTCGGTAGCCGTGATGCTGCTTAGTAATGGAGTGTCGGCGCAGCTTGATGCTTCACTGCGGCGGGAGCTCACAGATGAGCTGATTGACCTCTTGGATCTGCAAACGAGTCTGGAGGTAGTCAACACTGCGGCGCCGGCGGAAACTGTTCGTGCAATGGACGCCGTGTCGGCTATGCGCGAAGCGGAACGAAAAAAAGCTGTGGAATTCGGCAAGCGGCTTGCGGTGGATGCGGTGCTGTTTGGTGTAATCGAGCGCTATAATGAAGCCACGGGCGGGCGCTTCGGGTCCAACGATCCGGCCAGTGTGAATTTTACGCTATGGCTGCTCAATCCGCAGACGAGCGATGTGTTGTGGACCGCCGTTTACGATAAGCGCGAAAGGCCGCTGAGCGAGAATCTCTTCCGCCTGCCGCAGGAGATGAAATCCGGTGTCGGATACGAATCCTCAGCCAAACTAATCAAAACCGGCTTCAGTCAGGCCGTTTCTGCGTTAGAGCGTTTGCGCGAGCAAACTGCTGAGTGAGGCCGGGGTGGATTTCTTCGCGTTTTTTCTTCACGCTGCTTAAAATAAACACACAAAACGCTCCCGGTATCCGGCATTTAGCCAGGTGCTGTGCAAGTCTTTCGCATCCAGTCTGCTGCGGGCGGAAAAAAAACTGCTGGTTAGAATCGTAATTCTGTACTAATTTGCTAAGTGGAGTTGGTATACCCGCGCATGAGCAGATCGAAAAGAAAAGTTAATAAGCATGTTCCGCGGCGCCGGATGCTCAAGGAACCACCGCCCAAGGTGAGCGGAGAAATTAGTTTAGGCCGGGAGACCGCGGCAGTATTCTTTTTTGTGCTTTCTCTTTTCCTTGCACTGTCACTGTATTCGTTTCTGGCCTATCCGCCGGGACAAGGCATGCCTGCAAATTCAGGATTTCTTCGCGCCCCGAACATCATGGGTGAGGTGGGGCTGGCCACGGCGCGGCTTTTGTTCCGCCTGCTCGGGTGGTGTTCTTTCGTAACAGTGCTTTGGTCGCTCTTGCTCGCACGCACAATTTGGAACGATGGCTGGCCGGCTTGCTCGCGCTCACTCGTTTCACTTTTTGTCTCAACCTCGGCGCTGTTTGTCGCGGCGGCGTCCTGCGCCGGAGTGGCTTCCTTGACTTTCGGGAGCCAAGGCGGCGGGGCCTTGGGTTCAGCCATCTCCGTGGTGCTGGTGCGCTTGGTTAACGAGCCGGGCACGGTGTTGTTTTGCAGCGCCCTTTTTGTACTTTCAATCGGCGTGGCAACGGGCAGCGGCACAGGGTTGGTAGTTGCGCTGACGCAGTGGATTGTGGGTCTTGGTGTAGCCGGCGCAGCATGGGGCGGACGGCTCTTTAGCCGCGGGTTTTACCGCGGTGTTTGCGTGCTGCTGGTTTTAGCCCGGCGCGCCATACGTGAAGTTTTTTATCTGCCCGTGCGGTTGGTGCGCGGCCTCGGCTCACCGTTTTGGCGCGCGAAAGCCGGCGCGCAGCACGCCGGTGCGCAAAGTGCGGGGCCGGCATGGGTTGCTGGAATTAAGCCAGAGGAAAAGGGCACGGCGACAGCGAGTCCGGCCTTTGTCATGGCGGGCGCTGGAGAAGCGCCGGCTAAAGCTTCCGGCGCGGCGCCGCTGATTTTGCGCCGCAGCAAGTTGGGGCAAAAAAAAACGGCATCACCGGTCAAACCGCTTCGAAAAAAAGGCGCGCGGCCGGACAAGGCTGACGCGCTGAAGGAAAAAGGACGCAGCGGCGCAAAGTCGAAATGCGGAGAACCTGAGAAAGAATTTGTTCTGCCGAACACAGACCTGCTGGTCAGCGGCGAGGCAGGTGCGGGCACGAGTCTCCAGGATACCGACCTGATCAAGAACAGCAAGAAACTGGAAGTGGCACTGGCCAATTTCCGTATTGGCGGGCGGGTAACCGAGGTGCATCCGGGTCCGGTGATTACGCTTTATCAGTTCGAACCGGCGGCGGGAATTAAAGTACAGCGCATCGTCAATCTTGCTGACGATCTGGCGCTGGCGCTCAAAGTGGAAAGTGTGCGCGTATACGCGCCGGTTCCGGGCAAAGGAGCTGTGGGTATTGAGGTGCCGAACGCGCACCGCGAGATCGTTCGTTTGCGAGAGGTGCTGGAAAGCGAAGAGTTTCAAACCAGCCAGGCTCCGCTCACGTTGGCCTTGGGCAAGGATACCTACGGTGAGCCTTACGCGGTAACCTTGGCCAAGATGCCGCATTTGCTCATCGCCGGAGCTACGGGAACGGGCAAGTCGGTCTGTATCAACTCACTGCTCATGAGTCTGCTCTTTCGCTATTCACCGAAAGAATTGCAGCTCGTACTCATTGACCCGAAAATGCTCGAGCTGAGCGTCTATGAGGGAATCCCGCACCTGAAGGCGCCGGTTATCACGCAGCCGAAGCGCGCGCGCGGGGTGTTGTGGTGGGCGGTTGAGGAAATGGAGCGGCGCTATCAACTGATGAAGACGCTTGGTGTGCGCGACCTGTCGATGTACAACCGTCTGGTCGGGGACAAAGCGAAAAACGGCAAGGCGTTTTTTAAGCAGAAACCTAAGAAAGATGCGGTCATTGAGCTGGAAGAGAAAGACGTTGTAGCCACGGGCAGTCCGAATGAGGGGCTCGACCGGGGCTCGGAGTATTTGCTGCGTGCGGTGGAGCTGCAGCAGGGGGTGGAATTCGAGACGCTCGCGCGCATTGTGATTGTCGTCGATGAGCTTGCCGACTTGATGCTGACGGTGGGCCGCGAAATTGAAGAATTGCTTACCCGGCTTGCCCAGAAAGGCCGCGCTGCGGGGCTGCATATCGTGTTGGCCACCCAGCGTCCGAGCGTCAATGTGATCACCGGCTTAATTAAGGCGAATTTCCCGGCGCGTATTTCGTTTAAAGTGGCCAGCAAGATTGATGCGCGCACGGTAATGGATACTCCGGGTGCGGATAAACTGCTCGGTATGGGTGACATGCTCTTTATGTCGCCCCATGTCGGCAGCGTCCGGCGGCTGCATTCACCTTACGTCTCGGATAAAGAGGTGCACGATGTCGTCGATTGGCTGCGTGCTCAAGGCGGCCCGAATTATGACGCGGCAATCGAGAAGATGATTGAACGGCTGGAAGAGGCGGAAGCGGGCAGCGCGGGCGCAGGCGGCGATGACGGCGAATACGATGCGCTTTATGACCAGGCAGTAAATCTTGTCATCGAAAAAGGCTTCGCTTCAACATCCATGGTCCAGCGCGTCTTTCGCATCGGCTACAACCGCGCGGCACGCATTCTCGAAACGATGGAGCGCGAAGGGGTGGTCGGTCCCGCCGACGGCGCCAAGCCGCGGCAGGTGCTGGTGGGCAACGCCAGCATGGGGTAACATTACTCCGTTAGGCCTGCGTCTTTGGCCGATTTTCGCTAAACGGGACATCGCTCCGCTGCTCATTTACAGTAGTAAACTGTGCTGCCTTCGGCCCGAGCCGTACCGCCTCTGTGCTCTATGGCACTATGGCTCAGGCCGAGGGCTCACGATTCCCGTTTAGCGAAAATCAGCTCAAATCCACAACCCTAACGGAGTAATGGGAGCAGGGTGTTCAATACCCGATTTTGGCCACTTCCCCCTTAGAACCTCGCTCCTGTTGTCCGGAGGGCTCCTTCGGCAGAATTTCTGCTCCTCGAACTTGACGCAGGCGAGAAAGATTTGCGCTTGCCAACAACATTTTTATCAGCGCAATTTTCTCCGTCTCCGTCTCCGTCTCCGTCTCCGTCTCCGTCTCCGTCTCCGTCTCCGTCTCCGTCTCCGTCTCCGTCTCCGTCTCCGTCTCCGTCTCCCCGTGCACGTGCACGTGCACGAAAATGACTGCTCACGGGAACGGGAAACGAAGAGATGGGATTTATCACGTTCCGCTTCTACCCTTTTTGCTATGTCCGCTGAGCGTCCATAGATTGAGCTGATGGCATCACCGCATCACTCGGTGCCAGAACGGACATTGCAAAAAGGGTAGAACTACAACAATCCTGTTCCCAAAAGCAGCCAGCGCGATTCGCGGTATGTCTCGCCGCTGAAGCGGACCCAGGTCCGCGCTTGAAAAACAAAATGAATCACCCCGTCTTTTGCGGCGGCTTGCGGCGGAGGGTTTTGATCCCATGTTCCTTTCTTTGCGGCTTGAACCAGAATGCGGTCGAAGGCCTGTGAGCCGGAGGAATCGTCAAGCTCGACGCTGAGCAGTTTTCCATCCTTGGACATCGTCGCATAGACTGTGGCAAATCCCCGGGCGTCTCTAAGCTGCGCATGCGGGACTTCTGCCCAGCTCATCTTGCGCAGCGCACCGAAGACCTGGAGCGCCACTCGCCGGACAAACACGGCATGCTGGTCCGCTTTGGCGTTAAGCAAGGTGATTTCACCGTCAGGAATATTCGGCACGACATCGGGCACTCCCGCACGGCCGGAAAATAATGGATCAGGGGCGCTGCGGCGAAAAGGTTCGTGCTGCTGCAGCTTGGCGACACGTGATGAATCAAGGGCGGCGCCGTTCTGGTTCTTTGACTTGCCCTGATCATTTTTGGGCGGGGAAGGCGAACGGTTAATATCGGAGAGCTTTGCGGCAAGCTCGTCTTCACTGAGACGAAGCCGCATCGCGTGTTTCACATCATGTCCTCCTGGTTTTTCTGGCGCTGCTGCTTTTGCAGCTTCTTTCTTTTGCTCACGCGGCTGCGGGGAAGGCATGCCCGCCTCCGGCATGCCGCGCCGGACGGACTGTTTTTCGGTGCTTGTATTTTTGTCCGACAAAAACTCGGTTTTCTCCGGTGGGGCAGTTTCCGGAACGTCAGACGGCGGCGCAATATGCAGTGTGCGCTTCTCTTCGCGCTGAGTTTTTTTTGCTTCGTGTAATTCTTGGGGACGATGCAATGAAAGAAGCGAAACCTCAAGCGGGGGCTTGGGCGGGTGCGGCGTAAGGTTGATGCCAAGAATAAGCGCCAAGTGCAGGAGAATTGAGGCGCAAACGGCAAGACTCAAACGGCGGCCCATCTCCGGCTCATCCGGTGCGCCGGCAGCGAATAAAGAGTTCTCCAGAATTTGCACGTTTTCAGTCAACATCGTTCTGCGTTTCCGCGTCATGCGCAGGGTAGCATAAAGCATTGTTTAATGGTCCTGCGGCAAAATGCGGCCCCGGATCCCATTTTGCCACAGGCCCTTGATTGACACATCCGAGGCCCCGGCGCATACTATTTCCCTAATCAAATGGCGGCTGTGGCAACTTGACGCAAGTTAATTATTTTCGAGGTTGAAACGTGTTCGGGCTAGGATTCTGGGAACTGATTATCATTGTTTTTGTCATCCTCCTTGTTTTTGGCGCAGGCCGTCTCCCCGAACTGGGCACAGCGCTGGGTGAAGGAATAAAGAACTTCCGCAAGGGCTACCGGGACTCGAAAGCGCTCGATGCCTCCCCCGCAAGCGACGAGCCGGAACAAAAGAGTTGACCAAGTCCGCTCTGCCCCGGCGGTATTTGTGCTGCCGCTGCTGCTACAGGGACAGCACGCTCAGTATCCTTGCACCAAACCACGACTCTGCGCCGCTCAGCTTGGTAAAGACGATACGAAACGGTATTTTTTGATTGGGTTTAACGTTCCCTTCGGCTGCGCCGCGGGAACTCTGCAGACTGTCTATGGCATCTTCGCTGAGCGCATTTAGGTAAGCGTTGACCAGGGGATTGTTCAAATCAACGCTGCGCTGATGAAGGACATTGTTCTGCTGGTCAAAAATACGGGCTTCAAGCTTGATATCGGCAAATGACTTAAGCGTGGCGTTGAGCAGCTCGCCGCGCACTTCAAGCACCTTGCGTCCGTTGTCCAGAGAAATGACTTGAGAGCGAACATCAACAAGGACAAGCCCCGGCGGAGGAAGTTTCGGAAGCTGCGCCGTATCCAGCGCAAAAACGCGCTTCAACGCAAGCGGACTGTTGTCCAAATTACGGCTCCAGGTCCAGAATAAAAGCACGAGAAGCGCAGGGACCGCGGCAAACACGGCTACTGGTCTTATGCTGTTGAGCAAACGCCGGAAGCGGGAAAGCTCTTGTGCGCTCGTGGCGTCAAAATCTCCTGCGTCAAGGCCGCTGTCTTGTTCAGCAAACCCCGCATTCAACTCCTGCTCGACAGCCAGCGCCAATGACTCGTGATAGGCTTGACGCCTTCTCTGCCGGGATGCGCTCGCAGCGGAGCCTGCATCAGAGGAGGAATCTTCCGCTTCTGCTGCGCCAAGCCAGCCGGGTGCGTTCTGTGTGCTGTGTGCTCTGGAAAGAGGGGTCTCCGTCAGAAGCTCGCGGTGCGTGGTGATGCCGGCTGAATTCGCGTCAACCGCGCTTGGCGATGCCAGAGCGGTTTGGTCCTCGCCCAGCCCGGCGCCGGGTTCGCTGCCGGTCAGGGTTTCCGGATATTCATTGAACCGGCCGCCGCTCCATGAATCGTAAACAAGCTCCGTGTCTGCCCAGTCCGGTGTTAAAGTTTCGTAAACAGACGGCTCATTGATCGCGCAGTCATCAGCCGAGAGTTCGGAAGGCACGATCTGCGCGGGTTTTGCCGCCAAATAATCAGCGCTGGATTCCTCTGCCGCACTGAAAGACGGTGTGCTGAAGGATTGACCAATCGTCCAGCTTGACGCCGGGTCGGAGCCGGCATCAGGCGCAAGGCGCACACGCGCCGGGCCGATCTGTTGTGCACCAAGATAGTCCCGGGCCGGCATTCTTGCTTCAGCCGAACGGAATGTTCTTCGCTCCCGTCCAAGCGGCCGGCGGTTCTCGTGCTGGAGCAGCTGGGTGCGCAGTGCGCTGAGGTCAACTTCATAGGTGCGTTCTCCCGACTGCTCCGGCCAGCTAGCTGTCACCAGCGGCTCCTCTTCAAAAGACGACATCATCTCCGATATCTCATCGCGCCGGAAGTTCTGGGCGCGTGATGCGGGGGCTGATGACCTGTCCTGTTCTTCCAGTCCCGCAAGAGCAAGCTGCTCCGGAACCGGCTCGGGCGGCAGAGCGGGAGATGAGAAATCTCCGTTGTCTATCTCTGGTTCAGCTGCGGCGCGCGCCATGACTTGCGGTGCGGCGTCCGGTGCGGGAGCGGGCGGCTCCGGCGGTTGCTTTTCGGGCATTTCAAAAAGATGACCGCAGCGGGAACAGTGAAACCGCGGGTTCTCGGCGCCGGAGAGCTGCTGTGCATCAATTGCAAAACGCGTTTTACACGAGGGGCATTCGATTACCATACCGGGACAGATAATTTGACAGTGAATCTACGGGTCATAGTATAGGTCTATCCCGGTATGTCTGCGCAACGGGTTATTTTTTATTGTTCATGCCCTAGCTCAGGATTTAGGACTAATGCGGGTTGGCATTTACTTGGGCCGTCATGCTGGCGGAGGGGGCGGCATTGCCGTTTACGCGCGCTCTCTTGTCGCCGAGCTTTTCCGTTTGCTTGAACGCCAGCGCAGCGATGAAGTGGAACTGGTTTTCTATGGCGCGAAAAGCCTATTCGAGCCGGCCTTACTTGATGAGCTTGAACTTGCGCCGGTGCTCTTTGCCGCCAAAGGCGTAGATTTGTTCTTCGGCGCGGCGAGTTGCTTCCGCGTGCTGCCCAACGGGGCAAAGTGCCGGGTGTTGATACGTTTCCTTCCGGAGTCGTTTAGCCGCTACGCAGACCTTCTTTTGGATCAGATGCTCGTGCCGGTGCTGCTTCTCCGGGACCGTGTGCATGTCCTGCACAGTGCGGCAAACTATGGGATTATTGCTGCGCGCGCTGCGCAAGTTGTTACGGTGCATGACTTGTATCAGGCTTGGCCCATTGAGAGTGCGGCGCTAAAGAGGGCGCAATCGGGGTGCGTGAAGCCCTGGACGGCGCTAACACGGATGTATTACCGCGCGCTGTTCGCTTGGCAGTTTCGCCGGGTGAGCCATGTCGTTACTGATTGCGAGGAAGTAGCCGCGGAGATCTGCCGCCGCTATAAGTTCGACAGGGGGCGCATCAGCACGATTCCTCTGGGTTTGGATCACTCTTTTGAGCGCTTCTTTGCGCTGGGCAAAGAACGCGGCAAATTTGACGGGGAAAACGCGGCCTGGCTGCAACGAAACGAGCTTGAACCAGGGTATGTGCTGGTGTTTGCCTCGAGCGATCCGCGAAAGAACATGGCGCGAACGCTGGAAGCGTGGCTTGCGCTTCCGGAAAAGTTGCGTAACCGTACACTGGTTTTAAAAGCGAACAGCGCACGCGCAAAATCCGCGGCTGAGCGGCAGCTCGGCGTGGTGCCTCATGCTGGATGCTGGAAGATTCTGCCGTGGAGCGCCCGCGAGGAAATGCCTTTTCTCTATTGGAACGCGGCAGTGGTCTTGGTGCCCACCTTGGCCGAGGGTTTTGGTCTGCCTGCTGTTGAGGCGCTTGCTTGCGGCTCTGTCGTTGTTTCCGGACCGCATGAAGAGCTTGCCGGGCGGCGCGATCTTGCGGGGCGGTTATTTTTATGCGAGCCGGAAGAATTGAAAAGTATTAGCCAGGCGCTGGTGAGCGCACTTGAAGAAGCGGATAAAGGGCGCGTGCGGTTGGAGCTTGACCAGGCCGGTGCGGTGCGGCTGATGGCCGATGCGGTGCGCGAGACATTTGCGGTCTATCACCGGACCGCGCTGAGGGCGGCGCGCTAAGGTACCGGGTGAGAAAGCCAATGAGTCGATGGGAAAAAACAGCCAGGCATAAAAGCGAAGATGCGCCGTGCAGGCAGCGCAGCTTTGGTCGGGACCGCGCGGTGCTGGGACGCAAGGGAGTGTTGGAGCTGCTGCGCGAGAATGCTTCTCTGCTGGAGGCAATCTATGTTGCCGATCGGGCGGTGCTTTCTGAGGATCTGCGCACGGCATTGGCGCAGGCCGGGGAGCAGGGAGTGCCGGTCAAACGCTGCTCCAGAGAGTTTTTGCAGCGCTTCGGAGCAGAGGTAAACGATCAAGGAATTGCTGCCCTGCTGCGCGAGCGGCGTGTGTGGAGTGTGGACGAAGTAATCCGCGCCGGATTAAAGCCGGGAGCGGCGGGTGTGCTTGTCGTGCTCGATCAAATTGTTGACCCGCAGAATTTGGGTTCCATTACCAGGGCCGCTGAAGCAGCAGGGGCTGACGGCATTTTGTATCCGAAACGCCGCAGTGCTCCGGTTACTGCGGCTGTGCGCAAGGCAAGCGCCGGCGCAAGTGAACTGATTCCCATGGCTGCGGTGACCAACCTCAGCAGGGTGCTGGAGACGCTGAAAAGACAGGGTTACTGGATCGCCGGTGCGGCGCTGGGCGAGCGTACACGTGTGCTGTACGAAGCTGAGATTCCCCGCCCCGCCGCGTTTGTCTTTGGTTCCGAAGGGGAGGGGCTGCGGAGACTGACCGCGAGTATGTGCGACGTGCTGATTGAGATTCCGATGCCGGGTCGGATTCAGTCGCTCAATGTGGGCCAGGCCGCGGCTGTGGTCTTGTTCGAAGCACTGCGGCGCTGGAAATATTCAAGTGATTAAGGCAATTAGCTGCGTGCTTGGAGCAATAGTCCGAGTAATCCCGAATAGTTAATGAGGACCGTGCGGCGGGTCTGCCGGTTAGGGTGTTATTTGAAATCGGTCCGCGGACTTAGCGGACCAGGTAAAAGTAAACTTGTTTTCTATCCGTTTTTGTAGAAGAACTGACGCCGTGGGCGATGAGCGAGGGGCGGACATTAGGGAGGAGAGCGGCATGTCGAATCCATTAATTGACAAGTTGTTAGAGTCGTTCGATCAACTCGAACAGTGCATCAGCGTTACGCGGGAAGTGCTCGCGCAAAAAGAAGGCGTCCCGGTCGATGTGCTGTCTCGTGTCAATCAGTATTCAGAAATTGTTTCTAAGCAGCGTGGTTTGGCCGAAGAACTTCGTGCGCACTTGACTTCCCAAAACTGGGAGGAAGTCGGGCGTCATGTGCGTTTGATTAACGGTCTTTCAACGATGATCCGCGATGATGCCCAAGCGATACTGCTTGGTGCAAGCAAACTGGCTCCAGCAGCAAAGAGCGACTTGATCGTCTAGGAGAGCGCTCCGTGCTCAGGCACTGAGTTCGTCGGTTTGAGCTGATTCGCGAAGCGCCTGGTAATAAACCATTACACGCTTGATATACATGCGCGTTTCCCGGTACGGAGGAATGCGGCGGTAGCGCCGGATGGTAGCTGGTCCGGCATTATACGCGGCAAGCGCAAGCTCTAAATTACCATCAAATTTCTCAAGAAGCAGGGCCAAGTACTTTGCGCCGCCGTTCACGCTTTCACGAACTGACATAGGGTCGGACACGCCAAGCCACTTTGCGGTGCTAGGCATAAGCTGCATAAGTCCTAGCGCTCCCGCATGTGAACGGGCGTCTTTCTTACATCCTGACTCAGAAATCATCATCGCGGCGAGAAGTGCTGCATCCACTGCATGGTGGTTCGCCGCTTCCCGGAGCACAGAGGACAATTCGTCTTGCTCATTCCCAGACAAGACGGTTTCGGTGCACAGCGCTGCGAACTTCGAAAGCTGCGGCTGTCTGGTTTCTGCAACATCTGGCTTTGGAGCGGCGATATCACTAGTCGGCCGGTAGGCGGAGAGTGACAACAGAAGCGTGATAAAGCACGCCGCAGCACAAGCTGCTGTTCTTTTCCTGTTGAGCGTCATTCTTCTCATCTCCATAATCCTCGTGACCAGGCTATCCTTAAGCGGAATAAAAAGCTGTGCTGTTACGCACATAGCGATATATTACCGCTCTTGGTTTAGAAGCTTGTCCCCCCACAGCGTTTCTGTTTTTGTTAATAAAACCCTATTGATTTAGGGTCATTATCTTGCTTTCAAATGCGATGGGGACATCATGATTTGTGAAGAAAAGCTTGGCAAATAACCCGGGGGGGAGACGGGGGAAACAGCGATCGCCTGTCCCTAAACCCAACCCGGGCCCTGCATTCCGCTTGCCGGGCCCACTGCTCGATTTGCCTCGTTCCTGTCCATCCGTGGTGCAACTGCTCGCCCCGGAGGATGAGTCAAGACGCATGCTGCGTCTCGATTACGGTTCTCTCTTCATCGGAAGGTCCATCTGGTACTTCCAACTGAATCCTCGCCGTGAGAGAACCGTTGTTGGTCACGGTCGTGACCACCGCACGAATCCGTTCACCGATAACAAGGCGCAATCCTTCACGAAGCGCCTTGCGCGAGACATCCCTGCCCAGTCCAGCCGGACGAATCCATGGCCGGTCTTTGGAAGCCGTCGGCCAGGGGCCGCAGTGCTTCTCGAAGTTACTCTCTCCGACAGTCACGACGGAGGACGGAACCTCCACACAGAGGTCGGTCCCATCGATCCAAAGGCGGATTTGCCCTTCGTCGATGGCGATTCGTTCCCCCGGCTTCAGGTTCCGTTCGTCAAGCCTGTAACCAACGTGGGCTTGCATGGAACATCTCCTGCTTGCCGAACCCGTTCGTGATGTCATGACCGCCATGACACATCGCCTGCCTTTGTCCAGGCAAACTGGCAGAGGCCGGCGATGCGCCACGGAGGTTTAGCGAGAGCATATGCAAAAACCTAATGCTGTTTTCCCCTCATCAGACGCCTGCCAGGCTGAATCACTTGCCCAGAGAAAAGCATCAAATGAATAGAGCTTTGTTAGGCTAGGCCGAAGCCCGGAGACGGGGAAGGTGCAAGTATAACAAAGCTGTCCAGTATTGGACAAAGATGTGCGGCGGGAAGAGGGAAATGGGACAGGATTTGCGCCCTGCACCGCGTGGATGCAAGCGCCGCAAACGTTTGCACCCTGATGGGTCTTATTTTTCCTAAGTTCCGGGTAGTTAACTGGGCACTTCATGCGCCGGCTCAAGTGTGATGCATCGTTCATGCTCACAAGTGAGCGAAATCATGCAGTGTTTTTGGTGCGAGGTGGTTTTCATGAACTGGAGTGCGGGAGCGGTTTTTGGCCCGGGTTTTGCTTGCCTGTTTTGGCCCCTCTATGGGCCGGGCAGGTCAGGCAGCAAATAAGGCGTCAGCGAAAGACGAACGAACATTCTGGAGGTAACGAAAAAATCATGTGGAAACGAAATGAAGAAGAGCCTGGGTTTCTGTCCTCTTCGAAAAATGCGGCGCCTGCCGCAGGTGAAGTGTCAGTCATCGGGCGTCCGGTAACGATGCGCGGTGAGCTGCAAGGTGAACAGGACTTGCTGCTCGAGGGAAAAGTCGAAGGGACGCTCCGCTTCGAGCAGCACTGTGTGACAATAGGTGCGCACGGTTCAATGACCGGTGACATCTTTGCGCGGGAAATTCATATTCGCGGCGAACTGCAGGGGGACATGAAGGCAAGCGAGCAGGTCGTCGTGCATGAGACAGGCAATGTGCGGGGCAATATCACGGCCCCGCAAGTTTGCCTGGAAAACGGCGCGAAGCTTAAGGGAACAATTGACATGGACCCGCAGCCGCACCTCGATATGGTCGAAGGAGCAATGCAGCACGTCCGCGAAGCCGGTGAAGAAGTGTCGCGCCTGAAGACGCGGGAGATCCTTCGCAAGGAAGTTCAGGCCGAGCAGGAAAACGCTGATGCTGTACAGTGAAGAATCGGGGCGCAAGCAGCCCCAGATTCTCGCTTTGCGCACGCCGCCTCAAACAGGCAGCTTTACTTCCGGTGCACTCGCCGGTATTGCGGCGGAGCTAAAAAAGCGCGTCACGAAGGTGCGCATTTTGGACCTTGGGGCATGCAGCAAGGAGACCACGGCAAATCTGGGGACCAGCCGCTGCGTCATTGCCTTTGAAGATCTGGGTGCGGATCCGATGCTCGCACTAAGCATGGGAGATCGCACGGAGTGGCGCCTGGCCGATGCTTTGAGCACAGTTCCTGCGCCAAAACCATTTGACCTTGTGCTTGCCTGGGACATCCTGAACTACCTGCAGCCGAAAGAAATAGTCGAGCTTTTCGGCTTGCTCGCGAGTTCCATATCAAGCACAAGCTTTGTGCACTTGCTGCTCTGTGCGCTGGTCAGGTATCCGGCGCGTCCCGGGCGTTTTGAATATACAAGCGATGGCAGCGTACGCTACCGCATGACACATCAGGAAATCATTCCTTGCCCCCGCATTAGCCCGCACGAACTTGAACGGCTCTTGCCGTACTTCACCATTGAACGCCTGGTGCTGCTCCAGGACGGCTACTATGAGGTCGTGCTGAAGCTGAATTAGCAGGGCGTTGAAAAACCCGATTTTGGCCAATTACTTCGTCGCTGGAAATTATGCCTCAGTGCCGCCCTACAGCAGTAGGGCTCCTTCGGCAGAATTCCCGCTCCTCGAACTTGGCTCAAACTCGGCTTTTTCAACACCCTGCTTGAGCCGGACAGTGGTCAGGTCATGAAGCGCTGGCCGTAATATCTCACAGCCCAAGACTGTGAGATATCGCGGCTGGGTATTGCGTGATTTGTAATGCTGACCTTCGTGCTGAAGCTGAATTAGCAGGGCGTTGAAAAACCCGATTTTGGCCAATTACTTCGTCGCGGGAAATTATGCCTCAGTGCCGCCCTACAGCAGCAGGGCTCCTTCGGCGCTCAATTAGCTCCCAAACTGTTGTGGCGAAGAGAATTAACATAACGCCGGGCAGGACGCCGTACATCAAAATATTGTTGAAATGCGGCAAAATAGCACTCTGTGCCGCGTCCAGGAAAAGAAAAACGACATACACCGCGTAACACGAAAGTAGCAGCCAGCCCTCCCAGCGTGAGATTACATGCCACGTGAAAAATATCGGGAGACACATAATGGCGCAAAGGGCCATGACCGGCATGTCAATGTAGACGGCATGAGGCGACACGGCGATGCCCGCAGGAGCTACGAGCGCGGTAAGGCCGAGCACGGAAAGCAGGTTGAAAATGTTGCTTCCCACAATGTTGCCCACAGAAATGTCGCCCTCATTGTTCAAGCTTGCGACAACAGAAGTGGCGATCTCAGGCAGCGAAGTGCCGAAGGCCACAATAGTCAGACCGATGACAAGCTCACTTACACCGAAACTGTGTGCCAGATCGATTGCGGCACTAAGACTCCACTTGGCGCCGAGAAGCAGCATGATCGTTCCCGCGATAACCAGAGCGGCATCAGCCCAGACTTGTGACTGCGGCTTGGCTTGCGCATGTTCGCTGTGAGCCGCTGCGTCATGATGTCCGCTGGCATGCTTGCGGCGGCGGCTGACTGAAAGGAGGAAAAGCACATAAAGCACGATGCCGCCAAAAAGCAGCGCACCGTTCAGACGGGAGATTATGCCGTCCGTGCTGATGCCAAGCACGACTAGAGAAACAATAATCATCAGCGGGGTATCGAAACGGATGAGCTGCCGTTTGACCGTTATCGGACGCACGGCCGCAGAAAGCCCAAGAATAAAAAGGATATTGAAGATATTGCTCCCTACGACGTTGCCCACTGCTATTTCCGGCTGTCCGGCATAAGCGCTGCGGATGGAGACAGCGAGTTCGGGGGCGCTAGTGCCGAAAGCGACGATCGTCAAGCCAATGATCAACGGCGGCAGACCGAAGCGCGCAGCGATGCGCGATGCGCCGCGCACCAGATACTCCGCGCCGAAAATGAGCACCGCCAGTCCGGCAGAAAGAAGCAATATTGCAGGGATGAAAGTCATAGCTGGCAGATACTTAGTAAGAGAATATGTTACGGATGAATTATTCACATAAAATGCAGTTCTTGGCTAATGGAAACTGGCGCCAAAGACGCAGGCCTAACGGAGTAATGATAGCAGGATGCTGAGAAACCCGATCTTTCCAATTTCGTCGTCGCGCTGAATTGCTGCCCTCCGATACCATCATGCGGCATCGACCGCGAAGAGAAGCCTGAGAACCAAAGTTTTTTGCTGCTTGCGCGCGCATGGGCGGTGGAGCGTTTGACGCTGCCGGGCGCTAGATGCGCGCCGCCGCCCGCCTACAGAACTCGGCTTGCAGGAACCGGAGTAGCTTCACCACCCCTACCGCATAGCAATCCGATTTCCTCCAGCGGGCCCACTCCACCCCCGCCCCGGCGCATGAGGTTAAGCCTTGAGCGCCCGGCAGCGTCAAACTCTCCACCGGCGTCTAACCGGAGCAGGTACGCTGCTGCCTCTCTTGGTCGTATTTCACTTTTCTGAATACCTGAAGGTTCTGTGCTGCTTTAAGTGCGGGCAAAAGGGCAAACGCGTCCAAGCCGCCCTTTTGTCGCAGCACGTCTTTCAGAACAGATCAAAAACCCCCGGCACAACCCTTTGCCAACCACAGCGCGTCGCCCGCATTGATTCGTCGCCATTGGTCTGGACCACTGGCCGTAATATCTCACAGCCCAAGGCTGTGGGATATTACG
>JAKPSH010000116.1 GCA_029555385.1 Pseudomonadota bacterium
GACACAGTTTGGAGCAGCGCGAAAAGGCCCAAGGACGGGCCTTTTCGCGTAACTTACCTAGCCGCGATATCGCCTTGTGAGATATCGCGGCTAAGCGCCCGACAGCGAAGGGAGGCAAAGGGTTGTGCCGGGTAAAAAAGGCCACACCTTCGGCACCCGGCAGCATCGCTCTGGGCGAAGCTAATGAACACTGCCGAGGCAAAATTTACTCGCTTATTTTCGGCCTAGCGGGAGGCTGAAAAAGAGGTCTTCAGCGACCTGTTAGCTCATGAGGCGCAAAATTGATTCTTCCATTCCGGCAAAATGACGGATGACAAGATTTACGAATCCGGTGAGCCCGTGTGCGATGATAAAGAAGCCAATAAGCAGACCGAGAGGCAGACTGACGATGAAAATATTTACTTGCGGCACGAATTTTGTCAGCAAGCCGAAAATAAACTGTGTAATTAAAGTCGTGACCAGAATCGGTGCAGACACCATTGCAGCAAGTTCAAATGATTGAACTAGCTGTTCAGTAAAAAGCTGGGCAGCATCTGCATAATTTCTCATCAATCCCAGCCCTAGCTCTCCGGGCACGCCCGCCGCAACTCGGATGAGCAAATGATGGCCGTCGAGCATCAAAAAGACCACGGTAGCAATGCTCATCTTAAGTTTCGCGAGCAGCGCAACGCTGACGCCAAGCGATCGATCAATCATGTTCGCCTGTCCCAGACCGATTGCACCGGAGATTACTTGCCCGGCAACAGCCAGCCCGCCAAGGATAAAGGTTGGAATCAAACCGAGCGCAAAGCCAAGAGACAACTCCGAGAATACCATCAGCATCTGCTCCAGGGCGCCTTTCGCCTCCGGCGCTTTGACTCCGGTCAGCGAAACGACAAAAGACATAATCACCGCCGCATAGAAACGGAAGGGAGGTGGAACGGCCTCGGTACCAATACCAGGAAGAGCAAAAAAGAGTCCCGTAAAACGGGAAAAAAGCAGAATAAAAGCCCAGAGCGGTGCAGTATCAATGAATTCTGAGCCAAGCTGAATCATTACGCAAAACCAGTTGCCGCTGGGTTAGTTCGTTACGGCCGGAATTTGACTCAACGTCCAAATAGAAAAAGAAACCATGCGCGAGATCATCCATGGACCGAAAATCATCAGTGAAAGCACAACGGCAGCGATCTTCGGAATAAAAGCTAATGCTGCATCGTTAATCTGGGTGGCTGCCTGAAAAACGCTGACCAGCACTCCCGCTGTAAGTCCGCAGAGCAGCACCGGCGCCGAAACCATAATCGCCGTTTCCATGCCAAAACTCGCTACCTGCAGCAAACTCTCCAGAGTCATCGCCTATCCCGCACCATGATAACTGTTAATTAAATTACCGATAATTAAGGACCAGCCATCAATAACAACAAAAAGGATCATCTTGATGGGCAACGAAATAACGGTCGGCGGAAGCGTAATCATGCTCATCGAAGTTAGAATTGATGAGATCACCATATCTAGAATAAGAAACGGCACATAAATCAAGAAGCCGATTTGAAAGGCTGTATTTAATTCACTGACAATGAAAGCCGGAATGACAACTGCAGCACCGAGTTTCTCCGGTGCATCAGGCATAGGAGTTTTTGTTATCTCAAGAAACAGGCCGATATCCTGTTCTCTCGTAAGCGGCAGCATGAAATCACGAAGTGGGGTGAAAGCCCGCTGAAAGGCTTCAGCATGGCCGATTTGATCTTCCGCATAAGGAACCAGCGAGTCATTATAAATACGTTCGAACGTGCTGCCCATTATGGCAAAAGTCAGAAAAAGAGCCAATCCAATCAGCAGTTGATTAGGCGGCGTCTGGGCAGTGCCCAGGGCTTGGCGCGTGAGTGAAAGCACAATAGCAATTCGCGGAAAGCAGGTCACCGCCATCAGCACGGACGGCAGCACAGCCAGAGATGAAACCATCAGTGCTAATTTAAGAGCGGTGAAGACTTCTGGCGTCGTGATCTCCGGCGCACTGCCGGCATTAATCGCCACCATCGGCGCGGCAGGCTCAGCCCGCACGGCCCCGGGCAGCAACAACTCCAACGCTGTGCAGCCGGCAAGCAGACAAAAAGCATTACGGTATTGCTTACTACGGTTCATTCGCCTCACCCGTTGATGACCAAGGCTGGATTCAGCGGCTCAGCATGTTCTTCCCGGTTCAGTCCTGCTTGGACAAATTCGTTTTCAAAGCCGCTTACCGGATCGAGTTCAGCAACAAGACTGATCTCATCCCCATTGAGAGAAACGAGGAATTTTCGTTCTTCCGCTCTAACAACAAGCAGCGATGCGCGGGAGCTGACACCTTGGCGGGCAACGATTTCGATTGCTGACTGCTGCGCTCCCTGGCTCTTGCGTAATTTCAAATTTTTATAAATATAGCAGACGGCAAGAAGCAGACCGGTCAAATAGAGAGCCCATTTCGCCGTTTTGCTGCCTGCAGCATCAAAATCCGGCACTTGCTTGCCGTAGATGGAGTTGTCTTTTGCTGCTGTTCTTGTCCGCAAACGGGAATAACCTTGAGCGTTGACTGCCGCCTCGCTGCTCTTTTCTAATGAGGTTTCCGGCTGTTCTGCGGAAGACTGGGCTGTTTGCGCACAAGCATCGCTGATGCCGATCGGAGGCACGCTGTTCAGACAAACCAGCAGTGCTGCCGTCCAGATCAACTTTCTGTGTCGCGATGCTATTGACATGAGATGCCCCTTCGCTCAGCAGCTTGCGTCTAACCCAAACCCTCAATACGTTCCTGTTGTGAGATAATATCCGTCACGCGAACACCAAATTTCTCATTGACAATCACCGCTTCGCCGCGGGCAACGAGCCGGTCATTGATGTAAACATCGAGGGGCTCGCCGGCGAGTTTAGACAATTCGATGACCGAACCCTGCCCCAACTGGAGCAAGTCTTGAATGGTCATTCTTGTACGGCCGACCTCCACACTCACTTCAAGATAAACATCGAGGAGAAAATCAAGATTGCGCGGGAGTTCTTCGGTCGCGCGAACCACACCTTCTGCTGCCTTTGCCACGCCTTCGACCGCTTCGTTGGTTTCGTCAGCCATGGTATCCCCTTCACATTTTCGTGTTGTTAAATCCCTTCTTCTTCCTCGACGCGGATAGCCGAGGTAAATTTCACAGCCCGGCTTCCTCGGTAAGTTCCGACAAATCCCCGGTACTTTGGAATCCCTTCAACTTCAATCAGCGCTTCTTCGGTTGGATTCGTCTCCAGCGAGATGATATCCCCGACTTTTAAGGTGAGTGCTTTTCGCGTTGAAATCTTGCCTTTGGCCAACTGCACACTCATTTCAACTTCAGTTCTTTTGATATTGCTTTCCATCCGGCGGATGACATGAGAGTCGATCTCCAGCCGGTTGCTTTGAAATCCCGTGGTAAGTTTTTGGCGGATCGGTTCAATGGTTGAATACGGGGTACAGAGTGTCAACGTGGTGCTCTCCTGTTCCAGTTCAACCTCAATCGTCACGATGATCACCACATCGGTGGGTGGAACAATGGCAATGGCCAATGGATTAAACTCGGAGCGGACGTAAACGAAATCAACGGGATGTATCGGCGCCCAGGCTTCTTTCAGAATTTCCAGCGCCATCATCACGACTTTGCCAATCAGCCGTGTTTCGATAGCTGTATATTCACGGCCTTCAATCTTTACTTTGCCGCTTCCTTTGCCGCCGAACAGACTGTCTACCATGCCGAAAACCAGCGGAGTCGATACCACCATCAGCGCGTACCCCTGAAGCGGCGGCATCCGGAAGATATGCAGGCTGGATGGCAAGGGCAGCTTTTTCATGAATAAGCCGAATTTAACGATTTCGATGCCGCCGACGTTGATGAAACATGTGCGGCCAAGAAATTTGGAGAGACCGGTGCGAAATGAGCGGGCAAAACGATCGTGGATCAGCTCCATGGTCGGCATCCGGCCACGGATGATGCGCTCCTGACTTGCTAAGTCGTACTTGCGAATACCCTCTTCTTGGGCATCTTGGAAAGTATCCGTCTCAATGTCACTGTCGGATAATCCACGCAACAGTGCATTAATTTCATCCTGAGTAAGAACTTGGCTCATAACCTACCAGTCAAAACCTAAACATCCATCCTTGAAAAAAACCGAGGCAGAGCTAATTGCTCAAGGCCCTGCTCTGAAAACCAACCAGTAATCAGGACTTTGAGCTACTGAATAATGAACTCAGTAAAATAAACTCTCGACACGTCCTCGGCGCCCAAAGTTTGGTTCACCGCATCACGTACTTCATCGCGCAACCGTTCCTTCCCTTCCACTGTGAGAATTTCTGCTGAGCCTTTGCTGCTCAACACCCGAATAATCGCATCACGCACCTTCGGGATCTCACTCTCCACAGTCTTCGGCAGCTCCGGCTCCGCGAATTCCAGGTGAATAGTAGTCTTTAAGAAACTCCCTTTCACTTGGAGGTTCACGATAAACGACTCAAGCGGCAAAACAGCCGGAGCAGCCTCATGACCTTCGGCCTCTTCGCTCTCCACAGCCTCTTCTTCTCCCTCCTCAACTCCCTCCTCCGCGCTCTTGCCTCCACTTAATGCGAAAAACGCGCCAACTCCGGCGAGCGCAAGGACAACAACAACAACAACAATAATAATGATCATTTTCTTGCTGTCTTTGCCGGTTTTCGGTTCTTCAGCAGGTGCTTCCTCTTTAGCCATTTCTTGTCACTCGCCTATGAGTTTTGTATATTACGAAAAATTTTTCAGATAATTCCCTAACTTCCTGATCTCCAAAGAAAAACTGAAACAGCAGAGAACTATTAACAGCCTGCTGCCCACCCTAACTCTTGAGCGCATCCACATCGGGTAAGGCTGTCTCAACAGTTATTTCAACCCTTTTTTCATAGCGGCCTTTGTATATTGGCGCAGTGTGGATTTCTTTGCCGTCGCCTGCATATCCAACAACTGAAATGTACTGAGCGATGACTCCAGCGTCAATGATTTGTCGCGCGATAGTCATGGCCCTGGCTTGGGAGAGTTCCCAACTTGATGGGTACTGTGCACTATCCGCTGTTGCTCCGGCTGTGTACCCCAAGATTTCCACCCGTACTTCCCGCCCATTGATGACACGCAGCATGGACAAAACCGCTTCCTGCGCTAGGAAAGACAGCGTTATGCCGTCATCGGCAAAACTTGAACCGCCCAGAACCATCATAAATCCCTGCCCCTTACGGTGAAGCTCAATTCCGGATTCGACAATCTGATAACGTTCGTCCGGTAACGGCGGCCTCACTGCTCCAAATCGCACCGCGAGTTGTGCCGACATAGTCTGAAATAATCTTTCAGCATTCCGATCGCTGTCCGTCGCCCGTGTGTCGTTCTGCTCATCTTGATCCACGGCTTCCGCTTGCCGCGGAGTTGGGCGGGCGGCAAACTGTGCAATTCTCTCCTGATAAAGCTGCAAATCAATGGAAGACATCGAAAGCCGGAGCACAAACATCGTCAACAAGAGCAGTGTCAGATCGGAAAAAGTAAACATCCAGGCATAAGTATTATGCTGCTGCGCTGAGCCGGTTATTGCCGTATGTTCTGTATGCTTGCTCATTTTTCTGTTAGTACACCTGCCGCAGCATCACTGCTCCCGGCCCGCCGGTCTCAACACCACGGCTAAGCCGAATCAATAAGCGCTCACTTTCTTCTCCCTGGGTTTTGTGCCTGCCCGTGCCAGGAAGAAGGCCGTGAGCCGTGATTTTTTGCGGATTCGCGCCAGTATCAAGAAAAAACCGGTAGACTGCGCCAGCCCGTGCTGCGGCAAGCTCAAACCTGGAGCGGAACAACCTGCTGCCCGACGGTGATAAGTCTCCTGTTAAGACTGCGGAGATGGTCATATTCTCCACCCTTGACAGCTCGGCTGCGTAACTGAGCACAGATAATATTTCTGAGCGAAGCTGCGCATCACGCGGATAAAACGCGGCAGCCGCGGGCGATGTCAGAAGCAATCCTTCCTGCGCTGACTCCACCGCGAGTCCGGCGGCTTTTGCCGTTTCGGCCAAGATTTCCAAGCTTAATCGAGGGGCGTTTAATTCGCTGGCCGCCTGATGCCCTGGTCTGCGGGGCGCTTCCGGCAGGTGTTTCGCGCGCACCGGCGAAAAATAAGGCTGAAGCGACTGCACAACAAGCTGCGCCTTCTTGGAATCCCGCTCGGCAATACTGTCCAAGAAAATAAAGAAAGAAAGAAGAATCAGCGTAAAGCTGGCAAAGGTAATGGCAAAGACAATATGCTGCGCCTTATCATCCATGGCATTGGTTAACTCAACTGAACCGTGAAAGCCTTTGTTCCGGCCTTAGAAAACTTTGCAGTCTCGATTCGATCAAACGGGGATTCATGCCTTCGGCAATGCAAAGAATGCCTTCGATAGTCATTTGTTTAATTAGCTGCTCTTCTTCGCTGCGCGCACGCAGCTTGCCGGCCAGCGGCAAGAACACGAGATATGCCAGAATGGCCCCGTAAAACGTGGTTAGGATCGCCACGGCCATGGCCGGTCCCATGGCCTTGGGATCTTCAAGGTTCTCCAGCATTCGCACAAGCCCGATTAGCGTGCCGATTAATCCCATAGCAGGAGCAATTGCTCCCATTGTCTGGAATATCTGTGCTCCCCGGCGGTGCCGGTCTTCAAGCGAGGCCACCTCAATATCAAGTACTTTTCTCGTTTCTTCGACACCAACGCGATCAACGACAAGCTCAATGCATTTGCGCAAAAAAGGATCAGACTCGTAATAGCTGTAGTTCTCCAAGGAGAGTTCGCCTTCGGTCCGACTTACTTTAGCCAGTTCGATGATTTTTGCGAGACGATGCTGGGCGCTGGAATGATCGGGAAAAAGTGCAGGACGCAGAATGGACAGTGTGCGGCGGAAATCTTCCAGCGGGAATGTGATTAACGTTGCGCCGAGCGTGCCGCCGGCGACAATGAGGAAGCTCGGCAGATCGAAAAACGACCACAAGCCGCCGCTCAACGTGATGGCAAGGAAAACTAAGCCGAACGCACACGAAACTCCGATGAGCGTCGCGTAGTCGACCTTTGCGCCGCCCCACATGATCCTGCTCAATCCTTGCATCATCTTATTTGCAGCTCCCGACTGCCGCCGCGTGCCAGGCCGACCTCAGGGCGGTCTTAATAATGACAGCTTTTTCTCAAATAATATGATGCGTTAACCTTCAACTCCTGTTCAGTTTTCCCGGATCTACAGAAACACCCTCACAAGAACAATGGCTAATAGCACTAACAGTACTATTCGCGACAAACTTCAAGGCGAAAACTCAACATCCTTACCGCAGCCGCCGGAAAGGGAGCATGAAGGATTTGATTGCCTGCGTTGGTTTGAGTCTAGTCCGGAATCTGAATCTTCTTTAGACATTGTATTCTTTGCTTAGCGACCGGGTTCTCAGGATGTTTTTAACTGATGACTTCCGGCTGGCCCATAAGACACTCTGTTTAAGTAAGACGACTAACTGCAAAATTGCTTACCAAACCTCTTGGCTCTTCTGGTTCTACCTCACGCAATTCTGTTCTGTTCAGTCCAGCACTAAACTGGATCTTCTTGTTTTAAACTACCGAATAAAGTTCAATGGTTAGCACTTCGCTTTTGTGCTAATTTGGTTTCCCGCAGTGTGTTTAGGCAACTCGCAGTGCTCTAATTTGGCATAAAGTAATATGAAATATTCGCTTCGTGAGAGGTAAAAAATGGCGAAGCATCTAATCCGGGGATCAATGGGTGGCTGAAAACATTTTTGACCTTTATGGCATCGGCAACGCCATTATGGATTTGCAGGTGCGCGCTGAGGATCTCGATTTACTCGAGCTTGGATTGACCAAAGGGGCAATGCGCCTGTCAGAACCGCATGAACAGAAAAAGATTATCGAATCCCTGGAGACTCATCATCCGCATCTTGCAAGCGGCGGTTCTGCTGCCAACACAGTAATTGCTTTTTCCCAACTGGGGGGCCGCACCGCATACGGTTGTTTGGTTGGGGAGGATGATTTTGGCCGCGCTTACTGCCGTGAAATGTCTGACCTCGGCGTAATACTGTATACGCGTCCCATTCCCGGAAAGGTTACAGGAACTTCGGTAATCCTCATTACCCCGGATGCCGAACGAACAATGAATACTCACCTTGGCGTCAGCTCCGAGTTTGGCCCGGAGAATGTCAGCGAAGAAATAGTGTCGCAAAGTTCCTGGGTATATCTTGAGGGATATTTGCTTGCCTCGCCTGCCGGGCGAGAAGCAATTTTTCGCGCTGTTGAACTGGCACAAAAATTTGGTGTGAAGTCGGCGCTTACTTTCTCCGATGGATTTATTGTGGATGCTTTTGGCAGCACGATTGAAGAGTTGACGGCGAAGGTCGATTTAGTTTTTGCGAATTTCACTGAAGCAAGCAAATTCACGGGTGCGGCAGATGAGGCGGAAGTAATCAGGAGAATGAAAAAGTCCGTAAAACAGGGTGTGGTGACACTCGGCGCAGATGGTGCAGAAGTCTGGTATGCTGGAACAAGCGATCGGCTTCCCGGATTTAAAGCGTCAGCCATCGATCTCACTGGCGCCGGAGACATGTTTGCCGGTGGTTTCCTCTTCGGCATCACGCATGGTCTCACCAGTAGAGACTCCGCTGTGCTCGCCTGTTTTCTTGCAAGCAAAGTCGTGTCGCAACTCGGCCCAAGGTTGAACGAAAATCCGCGTAAACTTGCGCTGGATGCCGGGTTATTGAGTGGCTGAATTATTGAGGTATTCGGCAGTTTATCAACTTCATACAGATTCCAATTATGATCCGAAAATTTATTCTTGGCCGCAGTGTTGATTTTGCTCTCTTCTTAGGCGGGTTGGTTTTTGCTGGTTTCGTTGCGTTCTCTCTGATGCCGGCATTAGCTGAAGCACAGCAAGGAGCCGCCTCGCCGGCAGCTTCACCCGAAGAAGAGGCAGAAAGTGACGAACCGATCCTCACGCCGTCAGCAGAAGGGAAGCCGCAGCGAACCGCGCAGGATGAAGAGCTCGAAGCTGGAGAAGAAGAGGGCGATGAGGAAGCCGCGCTTGAAGAAGAAGGCATAAGCGAAGAAACCGGGGCTGAAGAAGATGATGAGTTCGCACCGAAACCAGCTCCGACAGAAGAAGTAAAAATCGATCCTTCAATGCCGCTTGCCGAACTGCAGCGTCTGCCCATGAATCACGACACGCTGATTGAAGAGCTGCTGCGCCGTATGTCCTCGCCTGATGAACGGACACGTCTAGAATCGGGTATTGCGCTGCGTAAAACGGCGCGTCTGTCCGACGTGCCGCTGCTTGTCACCATCCTTAAGCGCGGCAATAACGAAGACAAACAGCGGTTTATTATTGACGCCCTGGGCTGGCTGCAGGACCGCCGTGCAGGCGACGCACTGCGCTTTGAAATACAGCATGGGGACTCCGCATCGCAGCGTGCCGCCGTGACGGCTTTGGGGGAACTGCGCTTCAACTGGTCTGTCCCGGTTCTTGTCCGGACGGTGCGTAAGGCTGAAGATGAAGAGCTGCGCAAGCGCGCGGCAAGTGCGCTGGGTGTCATCGGCACAACGCAGGCCATTTATGCGCTGCGCACTAGCCTCGCTTCTCTGGAAGAATTCATCGGCGCAAAAAACGCGGCGTTTTGGGCGCTGGAGAAAGCTCGCGGGGAAATCGACGACCAGTTGATTGATGCCAAAATGCCAAAAGGCCGCAGACTGCAGCTTTATTATAAGGGAACACGTTATTTCTTCTATCATCCGGCAATCCGCCGTGAAGCTTCGGCAACCAAAGAAGGCCTCCGTCCTTGGCTTTTGGTGTGCGTCCATGACAGCGACATGCGTGCTGAAGATTTGTTCAATATTTGCTGGCGTGCCGGGAAAAAACGGCAGATGGCGGTACTCGTTCCGTATTTTGACAACATCCGTTACCCGGAATACGGCAATTTTAATATCTGGGGCAAACACCGTGCGGATGAGCGCCTGCTTGAACTTGTCGAACATGTCGGCAAGCATGCGCAGCTTACTGTACGCGAATTCTATCTCTTCGGTTATGGCACAGGCGGCGATTTTGTTCAGCGCTTTACCATGTCCTATCCGCTGCGCATTGCCCGGTCTGCATTTGAATCGGATAACTTTACGATGCCCGATCGCGAGATGTATTTCCCTCGTGGATTGAATCGCACGCCGCTTGCTCCCAATATCGATGTCAACATGTATAACTTCGTAAAAACCGATTCAATTATCGTGCTGCGCAAGAATTCACCGGCTCTGCGCGACGCAAAGAATTTCTATGAGGCAGTCTCGCATCTCGCAGACATTGAGGGGGTGCGGAGCCGTTTCGGCGTACGGACAGTAGACGTCAAGTTCGAAATCTGGAATGAGGCTGAGAAGTATTTGTTCGCTTACGATTAATCGGGCCGTTCAGGAACGCACGCCCAAACCTAATGCTTCAGCAATGGGCTGGGCTTGAACTGAGCGGTTCAGTGTATAGATATGCACTCCCGGAGCACCGCCTTCGAGCAGTGCCGCGCTAAGCTGAACCGCGAAATCAATGCCGAACTGGACCAAGCTTTGGCGATCGTTTTCAAATGCGGCTAAAGATTTCTGCAGTGCGGGCGGGATAGATGCGCCGCACATCGAGGTAAACCGCCGAATCTGCGAGATGCTGCCAATCGGCATAATCCCAGGCACCAAGGGCACAGCAATGCGCCGTTTCTCCGCACGTTCGCGAAAGCGAAAGTAATATGCCGGGTCAAAAAATAGCTGCGTCAGCACAGCCTCCGCTCCTGCATCTATCTTTTCTTTCAGGTAATCAGTGTCCGCCTCCAGCGACGCCGCTTCGGGATGTCCCTCGGGATAGCCGGCGACAGCGATGCTGAAGCCGCCCCGGCGGCGGATATAGCTGGTCAGTTCACACGCGTTGGCCAGTCCTTGCGGATGCTTGGTAAAGTGCTTGCCGCGCTCTGGCGGATCACCGCGCAGAGCAAGCACTGCATTAATCCCTTCCGCAGCAAGGCCATCGAGTACCGCATCAATTTCCACAACGCTGTGTTCAACACACGTGAGGTGAGCAACAGCAGATTCTCTGAGTTCATTGTGAATAAAACTCACAAGCTGCCGCGTAAACTGACGCGTACCGCCGCCAGCTCCGTAAGTCACCGTCATGAAGTGCGGCTTGCATTTGGCAAGTTCGCGAATTTGGACTTTCGTTTCGTCGAGATCTTCCGCCAGCTTGGGCGGAAAAAACTCAAAAGAAAGTATCTTTTCCTTACGGGAATAAACCTCTGAGAATCTCATGAACTAGGCCTTCCTTAAGAATTCGGCCCAGCTTGTCATATTCCCCTTGCATTAGTCCAGGGGGGCAGCGTATCGGGCAGTTGCTGTTTAGCGCCCGAACAAGGCATGCTTCAGACGCGCCCAGAAGGAGGGCTTCCGGCTTTTGCCCTTGCTGTCTTTGTCTGCACCGGTTTTCAATCCTTCGCCTTTTGACAGCTCGATATCCTTGCCGTCACTTTCTTTCTTAATCTCAACTTTTCCAAGCTTTTTCTGCTTTTTCAAAAGCGCAGCGCGTTCTTTCTTAAGCTTCTTCTCCAGTTTTTCTTGCTCCTTTTGCCGTTTACGAAGTTCTTTCTGTTCTTTGCGGAGACGTTTCTGCTCCCACTTGTGCAGCCGTTTCAAGTGTTTCTCGCGCTGTTTGATCAGCTTGACTTCGCTTTCGATGCCCCAGACGCTGCTCTTGCCCAAAGACGGCATCGTACGCGACGCAGCATAAGTGCTCTTTCGCGCCCGGCTAAGATGAGCGCGCGGCTTGCGGTTGCCAAACCCCGAAGTTACGCGGGAGGAATCAATCAAAACTCCGGCAAATGCGTCCGGCACATTGACCGGGCAAAACAAAGCCAGACAGACCAGCAACGGTACGAAAAGAGAAAATCTGCTCATGAAACGCCTTTCTCCACCGCCATTAAGTATAATTAAAAACGCAGAATAATAATTTTGCCTGCATGCAACCAAGGCAAACAGCCCGATATAAAGCAACAATGTTTGTGGAGAACCTTCAGGGACAGCTCACATAGAGGAACCGGCTAGACCATAGGCTACAGGATTTATCGGAAATAGGCAAGTTTGCCTGGGCCGCCATGTTTCGCAACAAGCCGGAGGTGAGATGTCGCGGCTAAAAAATGAAAGATATAAAAATCGCAAGAAAATATTATAACTTTAAGGCCTTACCTCGCCCCAGAACGGCACTTCTCCGCCTTCATTCGCAAGTCGCTTAGCCTGAGCAAGATAAAGCTAGTCTGCGAGCAAGGTGCTTACTCGCGCCGGATTAAGTTCGCTGTGAGCGCTTAATGCTTTTTCCCCTTGCGCTGGCAGTGTCGACTGTATTGACACCGCCTGTTCCTTAGCCCTCTCTACGTCTTCAAGCCGAACCTCCGCTGCTTCCATGTTTTCACTCAACACTTCTGCTGCACCGGCTCGCTCACGCAAAGTCTGTAGCAGGGTGACGATATCGGACTTGAGTTCCGCCAAGTCCCTTGCAAACTCGCCTACAATGCCTGCGGCATCACTGTCTTGAATCTCGCGTGCGGCTGCTTCGAGATTCATCAAAGTTTCACTTGAAGATTTAACAGCATCTCGCAGACCGGTGACAACTTTGCCCAACTGTCCGGGGGTGTGCGCGCTCTTGACATGAACCACGGCCGGAGCATCTTTCAGAGCTTCGGCAACGGAAAGACCGGAACTCAGGTTCCGGAAACTTTCTCTAAGCGCTGCGCTGTCTGGCTGTTTTACACTTGGTTGAGACTCCGCCTTAGGCGGCTCGGCCTTGATACTGTCGACCATGACTTACTACTCCATACTGCTTATTCGCTGCCCAAAACCTTATTAGAGCAGCGAAGCTTCTCACGCTCTATTGCAGGCATGAGTATTACTCCCTGCTTACCTAATCGGAATAACTACTAGCTTTCTAAAGAAAACGGCGCGCTTTCCGATCAAATTACCATTAAGATGAGCGATTTGTGTGTCTGGTCGCATTTATTTCAACGAGTATGAAATTCCGTGTGGTTATTTAACATCTTGAAAGCATTAATCTTAAAATACCACGCACCGTCCCGGCAGCTAAAACCAGTTTAGAACTGAAACTATCAATCTAAGAAATCTGCCGCCTTGTTTTTGGGGCATTTTGTCGGCAAACTCTTACTATGGAGCGTCTTATTTACCGCAGTTCAGATCCCGGTGCTGGGCGGCATTCGCCATCGCTCCTCCAGTCTCTCGGCCTTATCATAATTGGAATATTATTGTTCGGAATTCTTGCCCTGCCCGACTATGTCTACCGTTCGGTGGAAAAAAGCAGCGCGGGCCAACCGGTATTTAATTGGCAAGAGGTGGAAAAAGGCTACGCTATCGGCCGCTATGCTCTCGGACAGCCGCATGAGGTGCTTAAGGCGGAAGTACTGCTTGTGCGCTTTGATCTGCGCTATTTCACGTTGCGTATGATTACGGCTCCCGCAGCGGGTCCGCAGAAATCCGATTTGCGCACGATGACGCTCAGCGCAAATGGTCTCGCTGGAATTAATGCAAATTTTTTCGACGCACAAGGAGCACCGCTTGGCCTGATTATTCAAGACGGTCAGTTAATCCACCGGCTGCAGCACGGCGGCAGATTGCTGACTGGGGTATTCTACGTTGCTGGTCAAAAACCTCATATTGTGCATCGTGATCATTTCAGCAAACTGGATGCCGAATGCGCTCTGCAGGGAGGACCGCTGCTTATTGTTGATGGAAAACCGATGCAGATTGCCGATCCCAAAGAACAGAGCCGACGTTCGGGAATTGCTCTAACCAACCGCGGCGAGGTAATTATTTTTGCGACTTTCTTACGGTTTCCTGGCGCAGCTTTGGAGCAAATTCAGCAGATGCTGCTTGACCCGATGCTCGATATTAGCGCCGCCTTGAATCTTGATGGTGGCGGCTCGTCGCAGCTTTTCGTGAGAAAAAATCCGTTTTCTGCGGATGACACTTTTATTACGGGAGGAGATTTAGTCCCGGCAGGACTAGTGGTGCAGAAACGGTAATGAGCAAGAATAACGACCAACCGGACGCCGAGATTCTCGCGCAGTTCCTCCTCCCTGAGCGCGCAGAACGTTTGGCTCAAGTGCTGGAGAAGCGAACCAGTTCTCTGACCATTGTTTTAGATCACGTACAGAACTATCATAACATCTCTGCAGTGCTGCGCAGCGCCGATGCTTTCGGCTTGGCGCAGGTTCATGTCATCGGCAAGGAATTCGATTTCAGCCGCCGGATAGCATTGGGTACGGAACGATGGCTGCGTATCTCCGCGCATCAATCTGCCAGCGCGGCCGCTCAGTATTTGCACCAGCAAGACTTCCGCGTTGTTGTACTGCAGCCGGAAGAACATAAGATTACCGGAACTGACGCAGCGAAAATGCCGGTAACGAGTCTGCCCTTTGAGGAACGTTTGGCCTTGGTTTTCGGCAATGAAAAAGACGGGGTAAGCCGGGAGCTCCTGGCCGCCGCTGACGTTCACGCGTATATCCCCATGGCCGGCTTCGTGGAAAGTCTTAATATATCAGTTGCCTGCGCGATCTGCCTGTTCTGTTCAACGATTGCACCGACGTTCCCGCAGAAGCGGACGAAACCGCTTTGTGAAGAGGAAAAACGGGATTTGCGTGCCGAGTGGCTGCGTAATGGAGTGAAAAGATCCGAAGTTATCCTCCGGGAAGTGGCCTTGCGCAAGGAATGGCCCGCAAGCATTACGGACAGCGAAGCTTTCTGTCAGCCGGCAAAGAGGCGGGCGCTCACTTCCTCAGAACCGAAGGATTGAACCTCCGGCAAGCGAGCGCCCGCCGATCAGCTTGACTTTCGCGGATCCGGCGGACGAAACCATGCCCAGAGAAGGCATACGCCGCCGAACCAGATAATCATCACCGGGACGCGCACCGCGCCGGACCACTCAAAAGCCCAGATCGGCCAGAGCAGCGCGTGCCAGACAAAGGTAAACCAGAGCTTTGCCCCGAGCATGAACAAAATGAACGGGACATTAAGGAAAAACACCATTGCGCTCTGGAAACCCAGCTTCTTGCCGTATGCAGCGATGACGCCATTGGCGAAAAATGAAGGCTTCGGTTCAGCATCTGCATTATCCGTAGCGCCGGCTTCACGTTTAGCGCGTCTTTCCCGTGTCCACTCGCCGAACAAGTCGAGAAACGTCCAGAAGTGGATCCATGCGGCAAGCCAGCCCAGAGCGGCTGCAACGCGCAGCGTAACGCTCCAGTCTTCGCGCCAAAGCGGCCAGACCAGCACGTAACGGCACACCCACATCGTGACTGTTCCGCTTGCCAGGTAAAACAGCGCTGTCGCGTTAAAGAGAAACAGCACCATCATGACCTCGCGCACCAGCTCGCCAGTCCAAAGAAGGACGGCGCGAGCCCTGCTTATTATGCCTGTGGCTACCGCACGCTGAACATTGGCGTGTTCCGACACGTCGCTCGAAGTAATGCTCACGCGTTGTTCCTTTCAAAACCAGGAGGATGTGATTGCCCATATTGGAGCTGCCTCACAGGGGGGAAAAAGCACAATGATGCCAGATAGATGGAAGTGCTTAGACAGCTTAGGTGAAAGAACAACTTCGAAAATTACCGGGGACCGTGGGGGTGATTTTACGCGGAGTTTGGAGCTTAGTCAAAAATGAGCCACCTGTCGGGTGTGCTTTTGGGCGCAAAACAGATGGGAGCCGGGAGAGAGCTTGAACATTTTAAGCAAAGGCAGGCGGCGTAGGGTTGTACGCCGCCTGCCTGTTTTCTCAACCTCAAGAGGCGGCTGCTTGCATAAGCCACTGATCAAACACGGCGCGGAGTAAAGCGCACGAATTGTACGCATGCGCCTTCCTCTACCTCCAGTTCAACATCTGTGTCTTGAAGTGCTGCATGCGCGGTGCGCCACTGCGCCTCGTTCCACAGCCGGAGGACGGAAACTACCCCGTCCCAGACGATAATCACGGGCACAGCCGGCACGAACCAGCACCAGAAGAATCGCCGCAGTTTTCCCGGGCGGTCGAGCATCGCAAAAGGCAGTCTGATGCCGCCGATAAAACCGGTCAGACAAAGAAAGAAAGAGGCGACGTCTGGACGCAGCGCTTCCAGTATCACCACGGGTATGCCGCGGCTCGTAAAGCGCTTGAGTACTTCAACACGAAGCGGCTCCGGCAAATGGTGAAAAGTCGACAAGAACACGGCCACAGCCGTGCTGTCCGGCTCACTGTCCTGCGCAAAGTCCACCGGCTCGAAGCACGGGTTGACACGGCCGGGATAGTGCGCAACAAGTTCCTGGAAAGATGCACGGTCTGGCGTGCGATCCGAGGGCACCAGTTCCAACCCCTCAGCGTCGCTCCTTGCCGCAAGCATCCGGGAAAGCGGTGCTGCACCAGCACCAAGTTCCAGAATACGCGTCCGGCCCAGACCACGAACAGTTCGGAGTACATAATCCGCCGCATCACGGTTGAAGCTGCGGAATCGCGAATTCGCAGCTTCAATCATTTCTGTGACGGTATGCTTGAGGCTTCGCGGAATCCACGCGAGATCGGTGAACTCCGGAAGAAATCGCACCATCCACTTTAGTATATGCGCCATCGGACAACCTCCGTTTCGAGAACCATTTTCTCTCCCGTCTCCAGGTGGTTTGAAACATGGCGCGCCAAACCACCAAGAGAACGGTATTCTCAGTCTTCCCGCATGAAAGTTTGAACCGGGCTGATTACACCGCTGATTAGAACTATTCCTGCAGCAGTTGCCGGCGGAGGGATATCTTCAACGAACTAGGCAATTAGCCGCAGCGAACAAAAAAACTCACCCGCGGCCTCAATTAGGCCACAAATAGCACGGAAGCCATTTCTTGACAAATTAGCTCGGCTACGATCCTGCTTATTTCGCCGCTTCGGCAGCCTTTTGCAGTCCGAGGGTCTCAAGCAGGGCATTCATGTTGGTTGACTTAAGGTCAATGGTGCCTGTGCCTTGCGGCAGCAGGATAATCTTTTTGTTCTTCAGTGCCTCGGCAATCCGCAGTTTAACCATAACTTCTCCGCCGGCCCCGGCCAGCGCTTTGTTCATCTCGGCAATACCCTTGGCTTCTGCTTCGCCCTCAGCACGCGTAGCCTGAGCGCGCTTTTCCTGCTGTGCGTAATATGCATCGGCCTCAATTCGTGCGCGCGCAAATTCACCGTCGGCTTTCGCCACCATCTGGTTCACCTGGCCCTTTGCCTGTTCCAGTTTACGCAGATACTCCTCAATTGCCGCCTGCGCTTCCGATTTAAACTTCTCGGTTTTCTGGTCGGCTACTTTTTTGTCTTCGATCGCCTTCTGGTAATCATCGTTAAACCGGTAGTCTTTTGTCGATACACGCTCTACGTGCACTCCCCAGGGGTGCAGCGCACCGTTTAGAGCTTTAGTCGCTTCTTCAGCCTTTTTATCCCGCTCTTCCGCGACATAAAACTGCTCAGTTCGAAGCTGACCAAAAAGATCTCTGGTAATGCTCCGCGCCACACTGCGCACCACTTTGTTTTTAAGCTGATCACTGTCTTCAGCTAAATGACGCAGGATAAAAGGCGCTTTCTCCGGGATCAATCGATAAGAAATAATTACATCAAGACCAATATCATTGCCGTCAATAGTCTTGAAACGAAGTTCATCCCTCGCCCGCCGATCGCCCCTTGCATTATCTGAGACCATTTCGAGATTGCGAATTTGCGTATCGAAAGTGTACCAGTCGCTGACAAAAGGCCATACGAAATAGGTCGAACCCGGAGGATACACTTCATCCTGGACGCCTGAACGTCCGAAGATGCTTGTTTTCTTAACCAGCACCCCGACTTCCGTGGGACCTGTTGAGCGAACCGATTCCATCGCTGCCGACGCACCAAGGAGGACAAGAAAGAAGTAGAGAACGCTTTTTGACATGACCAGCCTCCTTACTTTGATTTAGTGCCAAAAAGTTTCACTGCATGCTCGAGGTCCAGGGGATTTAGTCCCGCTTGCCCGTCGCTCGGCAGCACAAGAATTTGAATGCCGTCAAGAACTTCCGCCATACGCAGTCCAACCATTGACTCAGAGCCTGCACCCTGCAGCGCGGTATTTTTCAACTCTGTACGATTGGCTTCGGCGAGCTTCACCAGAAGATCCGCCTCGGCGCGCTGCTTTCGCGAATAAAGATCTTGTTCGGCCCGCTTTGTCGCCATATAGGATTCACCTTCCTGAAGCTTGACAACCAGCTTCGCTTCCCCTTCCTGCACCACTTTTTTCAAGTAAGCTTCACTAGCCGCGGCGCGCGCCTCAGATTGATTCTTGAAAACAAGCTGATCCTTTAGTTTCTTTTCTTCAATATTGCGCTGAATCTCCGGGCTGTATTCAAAGTAGCGAACCAGTACATGATAGATGTGCAGGCCCTTGGGCGCGACTTCTGCATTAAGCATATCCTTTGCCACTTGCACCCGCTCCATGCGCAGGTGGCTGTTGTAAAACTCCTCGGTATTCAGTGTGCCCAACGCCTGCTTCATCACCGGCTCTGCTCGCGGCACGATACCGTTTTCCACGTAATTGTTGCCAAAACCGATAATGGTGGCAACTTTGTACGGATCAGCGATGCCGTAAAGAATCGAAATATCAACATCAACGAAAAACCCATCAGAAGTTTGAATGTGCGCCGCCCGTTCAGTGCGTACCCTTTCATAGTGCCGCTCTTCCGGATGGTTGGTCATATCAAACACGCGGACATCCCGGGGAAAAAGATGAAACCGGCTGAAGCCGGGCACGGCAACAACCCATCCCGTCTCATAGACTTGTTGCTGAATGCCGCGGTTTACGCCGAGCATAACTTGCTTAATCGCATATTCGTTAGGGCCAATGTAGACGAGCATCCGCGAAAGCATGAACAACACGATAAGCAGCGCCATTGCACCAAAGGCGAAAAGTGCTGCTTTCGCCGCCGCCGCATCAGGCGGCTGCGAGCCGTTCCCCTTTTTTCTGAACAGCGGATTGCTGCGAAAGATATCAAATTCCGACATGCTTATCTTCTCCCTGTATTACGAAGACCATTCATGCATTCCCCACAGAAAGGGCGCAAGCAGCGCTTTCAAACCCCGTGTTCTTCGCGGTGAGCACTCGATGCCATCTATACAACAAGTCTCAGTCTCAAAAAACCACTCGCGGTGCCTAATAAATCAACGCTTCTTCGCCTCTAGTTTAATTAGGTTCCGGTATTTTTCGAGCCGTTCCTTCACTTGAGCATCAAGTGCGCGATCTGTCGGTTCGTACACGATCACATCAGCAAGCTCGTCCGGCAAATAGCGCTCCGGCACAAAGCCGCCAGGACAATCGTGGGGATAGCGGTAGCCCAAACTGTTGCCCAATTCCCGCATTATATCAGTCGGAGCGTTGCGCAGCCGGCGGGGGATCTCTAAATCAGGGTGCTGCTCAATAATTTTTTCCATTTTGTTCATGGCGACATATGACGCATTAGATTTCGCACAACACGAAAGATAGACTGCCGCTTGGGCAAGCGGAATCTTCCCTTCGGGAAGCCCCACGCGTTCAACCGCCCGGTCAACATTAACAGCAATTTCCAGCGCCCGCGGATCGCAGCTTGCATCTTCCGAGGCAAAAATAATCATGCGCCGGGTAATAAACAGCGGATCCTCGCCGCATTCCAGCGCACGCAGCATGTAATAGAGCGCCGCATCCGGATCGGAACCGCGCATTGATTTAATGAAGGCTGAAATGCAGTCGTAGTGATAGTCACCATCCTGATCGAAACGCTGCGGCTGCGCACCGAAAGATTCGCGCGCGATATCTTCCGTAATTAGATTCTTGTTTTCGGCACGGGCTTTCGCTGCGGCCCACTCCAGACCATTCAGCGCCCGCCGGGCGTCCCCACCGGATGATGCGGCAAGAAACCGCTTTGCTTCCGGGGCAATCTTTAACTCCCAATGCTTAAGCCCGCGCTCGCTGAGCAACGCCTGATCAATGATTTGTTCAATGACCTCAGCCCCGAGCGGCTTAAGCGGAATAACTTTCATCCGGCTGAGCAGAGCACTGCGAATGCGAAAGCTCACATTATCGGTAGTTTGCCCGATGACCGTCAGCAGTCCGGATTCAACGTGAGGCAGAAAAGCATCTTGCTGCGCTTTATTAAAGCGGTGAATCTCGTCGACCAGCGCCAAGGTCGGCCGGCCTTCAAGCTGAAGCGTCTGCTGCGCCTCCGCAACAGCTTCGCGCAGTTCTTTGACGCCATCCAAAACACCGGACATACGTACAAAGCGATAATTGCTGCTTTCGGCAATAACGCGGGCAATGGTTGTCTTCCCCGTTCCCGGCGGCCCCCACAAAACAACCGACGGAATTGCTGATTCCTTGCGGCGCAGGATCTGTCCAAAAGCCGATTGAGGGCCAACCGCTTCTTCCTGACCCAGGATTTCATCCAGTGTCCGGGGCCGCATTCTTTCAGCAAGAGGAACGCGGCTGAAAATATTCTCCTGCTTCATCAACTGCTCTCAGATTTGTTTCCAGCAAGCAGCTGCTCCAGCACATAGCAGAGCACACCGCCGCTTTGGAAATACTGCGCTTCAATTGGATTGTCGATCCGGCTTAGCATCTCAAATACGCGCCGGGGGCCCTCCGCCGGGTTCATCTGCACTTGAACTCGTGTGCGAGGAGCAGCCGCAGCCCGAAGATCGATACTGAACCGGCCTGCACCGTCCAGAGCCAGACTCTCCGCCGACTCCCCAGGAAGGAATTCCAACGGCAGGATGCCCATACCAATCAAGTTGCTGCGGTGAATGCGTTCAAAGCTTTGCGCCAACACCGCGCGCACACCCAGCAGATACGGCCCTTTTGCCGCCCAATCCCGGGAAGACCCGGAGCCGTAATCACGCCCGGCGATAATGATGAGCGGTGTGCGCTGGGCTTGATAACGCATAGCCGCATCATAGAAACTCATCGTTTCACCGCTCGGATGGTGCAAAGTAATGTTTCCTTCACTGCCCGGAACAAGCTTGTTTTTCAGCCGGATGTTGGCAAAAGTTCCGCGGACCATCACTTCAAAATTTCCCCTTCTGCCGCCGTACGAGTGGAACGCTTCTCGCGGGACACCGCATTGCTCGAGATATACCGCCGCCGGGGAGTTCCTGCTGATCGATCCGGCAGGCGAAATATGATCCGTTGTCACGCTGTCGCCGAACCAGCCAAGAATATGCGCCTCTTTGAGCAAATCATCCTGGCCGGCAGGACCTCCGTTCGGCGCAACGAAAGATGGCTTTCTGATGTAAGTGGAATGTTCATCCCAGTGATACAGTTCGCCCTCTGGGCAAGGCAGCTCTTGCCAGACGGGGGAACCTTGAAACAGTCCCGCATAGCTCTGCGCAAACATGCCGCCGCTCAAGTGACTGCGTATAACTTCTTCAACCTCTCTGGCACTCGGCCAAATTTCCTGCAAGTAAACATCCCGTCCTTCCCGATCTACGCCCAAAGGCTGCTTAGACAGATCAACAGCCACTGAGCCCGCAATAGCATAGGCAACAACGAGCGGTGGAGAAGCCAAGTAATTTGCCCGCACTGCTGAATGCACACGGCCTTCGAAATTACGGTTTCCCGACAGCACGGCAGCGGCGACAAGTTTTTTATCTTGCGCCAGCGCTTCGTCAACTTCTGGCAAAAGCGGTCCCGAATTCCCGATACAAGTCATACAGCCGTATCCCGTCACGTAAAAACCTAACTCTTCGAGATAGGGCAGCAGACCCGCTTGCGCTAAGTAATGCGCCACTGCGCGCGAGCCTGGAGAAAGGGAAGTCTTGACATAAGGCTTGGACCTCAACCCGCGCAGCACTGCTTTTTTGGCAAGAAGCCCCGCGCCAATCATCAGCGCCGGATTGCTCGTATTCGTGCACGACGTTATAGCCGCAAGAACAACGCTGCCATTTTTCAGCTCCTGCCCCGATAAGCAATGGGAAAGCGCAGTGCTCCGCTCAGCTTCTTCTTGGCTCAGTCCAAATCCGGCCGCACTTGCCGGTGATGTAAGCGAATGGGCGAATTTTTCCTTGACTTGATTCAGCGGCACGTACTGATGCGGAAGCTTCGGTCCGGCCAGCGCCGCCTCCACTTGAGTCAAATCCAAATTAACAACCCGGCCATACGCCGGCAAAGGGGCATCTTCTTGGTAGAAGAGTCCCTGCTCTTTCAGATAATACTCAATAAGCTGCACCTGTTCTTTGCTCCGCCCGCTCTCACGCAAGTGCGCAAGCGCCAGCTCATCTATGGGGAAAAAGCTTACTGTTGAACCTTGTTCAGGGGCCATATTCGCCACTGCTGCGCGATCGGCTGCCGTCAATCTCTTGAGTCCCGGCCCAAAGAACTCTAGGAATTTTCCGACAACACCGATCTTCCGGCACAACTGCGTAAAAAACAGCGCCAAGTCTGTTGCTGTTGCGCCCGGTGGAAGTTCACCATCAAGACGCACCCCGATTACTTCTGGTATCGTCAGGTAATAGGGCTGCCCTAGCATGACAGCTTCAGCTTCGATACCGCCAACGCCCCAAGCCAGCACGCCGAGACCGCATACGGTTGGCGTATGCGAATCCGTGCCTAAACAGCTATCTGGATACGCCATCCGGCTCTGCTCATCCAGACACACGACCGGCGTAAGGTATTCAAGGTTCACCTGATGTACGATTCCCGATCCGGGCGGCACCAGCCGGAAACGTTTGAACGCTGTTTGTCCCCATTTCAGAAACTGATAGCGTTCGCGATTGCGCTCGAACTCCAAACGTTCGTTTAGCCGCTGAGCCTCTGCGTTTCCAGCATAATCGACGCTCACCGAATGATCGATGACCAAGTCACAAGGCAATATTGGATTTACAATACCTGGGTTCGCATTCCGTTCAACAACAGCATCGCGAAGCATAGCCAAGTCAACGATTGCAGGCACTCCGGTGAAATCCTGGAGCACTATGCGCGCCGGGAGAAACGGCACTTCTTCAGTGAGGCCCTTAGCCGGCGCACCGCCGGCAAGCAGCCTTTCGATGTGCTGCCGGGTAATTGACAGACCATTTAGGTTCCTCGCGTTGGATTCTAATATAATCCGGATAGTAATCGGTAATTTATCAAACGCTGATCCGGCGAGATCCGGCAGGCTGATGCAGTTCACTTCACCAATCGCAGGAATACTTAAGACCCGCTGCGTATAGACCGAAGTATCTTTGGCGTTCTTCTTTATTTGACCAGTCATAATTGCTAATTCTAGGCAATAAATGTATCCGAAGGAACCAAGCTACAGATTTTTGACTTAGGGGGCTAGTGTGATTACCAGTTTCGCGGAAAGTGCTTTACCGGAAAATGTCATTCCCGGCGCTGTCTTCAAGAAATTAACAACCCATGTCGATGGACGCGGCTTTTTCCGGGAAATTATCCGCAGCACCGACGATTTTTTCGCTGAAGGCTTCGGGCAATGGAGTCACAGCGTGATGCAGCAAAATACGGTAAAGGCTTGGCACTATCATCATCTGCAGATTGATTGGTGGTATGCTGCCGCTGGCGTGATTCATACGGTGCTCTACGACAACCGGGAAGAAAGTCCTTCGTTCGGACGAAAAATCGAGTTTCTGCTGGGGGAACAAAACGACGAGAATCCTCAAGTTCTTTGTGCGGCGATCAAAATACCGCCTGGTGTGCTCCATGGCTGCAAAGTAATTACCCAAACAGCGCATTTGTTTTACATCACAAGCCGCACATACGATCCCGCAGATGAGGGACGTTTTGCTTTTGATTCCGGCAAAGTCCAGCATGATTGGGGCAACAAGGATGAACTGATTGTGAGTGCTAACGACCGCCGTGATTTCCTTCCCCACGCTCAGCGAGTTCGTTCAGCTTAAATGGCCCTTTGAGCTTGCGCAGCACATCTTTCTTGTGCTTGCGAACATCGCCAGTGAGCGGCACAAAACGGACAGCGCCAAGGTCCTCAGTAAAGAACCGATCTCCCTTTCTTTCCACCGCCATCAGGGTTTCGCCGGCCCCATATTTATCTTCTACCGGGATAATCAGCCGGCCGCCTTCGGCAAGCTGCGCAAGCAGCGCCGACGGATAACCCGGGCTTGCGGCGGTCACAATAATGGCGGAAAACGGCGCTTCTTCCGGCCAGCCTCGAAAACCGTCCCCTTCTCTAACGGAAACTGAGTTGTAGCCTAATTCTTTAAGCAGCGCTTCTGCGCGCCGGGCAAGCTCAGGCACAATTTCAATGGTAAACACATGTGCTTTGAGTTCGGCCAACACCGCTGCCTGATATCCACTGCCTGTACCGATTTCCAACACCTTGGCCTCCGGCTTAACCCGCGCCTCCTGGGTCATCAACGCCACGATAAAAGGCTGGGAAATAGTCTGGCCCAGGCCTATCGGCAAGGCCATATCCTCGTAGGCGTATTCCTTTGCCTCATCGGGAACAAACCTATGCCGCGCAACCCGTGACATCGCGCTAAGCACAGCAGTATCATTAAGCCCTGGACGGTCCAGTCCGTCACAAATGTAAGTTCCCATGGCAGTGCCGGATGGAGAGTGGTGTTCATTGAGAACTGCCTGCGCTTTCGCCCCCCGGTCTTTCTCCTCCTGCCCCATGCAGACGCTTCGCCAACTAAACAGCATTACTATAGCCGTATAACAGACCAAGAGCTTTTTCATTATCCAAAGCCCCCAATTCTCGTTTGAAAATTAGACAAGTCATAGCCTTAACTAATCCCTTAGCAATGCTAACATATTATAACAATTATGGAAAATTACCGCCTAGCACGGCGATTGACTTTAGTTTTCCTCACGAGGGCCACACCTGGGTCAGACAGTATGAATATTTTAGCATTGACGGATTGCGCATTAATCCGTATTGTCATTTCAAAAGCGTAAGTGTTTCAGGAGTTTATAAGCTGTACTAACAGCTTAGCAGGCAGCTTCAGTTTCAGATGTTTCGAACCAGCCGCTTTGCTGAATTCACGGCGAGCTTCAGTAGATAATGTTTCCTGGTTTTGAAGTAGTTTTTGTTTTTTACCGGGCAAAACGATATCATCTACAAGCGCCTTAAAGTAAGATATCTTAAGCAGGCATCATCCTTGCGGGCTGATTATGAAAGAGATGGAAAAAGACAACATTCGGCCAATTGAGCGCGAGTTCACGGCAAAAGAAGTTCAGGCGGTGCTGCGAATGCTCACCGGCGATGCGGAAAAGATTGGACTCGCGCTGCTCAATTACTACGCGCGCACTGACCTGGTCACGCCAAATGGCCGGACCAAACAGCGTGGTCGCGCCCGTTATAGTTACGCAGATGTTGTACTGCTGAGCTGGCTTTTCAAAATGAAGCGCGAAGGACTTCCCGTTAACCGTTTCCGCCGTGGTATTGCTTATTTAAGAAAACGTCTGCCTAAGCTTTACTCCCATCCGAAAGACATGATGCTGCTTACTGACGGCAAGCAGCTATTCTTGAAACATCGTGTCACCGATCGCGACGATATCGCTGAGGTGCTGACCGGCCCCCGGGCTGGCCAATATGTCTGGGCTTACTCAATCGGCACACTTATTGAAGAAGTTGACCGGGTGATTGAGCAGGTGAAAAGAGCAGCATAATTATATGCTGCTCTTCTTTAGTTCTGCCGCAGCAGGCACATTTTGCTGATGGACAGCGATAATAGTCTTTCCTTTATCGATTCTTATTTAGAACAGTCTGAAGCTGTAAAACGTTCGCTAAAAACGCAGCGCACGCAGATTCTGGATATCGTAACTGAATTATACGGGGTCGCGAAGAAAGGCGGCCGCATTTACACTTTCGGCAACGGCGGTTCCGCGTGCGATGCTATGCATCTCGCCGAGGAGCTGGTTGCCCGTTATTTGCGCGAGCGCCCGGGGATACGCGCACAGCATTTGATTGATTCCGGAACGATGACTTGCTGGGCTAATGACTATAGTTTTGACACTATTTTCCAGCGGCAAGTAGAAACGCTGGCAACCAAAGACGACGCTGTTGTCGGCTTCACCACCAGCGGCAATTCGAAAAATGTCATTGCCGCGATGGAAGCAGCCAACAAGCTGGGTGCCGTAACGATCGCACTGACCGGCAAAACCGGCGGCAAAGCAAAATCATCAGCTAAGCATGTCCTTGTCGTGTGTTCAGACAAGACCTCGCATATCCAAGAAGCCCACGTCGCGATCGTGCACATCGTGTGCGACCTGCTCGAGCAGTGGCTCTTTCCGGATTGCCGGTAATTTTCACATTTGCCGCTTAATCTCTGCCGCCAACGCTTCTTCCATTTCGCGCCGCGGAGGCTTGTGTTCCGTAAACAGTTCAAACTGTTTCAACGCCTGGTGGAGGAGCATGCGCATCCCTGGAATAACAGTTGCACCGCATCTAGCTGCGGCAAGCGAAAGCTCGGTCTCTCGCGTCACCATTTCAAACACATACTGCCCCTGGCCAAATGCCTCCAATGGGAACGGGTAGCTTTGGCTTTCACCGGCAAGAGCAAGCCCGATTGGGGTTGCGTTGACAAACAAGTGCACACGTTCCATAAAACCGGCGCTTAAGGCATCGAGACTGACCGGCTCTGCGCATAAAGCACGGGCCAAATCTTCTGCCCGCGCCGGTGAGCGGTTGGCCACGCAGAGTTTCGCCACTCCCGCTTGCTTAAGCGCGTAGAGTGCTGCGCGGGCCGCACCCCCGGCACCAAAAACAAGCGCTGTCTTGCCTTGAGCTGAAAACTGAACCTCGCGCAGCGCTTCCTTCACTCCATACCAGTCAGTGTTGAAGCCGTAGAGTCCTTCCCCGTTGTTGATTACTGTATTAATCGCCTTTATTTCAGCAGCATCACTGCTTAGCCCGTCCACGAGCGCCGGTGCGGTCTCTTTATGCGGTATCGTAAGACTCAGTCCGCGGAATCCAAGCCCACGCATCGCATGCAGTCCCGCCACCGTATCCGTCGTGCAAAAAGCCGTGTAAACAAAGGGCAGGCGCAAATGGACAAAACCAGCATTATGCATCGCCTGACTCAAGCGGCTTGGTTTTGCACCCAACAGGCCGCAGAGATGCGGATACGAAAGCCTGCCCCAATCGGTCTTGTCGTCCATCAGCGTCTTTTCTAGTTACTGTTTCCGGTCAAATCCAAAATTACATGATGGCATATCTTCACTGGATCTGTCGAAAAGACAGATCCGGCTGATGTGTCCATGTTTATGCAAAATCAGCATCCCGCTTCCTGGTCGTTTATTTATTCCGCCGCAGGTTGTGCGTCTACCCCCGCCCGGCTTATAATATCGCACCATCGTGCTTGAACCCAGATGCGCAGTTTCTCAGGAGTTCTCCGGAAGACAGCGCAATCGATAAACTGCAAAAGTTAAAGGAGGCGCTGGTGCCGATGGACTTCCGGCTGGAATAAGCACTGAAGCGCAAGCAAAGAATTGACCATTCTTGAGCTAAAAAACGTCAATCTCACCCTTAAGGGCAAGAGAATTCTTAGTGATCTCAGCATCGATTTCTGGGCTGGGCACATTCATGCAGTCGTCGGACCTAATGGCGCCGGAAAATCAACGATGGCCAGTGTCGTCATGGGGCTTCAAGGTTATCGCAGTATCGGCGGGGAAGTCTTGTATAACAACTCCTCCATTAATCATCTGCAAACCTTCGAACGCGCACGGCTTGGCCTGACGCTGGCATGGCAGGAACCAGCCCGTTTTGAGGGGCTGAAAGTAGCGGATTTCCTTTCCTGTTCCGCTAAAGAAAAGAATGCGGAGAACATTGCCCGCGCACTGTCCGATGTCGGTCTTGAGCCCCAGGATTATCTTACACGCGCCGTAGACAAGACGCTCAGCGGCGGAGAGCGAAAAAGAATTGAGCTTGCCTCAATACTGCTGATGAAGCCGGCGTTAGTTCTGCTTGATGAACCCGACTCCGGCATAGATGTTGAAGCGCTGGAGAAAATATTTTCGGCAATTAAGTTATTGAAGAACTCCGGCACAACGGTGATTATGATTACACACAGTAAAGCGGTGCTTCGTCAAGCAGAGCATGCATTTTTGCTTTGTGACGGCAAGCTCGTGGACAAAGGCTCAGCTGCAAAGATCGGCCGTTATTTTGAGGAAAAATGCCTCTCATGTCATGCAGGCAATGCTTTTGAAATCGTAAGTCTCGGGCAATGACAAAGAATCTCCAAATAGTTGACGATCTGTACCGCTCGCTAGGCCCAGAACTGCGTCATGCCGTCAATGATGATGAAGCGCATATTGAAATTCACCAAAACCGTGTTGTCGGTTGTCATCTTGTGCCCGGGCTGCAGGTCGACGCCAAAGAGCTTAATGACGGTGTGGAAGCTAAAATACTGCTGGAGAAAAATACCCGGCTGGTCAAACCAGTGCGCATTTGTTTCGGCGTTCTGCCAGAAAACGGAAGGCAAAATGTGGTGCTTGATATTGCGCTGCAGGAAAATACCGCCGGACAGTTTCGCGCTTATTGCACATTCCCCAACGCGCGCAAAGTTGAGCACCGAATGAACGCTGTGATCAACATTGAACCGGGCGCGGATTATTCCTACACCGAGCACCATGTCCACGGCCCGCATGGCGGCGTGCTGGTAATGCCTAAGGCTCATGTGGTGATCGGCAATGGCGCACGTTTTAGAACCGAGTTTAAGCTGCTTCAGGGACGCGTTGGTGAGATGGATATTGACTACGAATTGGACTGCTATGCCAACGCTGTCTTTGAGATGCTTGCGGCAGTAAACGGCAAAGCAAACGATCGCATCACCATCCACGAATCAGGCAGGCTGCTTGGTGAGTATTCACGCGGGGCTTTGACTACGCACATCGCGGTGCGCAATCAAGCCTCTGCCGAAGTATATAATACGCTGATTGCCGAAGCGCCTTATGCCCGCGGGCATGTAGACTGCAAGGAAATCATCCAAGACCAGGGCAAGGCAAAAGCAGTTCCCATCGTCGAAGTACGCCACCCGAAAGCTCACGTCACGCACGAGGCGGCAATCGGCAGCGTCGACTCCAAACAGCTCGAAACCCTGATGTCACGAGGCCTGAATGAGGAAGAAGCGATCGATTTAATCATCGCCGGGATGTTGAGTTAGCGGGTTACGGCCATAATTTCATTATTGAGCACAGTATCTTATAGAAAGTTGCCGTTCCGGACACATTCTTCATTCGATGCGCATACGACATGATCCATCTTAGATTTGCCGCTTCTGCTCATTAATTATGATATTTATG
>JAKPSH010000122.1 GCA_029555385.1 Pseudomonadota bacterium
CCCAAGCGGCAAATGGGATTACTCGATCGCGCTGTTGGGACTGAAGCCGGAAACTTACGGCACGGTATGCGTAGAAACCAGCGCCGCCGTCGAGGGTGCCTGGACAGGAGGAATAACACTTTATAAGCCGGCAGCCGCGCAATCCGGTGATTATGACTTTGCGCTGTATTATCCCTTTACGAAGCCGCAAACCGGAGTAAGGGCTGTGCCGCTGAACACTTTCCATCTCGGCGTTGACAGCCGTGACCCGGTGGCCAACTGGATTTCAATCAGTGACGCCGTACCGGGCGACGGTCACGGCCTCAAAGGCAGGCTGCGCTATTTCGACTTGTCCGGTGCTCTGCTCAAACAAGAGGCGGTAAATATTCCGGATGGCGGCCGCCTGGACTACGCCGGCCATTCGGGGATCGGCGGTGGGGCAGGGGATGCCGCCGGCACAGCCGTCTTCGTTCCGCAGAGCGAAATGTTCAGCGCATACTATCTTACGGTAACGCGGTACTTCTATGACTGCGGCGGAGCAAGCTGCACCAATTTTCTTGCCGCAATGAATATCCCGTACCGCCCGGCCGCAGACGCAGAACTCTGGGGCTCGCTCTCCTCCGTCGCCGGTGAACTTAGTGTGCTGGAATTATCAAACAGCGCTGCCGCAGCAGCGCAAGTGCAAGTGACGGTATTTGACGCCGCGGGTTTTGTGCTTCGTGATGAAACTTACCAAGTGCCGCCATTCTCGAGCAGACATCTGATCATGAATCGTGATGGACAAAATGGTGCGATTTATGCCGAGACAACCGCCGCCGTGCGCACAATGACACATCAAGGGCAGGTGAGCCCCATCGTCTTCCAATACAAACTCGATTGGCGCGGACAGCTTGCCTATGCCTATGCCCTGCCACTTACGGGTTCACGTGAAGCACTCCAGCTCTCACAGTTCAACAGCTTTATCGGCCATGCCAACACAGTAGAGGTAGCAAATGCTGCCGGCTGCCGGATAGCTTTCACGCTGGATGTTATAGACTCTGCTGGCAAGTATCTGGTGAGAAACAGCAGATACTCGGTCGCCGCTCATGGAATTACTCGTATCCCGCTCTACCTTCAGCCGGACAAATACGGCACAGTCATCTTGCAGGCGGACCGGGATGGGTTGTTAAGCCGGACATTGATCTCTCGCAGAGGGCAATACGTGATTTCCTTACTGGGAGAATAAGCGTTGGGAAAGGCAGTGCCTGCGCGCCGGCTAACGTCCCGGCGAGACGCCGAACGTTTCTGCGATCCACTGCTTAAGTTCGTCGGCGGATTTCACCTGGGCGGCCTTGGCGATCAGTTTGACATGCTCGGGGAAGTCGCTTTGTGATATCCAGCGCAGGTAACTCCCGCCGTCTTCTTTCTGCAGCTCAAAAAGCGGGCGGTTCCGGTGCTTGCCAAAGCCGATCACCGGCTGCTCATCGCGCCACTGAAAATGATTGGTCGGGCCGATCCAATTCTTGATTCCCGCACCGCAGAGTTCGGCTACTTCAGCCCAGGTCTTGTTTTCAAGCTTGAACGCCTTAAGCATGCCCGGCAGCACCGCGGCGCATGCCCGCACGTCCGCCTCCGCGCCGTGCGCCCCTTCTAGTTCGGCACCGGCAAAACGGCGGTAAGCATCGCTCAGTGTGCGGGGCTCAATGCGCTTCCACAAGCGGCAAGGGTCAAGCAGCAGCTTATTCTGCAGATCAAGTTCAGCAACGCGCGCGCGGCGGAACTCCGCCTGCAAAAAAGCCAAATCAAACTCGATATTATAACCGCACAGCGCATCACTTTCCTGCAGCATGCCGCGAATTAATTTCGCGGATGAGGAAAAAGGGGGGCAGTCTCTCAGTGCTTCCGCCGTTATTCCGTGAACCGCCTGAGCCTGAGGCGAGATCGGCACCGCCGGCTTGAAACGCCATGTATCCTGCGGCGCATCGTCGCCGAGGCCACGCTGAATGCTCAGTTCAATCACTTGATCCTTGCCCGGGATCATGCCGGTTGTCTCCACATCAAAAACCACGATTGTCAGGTTGCTGTCTGTCATATTCATTGCTCAGGCGTTTCGGACTGTATTGTTTCAGGAAGCTCAATATGCGCTATTTCCCGGTAACGATTCAACCATCGCTGCGTTTCACCGGGAAGGTAGCCGAATCCGGTCCAGCAGATATAAACCCAAAGCAGAATCGAAATAAAGGATTCTGACCAAGAACCAGTTTTGATTGAAGCGCCGCTTACGCATTTCCAATACAGCGGTGCAAATACCGGTGAACCTTGCGGCGTAAAGAAGTCGCCGATGACGTGGGATAAATAACCGAGACCGAACCAGCAGATCCATAGCCGATCAAACCACAGTCCGAACACGATGAATCCAAGAGCAAGCACGGACCAGTGGAAAAACCCGCGATGTCCGAAGATCCGGTTAACAGACTTGGTAATTGTCCCGCCGCAAAAATCAAGAATCTTCCGTGGACCCTTGGGCAGGAATCTTTCCAGCATCTGGCCTGGTTTACCGATTAGTGAATTCGAGGAATCAATATCAGGAGCGAGACTTCCCAAAATCAAAGCCACCAGCTCGACGCTCGAAGGCGCCGCTGTATCGGTGAAGTGCACAATTGCCAGACCGGTGGCAATGCCAAGCGCAATGTGGGTATGAGCAAGCATATCTTAAGTGAAGTTACCATACTACAACTTAGGGCTATATTTCTATGGTCCCGGCCGCTAAAACGGCTTTTTCGCACTTCTGGTAATTTCACGCACTTGCCTCGTTGGCCCTGCACCTTCTAAGATATTTAAATTCGTTGGTGATTACAGTTAAGAAGTGGGGGATATGCCGAATATCGTCCTTAGCGGAAAGTGCTACCTGTGCATGGCGCATGACGGCGCGAGGGCCATCGATCTCGACGCAAGTTTGAAGCTGCTTGCGGCCGCAAAGGAGCGTCCCAAGTTTGAGCATGCCGCCACAGCCGCAAGTTGTTTCCAATATGAACCTTCACCGGTGATGGTTGCACAAGGCATCGCACCTCTTGTTCTGGGAAGATTCCAGACTGAAGATACAATAGAAACGACGCTGTTTGATTTTGGCGTTGCTTCCACGATTTTCACGGTTCCTTTTACGGGGACTCTCGATGAGCTGATCGAGCTTGCGGCGCTTGCCATAGCGGATCAACCCTCGCGAAATCTTATCGAAAACCGGGCACGCGAGGCTGCCGAGAACCTTTTTCAGGCAATCGCACCGGCGGTCAAGCAGTCCAAACTGGCGAAGCGTTACGAGAGTTATGCGATTTTTGTCCTTGATAAACCGGAGACTGCCGCCGCCGACGATTCCATAAGCAGCTTCGTCGACAATCATGACGCGAAGCTTGCCCAGGTCCTTGCGGGTCAAAAAGCACCATTGGCTGCGCAGTGGGTTAATGCCGAACTTAACGATCCCATTGGTTTTCTTGCCGAAGATGCCTTTTTGATTTCCGGAAGTGCGGCTATTCTTTTTGGTCCCAACGCGGACAACGCTCTGGAAGTGCTGGAGCTGGTTAACGTACAGCTCCTCGAACTTGGCATTCTTGCGGAGCGGCTCAATGAGCAACTCGGCTCTTTGCACCGGCAGCTCGATGACCAAGACGGTGTGCGAGCTTTACCCGGCAGCATCGGACGAAATCTGGAGCTAGTTGCGTGGCTGCGCGCCGATGCTGCGCTGCAAATCAGCGAAGTTGCCGACGCCTTGGAAGTCATCGGCGACTATGCCTTGACGTGGGTGCACGAACGGGCAAGCGAGCGGCGCGGCTGCAACGAACTGCTCGCCGACATCGAACGCAATATCCATGCGCTGGAAGCGATCCAAACAGCATTGACCAACGAGACCGCGCGCCGCTCGTCTCACCGCTACGAGCTGATTATGATTCTGCTGGAGTTTATAATTGTCGTGCTGATCATGGCGGAGCTGCTTAAATAGCCCCAAAATAGCCTTAGAATAGGCGAATTAGTTTTGTCGCGGCTGTGCACTCCAGAGGCTTCGCCCAGGGGATGCCGCAAGTATGCGCCATTCAACCACTTTCAGGGCGAATTCCGGCTGCGGCAGATTTATTCGCTTATCTTTAAACTAGTAGCCTCTCCGATGCCTGATAAGAAACCTTATCGGTCAACTTTGCCGAGCGCCTCTGCCAAACCCGTAAGTTCGCGGGCTGCACCGGGGTTGCGCTCTTTTAACTGCGCGGCGAGCCGCTTAACAATAGCCGCGGCGTTTGCCATAGTCTCGTCGCGTGACAGTTCGTCTGCGTTTGGAAGCTGCGTTTTCTCCGCTTGCCGCTTCTCATCCAGCGCATCAATGGATGCTGCGAGCAGCCGCCTGCCGAGTCCCAGGCGGATCTGTGCTTCGGCGCGCTGATCACCCAGCAGCAGATCTGCCGCCTCGTCAAATAACAGGCGCGCCGCATCAACAAGCTGCCGTGACTCGTTAAGCTTCACGATATGCGCGCCGCCGACATTGTCCTGAACCCGGTCCAGAGCGCCTTCAAGCTGCTGCATATATGCTTCCGGATCTGCAAGAAACGCGGCGCCGCGCTCCGCATCGGTCTTGGGCAGCCCATGGCGCGGATCGTGGCGCTGTTCAAATTTCTTTTGAATCCCAACAACTATTCTAAGCGCATCGCTTGTCTTGGTATCCGCACTAAGCACCTGCCGCTTGACCTGCACGGCATCAATATCTCGCTGCTGCGCTAACTGAACCATCGACCCTCCACACTAATTTAATTCAAGAACAACACTATCGTTATGGCCGTATCTGACAATCCGCTGCTCTTGTCCAGTATTGGACACCGGCGCAGCAGCAGGGAGCGGAATGGGGTTAATAAAGTTTCCACGGGAGGCCATCTTAATAAGGAGGCTGAGGCTGAGGCTGAGGCTGAGGCTGAGGCTGAGAATAAGGCCAAGGCGAAGATATAGGCAAATGCTTTTTTAACTGGCGGAAACCACAACTCTCAGCCTCCGCCTTGAACGAAGTCACCCCCCCAAACGGCAATAATCGTGTTGTTGCGCAGCCTGCCAGCGCCCGACAGCGAAGGGGGGTTGTGCCGGGTATAACATTACGCCCCTTCAGCCGCCGGCAGCAGCCAGAAGCTGGGGTGCAGTAAGCGTTCCCCGCGTGTCGGCGACCGCAGCATGCAGAATGCAATCCAGCACCTCGGAATATGACCTCCCGGCCCGGGCCGCGGCAGCCACAAACCCCGCATCGGGCGAGATGCACGGGTTGGAATTAATCTCCAGCACCCACGGCTGACCCGCTTCGTCAATGCGAAAATCCACCCGGCAATATCCCCGCAGCTTAAAGAGCTGCCAGCACTTCAAAGCAATTTCTTTAAGCTGAGAGAGAAGAAATTCGTCAACCTGCGAAAAATCAAAAGTGCGCGGCGTATGATGATACTCGAAGGAACTTTCGTCCCACTTAGCGCGATAGCCAACGATCTTCAACTTATCTTCGGGAAAATCATCAAAACGGATCTCCGCCGGCGGGAGCACCACCGGCCCCTCGCTAGTTTCCAGCACAGAAATATTGAATTCGCGCCCGCCGATAAACGCTTCGGCAAACCACTCGCGGCCTGTGCGTTCTTCGGCCTGCGCAAGCTCGCGGAACAAATCTTCATGCAAAACCGCAAGCCTTACCTGCTCTTCAAAAATCCCTTGCGAGGCATCAGCATGCACCGGTTTAAGCAAATACTGGGCCGCCGGATCGCGAAAAGGTTCATCGGCGGGAATAAGCGAAACCCATGCGGGAGTAGGTATATCGACCGCCCGCAAGATGCGCTTCGTGACCAGCTTATCGGTGGTCACCAGCAGCGCCTCCGGCGGACAGCCGGTAAACGGAATCGCGAGCGAACGCAGGAGAAAGCCCGGTGTATAGTTAAGCGATACTTCGCCGTTCAATTCTTCGACTAAGTTAAACACCGCGTCGGGCTTCTTCTGGCGGAGCTTCCGCGCAATCGGCCCCATGTCAAGCGTGGCAAAATCAAGCAGCTCACACTCATGCCCGACCTGCTGCAAACATTCCGAAACGGCTTTTGCCTGCACAACGATATCCAGCTCGTCCTGCGGAGCTTTAGGCGAAACCCTGGTATAAAGGACTACTACTTTCATTTTCACTTTCTCGCGGAGCCTGCGCGGCAAACATCCAACCGCGCGGCTTATGTCATTCGGTGCGTCAAGGCAAAACGCCCTGCCCTTTTGTCATTCAAACCCCGGTTTTGCGAATTGGCAAGCAAAAAATGCAGCCCGGAGCCGGACTTAAGGCTGTCTCGCACCTCCATCAGCTAGATTCCCGCCGCGCTAATCTCGCTATTCCGTTAGCCCGGTATTTTGGCTAAACTTGCTGGCCGGATAATATCAGCGGCTTACGGAGGACTATATGAGACTCACGATACTTGCTCTTTTTGCAGCATGCGCCGTCCAGTTTGCTTTTGCCGCTCCGGCCTATGCCGGGGATGGCGCGACTATCATCTTTAAAAGCGGCACTGTGGTTTATATGAATAACGGCTACCAGCAGATTGCGGCAGCGCTCGTTGAATTAAATAAAAAAGGCGGCGAAAACTACACAACAGAAGTCAAAATCGAAGATGCTACGTTTCATATCAATCTCGGTGCAGTCGCCATTGTCTGCCGTGACCGTTGCTCTTCCATGCAGATCATGCCGAAAAAAGAAATAGAAAAAGAAGGAGCTGCACGTTAGCACTGTTTGCTGGGGTTTGTTTATAACTGACTCTTATTCGAGAGATGCCGATGAAACAATTATGCCTGATGTCCATCGCCCTGCTGGCCCTGAATGCTTCCGCGCTTGCACAAGATAAGCTGCCTGCGCGTAAACCCGGACTCTGGGAAATTACGGTCGTCTCCAACGGCCAGCCGCCGTCACCGGGCATGAAGCAGTGTATTGACGCATCCACCGACGCCAAGCTTCAGGAACAGTCTGCGCAATTCGGCCAGCAGTGCGAGAAACAAGAAATCCGGCAAGTGGGGCAAACTTACGTAACCGACAGCATCTGCCAGCTCAGCGGCTCCCGGGTGATCTCTCACGGGGTGACCAAGGGAAACTTCTCGTCGGAATACGAAACTGAAGTGGAAGCACGTTATGAGCCGCCGATGTTCGGCCTCAAAGAAACAAAAACTAAGATCAAAGCCCGCTGGACCGGGCCGTGCGAAGCCGGCCAAAAACCCGGAGATACAGTTTTGCCGAATGGCATGAAGATCAATGCCAACACTTTTGGCAAAAAGGGTGCGAGTGCAAGCGGGAGCTGATGAATATCTCGATACGCGGACTTGTCTTGCTGCTGCTTACGCTTGCGCTGGGCGCAAAAGTTGTCCGCCTTTATCATCCATACACTTTTACTCATGCCGACGCCGGCTGGCAGATTATTTCTGTGATTTCCTTAGCCGAGGATGGGGACCTCGACATGCGCAATCAACTAGGCGGCGAAGTGCAGGCCGCCGGAGATCAGGTCGCACTTGGCCGGCATGGCCAATGGTATGATGTGCATGAATATCTCCTTCCGCTCCTCGCCCTTCCCTTCTATCTCTTATTCGGCATTAACGGCACTTTGATTTTTAACTTTCTCGCAAGCATCCTGCTGCTGGTGCTCGTCTATGAGATTTGCCGGAAAAACAGCAGCGAACTTGCCGCGCTGGGCGCGGCGGTCGCTGCGTTTATCGTGCTTGAAGACGTCTCGACCGTATATTATTTCTCTACTGATACGCTCGGCGCAGTACTACTTGCCGGAAGCATCGTGTGCGTAATATACCGCCGTCCAGCGCTCGGCGGCCTGGTCTTCGGCTTGGCTTTCCTTGGCCGCTTTAGCAATATCGCCGCTTTGCCTGGCATGCTCTTCTTCGCGGCGGCTTTCGGCGGCAAGCACGCCGCATACCGCTTTACCTGCGCTTTCGTGCCGGGCTTGCTTGGTTTTGCGCTAGGGAACCACTTGATGTTCGGCTCTCCTTTCACCTGCTCTTACTTCCGCCAGGCCTATGCCGTTGACGGCGTGCTGCAGGTGGTTTCGCAGGAGAGATTCTTTTCTTTCGAGCACGTGGGGCGAAATCTGTGGAACATGTTTATCAACCGCAGTACAGGCTTTGCGGTTTCCGCGCCGCTCATGCTTTTCGGCTTTCTCTTCGGCCTTCCCGCGCTATGGCGCAATGCCCGGCCAACGGTTCTTGCGATCGTCGTCATTTCAGCGGGGCAGCTCTTGTTCTTTGCTTTCTATGAAAATGCCCTGGCCAACGGCGGCGGCCCGCGCCATGTCCTCGGCATGCTCATGCTTTGGGCCGCGCCGCTTGCCGCGTGTTTTGACCAAGCGCTCATGCCCGGACAAAACCGTTGACCCCAATTACTCTTCCTGCATCTGCCGCAGCGCTGCTTCTGCTGCCTGAGCAGCCTCCGCAAACCGATCCCGCACCGCGGCAGGCGCGCTTTCTCCGCCGCAGGTCCGGCCCGAGCTGAACTTTCGCGGAATAAGCGCCGTACCCGCATGAACCAGAAAAAACGTCCAGACAGCAAAGAGGAAGGACAGCGAGCAGGCCCAGAAAAAGGAAAGTGCGGCAATGAGGGCCAAGGCAGTGTCCGCAAGAGCTGGAAGCACCGAGCGGCGAAACACAAGCTGCCGGCATGCAAGCAAAAGCACACTGACCAGGAACACGAGCCACGGCATCGTGACGTAGTAAACACAGATCAAAAGCGCCGCACCCGCGGCAAGCCACGCTGTCCACCCCCGGCGCCTGCCGTTCAAGCCGAGTAAATACGCGGCATATCCGCAAGCGAGCACGCACAAGATAACCCCCGGCAAGTGCAGGTGACGCGGCCAAAGAGCACCAGCAAGCACAGCAAGCACAATACCCGCACTGGTTAAAATGACGGCAAGCCCCATTGTCTGCTGAAGGTTTGGTGTTTTCATGGCATCTCTCCTTAGGCGGCCTTACGCCGGTTACGTTCCTGAATAAATGCCAGCTCGACATCCTCGTCGCTTACTGCGTCATGGCAGAAGACGGCGGCAAACGCTGCTTTCTCCCTGCGCACTTCCCGCTCCTTCTGCGCTGCCTGGCAAAGCGCGAGTTTTTCGCTGACGGCCGCGATCTTCGTTCTTCGCTCTTCCAGCCGCTCTGCGATGCGCTTTGCCTCAAGCGCGTTCTGCTCAAGTTCGCGCTGGCACTCAAGCACCCGGCGCGAAGCGATGAGCTTGCGCTTGATAAATGTTCTGGCGAGATTCTCCTCATTCGCCAAAAAAGCCGCATCGATTTGCTTCTCCGTCTCCGCAATTGTTTCAGTTTTGCTTTTTTGTTCGCCGGCAAGGCGCTCTGCGCCTTGGCGCAGTTCCTCAAGCGTCTGTTCGTCTTTTTCGGCTTCGGCAGTCATCTCGCGCAGTGCTTGTTTTACCGCAGCTTCCGGGTCTTCGATGCAGTCCAGGATTTCATGCATATCCGCCTGAAACAGGCGTTTTATTCTCTTGTACAGTGTCATATGACCTCCTTCATGGTTAACGATTAAGCATTAGATAATTGGGGCCGCAGCGGTGATACCGGAGCGTCCCGTAGCGTTCGCACAGAGCATCCCCGGCAGGAACAAGAGGCCGGGCCATGGCCGGGCCGGCCAGGTGCAATCCGGGCTGCACGGCAGCGCGTGGGAAGAATACGGTCATGATTGCTTGGCCGGCGCCGCCTGCTTGGGCCGTGGCAATCAAGAGCAGCAGATAAAAAGCGAGCGCGAATTTCTCGATCCGGTCCATAACTCCTCCAACTGATGTTTAACTGAACGGAGATTGCACAAGGGCGAGGGGGCTCCCCTTCCCCTTTTAGTAGCGGTAACCGTCTGGTCTTGCGCCTTTGACAGCTTGCGCTTTGTCGACAATCTGCACGAATTCTTTGCGCTTGCCGTAGAGGTCGTCGCCGAGCGCACCAGCGGCGAGCTCCCGCGCATCGGCGAGCGTGCAGCTTTCAGCATAGCGGCTTTGGCGGAGCACCTGGCCAAAACAGCTGACCGCGGCGGCAAAGCGGAAGTCGCGGCTGGCGCTGTCGATGGTCTGCACGATCTTGCTCGTATAAAGGGGGAACTCCAGCGGCGTCGAGATATCCTCCGCGGGGCGTTTGTAGCGAATCTTCAAGAAGCCCAGCTCCTCAATATGCTTGGGCGCGGGCCGCGATTCGGCAACACGGGCTTCCCCGTCGCGATAACGCCGCTCTTCCTCCAGAGACGCATCCGCCGGACCGTCGGCAAGCAGCACCTCGTAGAGCACCGTCACGCTGTGACCCGCTCCTACTTCTCCCGCATCAACAGCGTCATTGCTGAAATCCTGATGCTGGAGCCTGCGGTTGTCATAACCGATCAGGCGGTAGGCTTTGACGTTCTCCGGGTTGAACTCAAGCTGAACTTTGACGTCTTTTGCCGCAACTTCCATGTTTGCCGCAAGCTTAGCGCCAAGCACTTCCCGGCCCTCTTCAACCGAGTCAATATAGAAATAGTTGCCGTTGCCTTTGTTGGCGAGCTGCTCCAGGTTCCGTTCGTTGTAGTTGCCTTGCCCAAATCCGAGCGTGGTCAGCGTAATTCCCGTACCGCGCATTTCTTCCACAATCTGCAGTAGTCCGGAGAATGACGTTGTGCCAACATTGAAGTCACCGTCGGTAGCCAGGATCACGCGGTTCACCCCGCCCGTAATGCGGTTCTTAGCTGCGGTTTGATAGGCCAGCGCGATACCGCCGCTGCCGTTTGTCGAACCGCCCGCGCGAAGCCGGTCAATGGCACGGAGAATCTCCTCTTTTCTTGTTCCCGGCGTCGAATCGAGCGCAAGCCCGGCATCCCCGGCATATGTCACGATGGCAACTCGATCATTGGGCCGCATATGGGCGGCCAGCGTCTTAAACGCTTCTTTCAAAAGCGGCAGCTTGTCCGAATCAGCCATCGAACCGGAGACATCGATGAGAAACACGAGGTTCCACGGCTCGCCGTTTGCCGTCTGGCTATTGGTCCTCACGCCGACTTTCAGCAGATGTTTGCCTGGGGAAAGCGGCGAAGGTGCGATTTCATAATTCACCGTAAAGGGCCCCTGTGCGGCGTCTTTTGGATAGTCGTAATCAAAATAATTAATGTACTCCTCAACGCGGACTGATTCCGGAGGGGGAAGCTGGCCGTTTCGCAGGTAGCGCCGGGCGTTAGTGTAGCTCCCCGTATCAACATCGAGACTGAAAGTCGAAAGCGGCTGAGATGCGGCTGCGACCAGAGCGTTTTCTTCGTACTGGCCATATACTTCTGACGAGCTCAGGCGTTCTTGCGCTTTTCTTGCCGGAGCATAAACATCGTGGCGCCGCTCTCTATCCGCAAGCGGGAACGACTGCTGACTGGGAGGTTGAGGTTTGCTGTAGTAGACAGAATCTTTCTCTTCTAATTCTACCATGGCTGATTCCGCCGGAATTTCAGAGGCACTGATCTGAGAATCAGCAGAGCGGCGCAAAGGAGCCCCCGAAAGCGCGGCTGGCGCGCCAGCATGCTTGCCTTCTTTGCCTACGGCGTCGAGGAATATTTTTACCTGTGACTCCTTCGATTTCGAAGGCTGAATACGATACCCGGTAGGATCCGCAGCACCCGCGCCTTGCGTCAACTCGTCTACGCTGTTTGCTTGCGGCCCGGCAGCAGGCTGCGCATCTTGTGATGAAAGTGATGGAAAAACATTGCGCATCGTTTCCTGGACAGAGCTTTTCAGCTCACCGCGAATACTGGGCCCGGCATATCCGCCGCCAGCAACAGCATAATCATGCTCAGCATTTGTCCGCCTCCCGATTTTCATAAACGACTCCGAGGCCTCTTGCCCCAGAAAGGTCATGCTGGCAATCAGCACCAGACACACCACCGCGGTCGTCGCCAGCGCCGGCGCGACAACAGCAAACTTTGAACTTGCTTTTCCCATATAAAACCTCCAACTGCTCAAACGTGGATACTGCTCAACTTCTTCCATAACCTTCACGGCAAGCGCAGGAGGCGCACGGAACTCCTCCCGCGCCAGAGCCTGCGTTGTGCGAAAAACTTTCTTATATTCGGCAAATGCTTGGGCCGCGTCTGGTGACTCGGCCAGCGCCTTCTGGAACTCTGCTTCTTCAGCGCTGCTTAAGCGCCCCAGCAGCGAGTCTACGAATAAATTTCTCAAATCATTGCCGTTCATAACACTATACCGCCGCCAAAGAATTTTTCAGCATCTGAAACGCCTTATTCATCCGTGAGCACACCGTGCCGCGCGGAATCTGCAGAATGGCCGCCGCTTCCTCGTAGGTCTTGCTTTCAAGACAGCAGAGCACAACCACTTCGCGGTAAATCGGCTTAAGCTGTGCAATCGCACCCCGCAGTTTCGACAAGTCCCGCTCGGTTATCTCGGGCTCCGTCGCCCCCTGGGGCATTTGACCTCGTTGCTCTGCGTTCTCCAGCGGCATCGTCTTCTGCCTTTCTTTAAATCTCCGCGAGCGGAAATAAGTGTGCGTCACATTCAGCGCAATCCGGATCAGCCACGTCGAAAACGCCGACTGAAAACGGAAGCTCGGGAGATTCACGTAGGCTTTGACCAAGGCTTCCTGGGTTAATTCGCTGGAAAGCGCAGCGTCCCCGACTTGACGGCGGACCATGGCATAGACTTTGTCTTGGTGCAGCTCGACTAGAAGGCGGAAGTTGTCCCGGTTTCCCGCGACAACGCTTTCAATTATCTCACGCTCGGAGAGATAGCCTTTTTCTTTGACGTCGAGCCCCATTGCCGTCATTACCGTTTGCACATCCGCGAATCCCCCGAGTTTATTTGGGACTTAGACTACAGCACGGGCAATTCAGTTCGTTTCCGGGAAATAGCACGTCCTCTTAGGGGGTTAAACACGAAGATAACGCAAAAACTTGTATCCTTCGTGGACTTCCTCGCCAACAAGCGTGAAATTGTTTTCAAACTCAGGAAAAAAAGCATCGCCTTCGTGCCGACCGCTAACTAGAGTCAATTCAATTTCGTCCCAATACGGCAGCGTGAGACGGTAAATCTGCTCCCCGCCGATTATCCAAAGCTTATCGGAAGGCAGCGCATATGCGCCGCTTCGAGCGGAGTCGATAAGTTCACAAGCACAAGTATGAACCTCGATGCCCGAGTCCTGCGCAAGCTGCGCAGGACTGCGGGAAATGACCAAATTCCTTCTTTGCGGAAGCGGGCGAAACCTGGCCGGAAGTGACTCGTAGGTTTTTCTGCCCATGAGCACGGCATGACCTTTAGTTAAAGAAAAAAAGCGCCGGGAATCCTCCGGGATGCTCCAAGGGAGAGCATTTTTTGCGCCAATCACGCGTGCTTCATCCATTGCTGCAATCGCAATGACGCGCAGTGTCATACAGCCTCACACGGCTATTTCAAACTTGATATGCGGCCACGGGTCGTAGCCCGTGAGGGTGAAATCATCATAATTAAAAGAAAATAAGTCGCGCACTGCCGGGTTAAGCTGCATCTGCGGGAGCTTGCGCGGAGTGCGTGAGAGCTGCTCCTCCGCACCTTCGAGGTGATTGGAGTAAATGTGCACATCGCCGAAGGTATGGACGAACTCCGCCGGCTCGAATCCGGTCACCTGGGCCAGCATGAGCAGGAGCAGCGAGTAGCTGGCAATATTAAAGGGCACGCCAAGCATCAAATCCGCCGAACGCTGATAGAGCTGCAAACTTAGACAATCGCCCTTTGCATAAAGCTGAAACAGGGTGTGGCAAGCCGGAGGTGCCACCTTCGGCAGATTGGCCGGGTTGTAGGCGACAACAAGATTGCGGCGGCTCGTGGGATCGGTCTTCAGCAGCTCGACAACACGGCTGATTTGGTCCACTGTGCCATCCGGGCCTTCCCATGCACGCCACTGTTTCCCGTATATCGGCCCGAGCTCGCCATTTTCGTCCGCCCACTCGTCCCAGATCGTAACTTTGTTCTCGTGCAGGTATTTTACGTTCGTCTCTCCGCGCAGGAACCAAAGCAGCTCATGAATAATCGAGCGCAGATGGAGCTTCTTTGTCGTAAGCAGCGGAAACCCTTCCCGCAAATCGAAACGCAACTGACGCCCGAACACAGAGTAAGTCCCTACTCCAGTGCGATCTTTACGGAACGCTCCCTTTTCGGTCCTGCCGTTCTGAAGTATGTCACGAATGAGGTCAAGATACTGCTGCATGGCAAAAGGATTTGAAACTGTAAGTTAGCCTGTCTCCTGGAATCTAGTAAGGGACAACAAGCGGAGCAAGGGAAAAGACCGAATTCAGCACAAGGTCAATGGTGTATATGAACTCTGCTAACCGCTAACTCTAGAAGGGTGTTGAAAAAGCCGAGTTTGAGCCAAGTTCGAGGAGCGGCCCTGTAATAATATGGCTGGGCGAGCAGCGGAGCGATAT
>JAKPSH010000139.1 GCA_029555385.1 Pseudomonadota bacterium
AGCGATCCTCACCCGAGAAGACGACTTGATTGAGAACCCAGGTTTCCTGGTGTTCGCGGTACCACAGGACGCCAGCCACCAAGAAAACAATAATACCGGCAGCAGCAAAAATCGATCGTTTCATCTGAAAGACCTCCCCTAGAGCAAAAAGGAAAAACATCGGGAACCAGGCCAACGAACCTGATCCCTCACCACTTCAGAGCGTTTAATGCTTCGCCGCAGCACTAAACGCTCTGAAGTGAATTGCAAAAAACACTATTTCCTGTTGCAGCATTCGCCCTTCCTCGAACGGCAGAAAACCGTCTGGGAACGAGCGAACACTATTTTACTGCTCTAATGAGGGGTCAGGCGCAGCCGAAATGCTGGTTCTCTAATGCTTAAGTAAAGGACGCGCGCTGCCGAGACCGATTAAGGTTAACACGGCCAGCAACCAGGGATACGCGCGAGCAACACGCTGACTTTTTCAAAGGTCAAAAGGCCAAACTCACACAAATGACTAATTTAGTCAAGTATGTGCTTCTACGCTGTTCCTTCGCCCTTGAACTGGCTCGGTTTATCGGCAAACAGCACATTAAACGAAGTGAGGCTGCCGTAGCAGCGCGTGATGTAACCTTCGAGTTCTAGTTTCTCTTCCTGTTCCAGCTTGGGGTGATTGTTGATCTTTTGTTCCAGCACGCGAAGCTTTTCCCGCACATTGATAACTTTCTTAAAGAATGCTTCCAGCGGAATTTCTTTCGGCTGCGTTCCTTCCTTGCCCGGCACAAGCTTCATGGTGCCGCCGACCCAGCGGCTGCCAAGTTCAAGCTCAACATCAAGCCAGCCATAGTCACCAAGAAGCTCCGCGATGACCTGCTTAATTTTCGCAGTCTCCACATCGACCAGCTCTACGGCCTCCATCTCGCGGTACGTAAACGGAATGCGCTTCAGCTCTCCACGAAACTGCACCACATAGAGCGGACCGTCATAACCGATCACACGCCCCCGGCCGAGGTGGGCATGTTTGATAATGGTGCCAATTCCAAAGCCCGGCTTCGCCGGCGCGTTGCTGCCTTGTTCGTCCATAAATGCTCCCCAAAGACTTTTCTGCTCTCGAACAAACGTCAAGCTATCAGCAACTTGCCGCACGGGCAACTTGCGTAATGATTAATAACGCACGCGGCATTTTAATGATCAAGCGCAGAAAATTCATCAGCAAAGCGCCGCTGCGCCTCGCTGAGTCCCGCGCTTTTCTCTTCAAGCTCGCTAAACAGCATTTCGATCTCTTCCTGCTGTGCGGCGCGAAGCCGCATCAATTCCCCCACTTCACTTCCCGCCTTGCTTTGCGCCGCTTGAACAATCTGGGCATCCTCCTCCTTGATCAGCTCTTCCAGCTCAATAATCCGCGTCTCAATCTCAGCAATGCGCCGCTCAAGGGGCCTCAGCTCCCGGGAACGCCGCGCAACCATCTCCGCCCGCACGCGTCTTTGCTCCCGGCGCTCTCCGCTGCTTGGCGCCGCTTGCTCCCGGGGCTCTTCCTCCCCGGACCAGCCGCCGCGCCGTAAGAAGTCATCATAGCCGCCTTCATAGAGCACCGCCGCAGCGCGATCAAAAACGATTAAGCGCCCGGCGAAATGCCGCAGGGTCATTTCGCTGTGCGTGACCATAATGACCGCACCGGGAAAATCATCGATCGCTGCCAACAGCGCTTCGGTTGAAGGCAGATCGAGGTGATTTGCCGGCTCATCGAGAAGCAGCAGATTGGCCGGAGAAAGGAGCGTCTTGGCCAGCAGCACCCGGCTGCGCTCACCGCCGGAAATCACCGCGACCTTCTTCAGCGCCTGCTCCCCCTCGAACATCATCGCCCCGCACACGTTTCGCACCGCGTTCAGACTGCTCTGAGGACTTGCCGACTGCACCTCTTCTTCAATCGAATTCTCTGCATTCAGCCGGTCGATATTCGTCTGACCGAAGTAGGCACGCTTCATGTTCGCGCCGAATGTCAGCCGGCCCCCGGTTGGCGCAAGCTCCTCAGCCAGGAGCCGGAGAAGCGTCGTCTTGCCGCGTCCGTTCCGTCCGATGACCGCCACGCGATCACCATACTTGACGCTGAAGCTGAGATCGGAAAAAAGCGGCGACTCTCCGGGCGCATATGCGAAACTCAGATTGTCCGCCTCAATCAGCACCCGGCCGGCAAACGGGGCAGGATTAAAAGAAAAGTGCAGATCGGCAATATGCTGGAGTTCTTCCGGGACTTCCATCTTTTCTAGAGCGCGCAGCCGCGACTGCACTGCTTTGGCTTTGCTCGCCTTGGCCCGGAAGCGGGCGACGAACTCCTCTGCCTGCTCGCGTTTCTTCTCCAGATTAACTCGCGTTTGCTCGACCACTGCTTCCTCACTGAGCACTTGCTCCCAGAGTTTACCGCTCGGTCCCGCCATTTTGCGCACTTTTGTGCGATGGATCAGCATTGAGTGCGTCGTCACGCTGTCCATAAAATCACGGTCATGCGTGACAAGAATCAGTTCATGAGGCCAGGCGCAGAGAAACCGGCGCAGCCAGCGCAAAGCCACAATATCAAGGTAGTTTGTCGGCTCATCAAGAAGCAGCATCTGCACATCGGCCACGAGAACACGGGCCAGATGGAGGCGCACTTGAAACCCTCCGGCCAGTTCTCCCGGATGCCGGCTGAAATCTTCCCGCGAGAATCCCAGTCCCTGCAGCGCCGCTTCTGCTAGATGGGAATTTTCACTTGCTGCGGAATGCGGCAGCCCCGCACATGCTTCGGCCAATACAGTGCTGCGGGAAAAAGCCAGATGCTGGGACACGTAGCCGATGCGGTAATTTTTCGGCACGATGATCTGGCCCTGATCAAGATGCTCCTCCCCGGCGAGCAGGCGGAAAATGGTCGTCTTGCCGCTGCCGTTTCGCCCAATCAGCCCTACTCTTTCACCGGGAGCTACGGTAAAATTCGCATTTGCGAACAGCACCTGTGCGCCGAAACTTTTAGTAATGTCCGTTGCCCGAATCACAGCTTTTTCTTGGTAAAATCAACAAGTGGTTTAAGCGCAATACCATAAGCCCAAGCGCCGTGCCATATCTCTTCAATATACGCGGGGATTACTCAACCAGGTGCGGCTCTCTTTTCACCTGGCGAGAAGCAGCGTCGCTGCTTAATCAAACTCCTCATCGGGATCGCCGTCCGCACCGGACCAACTGACAGAATCAAGGTCAAGCTGGGGTTCGTCCCCATCACAGCCCACACCCCATTGTTCGCGGCGCTCCGGTCTTTTCTTGCGCTTCTTTTTTTTCTCACCTTCCCCTTCCTCTTCGCGCCAAGAAGCACTCACGACGCGCATGCGATCGGGATTGGAGAGAGACCAAAGCACTTTAGCGCCCATGGCGCGCAGCTCACGGGCCGCCACATCCGGGTCGAACTTCACGGGCCGCTGTGCGGCATTGCGCGAGCACGTCTCGCCTAAATGGAACGCCAGGAAAGCATCCCATTCGGCCCATGACCCGCTGTCGCAAAAAACGCGCCCCGGATCCTTGCCGCTCTTCTTAGCCGCAGCCTCAAGCCGCGCTCTAATTAACGGCACCCAGGATTGTTCGTGCGGCTCGAGCCAGCACGGACCATTGCGGGTTTGCAGCTCAGTGAGATAAGACGCGGGAGAGCGAAACAACAGCACCAATGTTTTCTTGGCTTCGTCCTCAGACCCGAATCTCAGGCGAACGACATCGCCGATGACCGTCCAGCCGGAAGCGGGCGATTTTGGTTTCGTGCGGAGCGCTTTCCCTCGGTCACCGTTTTGCGGCGCAGGAGCCGCAGTCTTAGACAACTTCAGTGCTTTCTTCCGTCCCATGGGACTTTCTCCTTTCGTTTCGTCCACGCACCAGACAGCGGCGAAAGACGCCCCTTTAGAACGTCCTTTGCCGCTAGCTGGTGCGCTTCTGTCGCGAAAGCAGAAGAAATCCTGTTTAAAAAACCATTGAGAGCCGCCGCCTGGTTTACGGCAGAGACCGGAGATTCAGCCGTATAACAGGCGGAGGCAGCACTTCCCGTTTTGGGGCCCGTTCCCAAGGCCCGTTAAGTACTAAAGACCTGCCGCTTATCCGAGTAAAACACTAACGAATAAGAACATCTGCGTCAAATCGGACGGCGAGCGGCATTCTCCACGGTACGCCCGCAAGGAACCAATCCCACCCGTGCTTTGGTGCATCAGTTTGCCTGGGCAGCTCGTTTTGTGTTAGCAAGCGTGCACTTTAAATATCTCCGCCTAAGAAGCTGCCTGTTACTGCCCATGAGCCGGACGACAAATCTCAATATACGAAATGTGGCTATTATTGCTCACGTTGACCACGGCAAGACCACGCTGATCGACCATATGCTTCGCCAGTGCGGCACTTTCCGCACCGGCCAGCATGTCAACGAACGCATCATGGACAATCTGGAGCTTGAACGCGAACGCGGCATCACCATCGCCGCTAAAAACTGCGCATTGTTCTGGAAGGACACAAAAATCAACGTGATCGACACTCCCGGTCATGCCGATTTCGGCGGGGAAGTCGAGCGGGCGCTGAAAATGGCTGATGGAGCAATCCTGCTCGTCGACGCTTCCGAAGGGCCGCTCCCGCAAACACGATTTGTGCTGCGCAAGGCGCTGGAAGGCGGGTTAAAAATCATCGTCGTGATCAACAAGATTGACAGGCAAGATGCGCGCCCGGCGGAAGTTCTCCAGGAGCTCTACGATTTGTTTATTGATCTCGGCGCAAACGACGAGCAAATAGACTTTCCCGTGGTTTATGCCGTAGGCCGGGAAGGCAGCGCCTCGCTCAAGCTCGAAGAGCAGGGGGCGGATCTCAGCGTGCTTCTCGATCAGATTTTGCAGCACATTCCCGGGCCGGCTTACGACGCAAAAGAACCGCTGCAAATGCTGATCTGCAACCTCGCCTACTCCGATTACCTGGGGCGGCTTGCTATCGGACGCATCTTCAACGGCTCCGTGAAAAAAGGCGATTCCTTGGTCTGCATGACGCATGACCACCAGGTTGTCAGCTCGAAAATTTCCAGTCTGCAGGCATACGACGGATTGGCGCTCTGCTCTGTCGAATCCGCTGCACCGGGAGACATCGTTGTGCTTGCCGGTGTAGAAGATGTGCAAATCGGCGATACGGTCTGTGCACGGGAGACACCGAAGGCGCTCCGCCGGATCGTTGTCGACGAACCGACGATTTCCATGCTCTTTACGATCAACACTTCACCGCTCACCGGAACTGAAGGCACTTTTGTCCAGTCGCGCAAGCTGCGCGAGCGCCTGATGAAAGAAGTGCTGCACAATGTTGCGCTCCGTGTCGAGGAAGATACGAGCGCCGAGAGGTTCATTGTCAAAGGCCGTGGTGAGTTTCAAATGGCGATCCTCATCGAAACAATGCGCCGCGAAGGATTCGAACTGGCTGTAGGCCGCCCGCAGATCATCACCAAAGAGCATAACGGAGCCGTTTGCGAACCCATCGAGCATCTCTTCATTGACTGCGGCGACCAGTTTTCGGGCATCGTTACGGAGAAACTGCTTTCACGCCGGGGGCGCTTAATCAATCTGGTAAACCACGAGACAGGCCGCGTGCGGCTCGAATTTTCCATTCCGTCGCGAAGCCTCATCGGATACCGCAGCGAGTTCCTTACCGACACCAAGGGCACGGGCATTATGAACTCCGAACTGCTCGGTTACGAGCCGTACCGCGGCGAGTTCGCCTCACGCACGACCGGATCGCTCGTCTCCGACCGCGCCGGTAATGCCGTGGCTTATGCTCTCTTTCACTTAGAGCCTCGCGGAGTGCTCTTCGTCGTGCCGGGAGATGTGGTCTACGCGGGAATGATTGTCGGCGAACACAACCGGGACAATGACTTGCGGGTCAACCCCTGCAAGGAAAAGAAGCTGAGCAATATGCGCGCCGCCGGCAAGGATGAAAACATCCAGTTAAGCCCGGTCCTGCCGATGACACTGGAGCGCGCCATCGAGTTTATCCGCGAGGATGAGCTGGTTGAGGTAACACCCAAAAGTATCCGCTTGCGCAAAGCCTGAAATTCCGTTGAACGGAGCACATGGTTTCGCTATAACAGCCTCATGGTGCAGGAAATTATGATCATCGACGATGACCCCGTGGTTCGCCATCTTCTTTCTGCCGTATTGAACAACTCTGGATTTACCGTCACGGCCGCCGAATCCGGTGAATCCGCTCTGGCTGCCCTGCAAGACAAAGTAAACACCGGCGAGTTGCCGGCTGCCGTGCTTCTTGATGCGCAGCTCAATGATCAGCCGGGATGCGCTGTGCTCAGACAAATCCGTGCACTGGCCGGGAACGTATCTATCCCGGTGATTGTGCTTAGCGCGAGCAGCGAACATGAAGTGCGCGCACAGTTTAGCGGGGTCCCTTATGACCGGTTTCTCGAGAAACCCTTTGAACCAGGAACTCTGCTGAGTGCGCTAAAGGACGTTTTGCGCGCCCGCGAATAGACGCCCTCCCAAAACTCGCTCAAGAAACCAGGCTAACGCGCTTAATGGAGACTGCTTTCTTTTTTTCTTCGTCGCAAGTGATGACAACACCGTTAAGCAGGCCCTGACCTTTCGCTAAATCGAAACGAAGCGGCAGCCCCGTAAGAAAGCGCTCGACGATGATTTCCGGCTTTATGCCAAGCACACTGTCATAGGGACCGCACATGCCAAGATCAGTGATATAAGCGGTGCCTTGAGGAAGCAGTCTCTCATCCGCTGTCTGCACATGAGTATGCGTGCCGCAGACCGCGCTGACCCGGCCGTCCAGGTAATAGCCCATTGCGATCTTTTCACTGGTCGCTTCGGCATGAACATCAACGATAATAAAGTCCGCGCTCCCCGCCTCGCCCTGGAGCACCGCATCCATTGCACGAAAAGGACAGTCCAGCAGTTCAGACAAGAACACCCGCCCCATGACATTGATCACGGCAACACGCAGCCCCGAAGGACTTTGCCAAATCAGACTTCCCTTTCCTGGCGCACCGGGCGCATAATTGAGCGGCCGAATAATGCGCGTTTCGGGAGCATTCAGGACCGGAATTAGTTCTTTCTTGCTCCAGATATGATTGCCGGAAGTAATAATGTGTATCCCCGCAGCAAACAGTTCGTTTGCCGTGCCGGGATCGATACCAAGACCTCCGGCGGCATTCTCCCCGTTGGCAATTATTAGAGCAGGTTGATAAGCCTCCTTAAGCGCACTGATATTATCAGCAACCACGCGGCGGCCTGTTCGTCCTACAATGTCTCCGAGGAACAAAATATTAAACATAGACTAACCGGTTTATTTTTGAGTAATGCCCAACGCGATATTAAAGGAATCATTCCTTAAGTAGCAAGAAATCAGGTCCGTCGCCGCGAACCATCCGTAATCTAATGCCACAATTCCTGCCGCAAATAGCCCTAGCCGAATCTTAGCCGATTATCTAATGCGTTTCTTACCTCTTAAGTTTCCTGTACCATAAGGTTAAAAGCCGCATCTAAATCTGTTGTAAGGACCGGGAACTAGAGGGGAAATACTCGGGGTATGAACTGACTAATCATATCTGGGTGCTGTTTCCGGTGTTTTTAACTCTCTTCGGGGATTAAACATCATGGCGCACGACAACGAAACAACTTCGGCAAGCAACACAAAGAACTCGTCTTCGGAATTCCGCGCCGTAATTGAGCGCGACCGTGAAAAACGCCAGCGCATGTCGTGGTCGGGCAATGTGCTGGACTACCTGGATGTTGTTAAGGAAAACCCGCTGGTCGCCGGTCTCGCGCACACGCGTATTTACAATATGGTTCGTGATGCAGGGATACGGGAGATAAACGTTGAGGAAGATCCTAAACTCTCCCGGATTTTTAAGAATAAGAAAATCCGGCAGTTCGATTTTTTTGCTGATGAGTTTTACGGCATGGAAGAAACCATTGCCGCGATTGTACGCTACTTCCACTCCGCATCGCTTCAGGGCGAAGAAAGCCGGCAGGTTTTATATCTCGTCGGTCCCGTAGGCTCGGGCAAAAGTTCGCTGATCGAACGGCTTAAAAAGGGCTTAGAGGAGCTTTCTCCGCTTTATTCCTTGGACGGCTGTCCCATGTTCGAGGAACCGCTCCATATGATTCCCCGCCATTTGCGCCGTGAGTTTGAAAAAATGCTGGGCATTCCCATTGAAGGCGACCTCTGTCCGGTCTGCCGTTACCGCCTGAAAGAAGAATATCAGGGCAAGTGGGAGGAGTATCCGGTGCGTACGGTTTCTTTCAGCCGCCGCGCACGGCGCGGCATCGGCGTAGTGCCGCCCGTTGACCCGAATAACCAGGATACTTCTGTGCTCATCGGCAGCGAAGACATCTCCAAACTCGACAAGTATTCCGAGGGCGACCCCCGCGTGCTCGACCTCACGGGAGCGCTCAATATCGGCAACCGCGGCTTGGTTGAATTTATTGAAGTGTTTAAGAACGAAACGGAGTACCTGCATGCGATGATTACGGCGACCCAGGAGAAATCCATCCCTGCGCCGGGCAGGCACGGCATGATTTATGTCGACACCTGCATCGTTGCACATTCTAACGAAGCCGAGTGGAAGAAGTTCAAATCAGACCACACCAACGAAGCGATTCTTGACCGCATTGTCGTCGTAAAAGTACCCTACAACATGCGGCTCTCCGAAGAGGTAAAAATTTACAAGAAGATCATTCGCTTCTCTAATTTTACTGCCGATATTGCGCCGCATACACTGGAGCTTGCCTCGAAGTTTGCCATCCTCACGCGCCTCGAACCGACGAACAAGTGCGACCTGATGACCAAGCTTAAGCTCTATAATGGCGAAGAAGTGATCGAAAAAGGAAAAACAAAGAAGATTGATGTCGGCGAATTGAAAGAAGAAGCCAAACGCGAAGGCATGGACGGCATTTCGACGCGCTTTATCATGAAGGCGCTGGACAACGCCCTCTCGGACAATATCGAAGCAAACTGCATTCACCCGCTCAACGTGCGGGAAGCTCTGGTTAACATGGTCAAAGCCGGTGATTTCCCGGAAGACACGAAGCGTCAATACCTGGAGATTCTCCGCGATATTATTCACAAAGACTACTTGGAAATCCTGGAGAAGGAGATAACCAAGGCATTTGTTTATTCGTACCAGGAGCAGGCCGAAACACTTTTCCAGAATTACCTGGACCATGCGGAAGCTTTCGTCACCAAGTCCAAGGTCAAGGATCGCAATACCGCGGAAGAACTCGAGCCGGATGAAGCCTTTTTGAAGTCCATTGAAGAACAAATCGGCATCGTGGGCACGGCCGCTGACGGATTCCGGCAAGAGGTTATCGCCTACCTTTGGGCTATCGGGCGGCGCGGTGAAAAGATTACTTATGAGAGCTATGAACCGCTCAAAGAGGCGATCGAAAAGAAGCTCATGGCGAGCGTACGCGATGTCTCGCGCATTATCACCAAAGCACGGACCAGGGATCCAGAACAGCAGAAAAAATACGGCACAATGGTCGAGCAGCTAATTGCCAATGGCTATCCGCCGGCCTGCGTTGACGTCATTCTTAAATATGCAGCCAACAACCTGTGGAAGGATTAGCTAACGGCTGAGCACGGCGCAGGCGAGGCAAAGTATGACAGCCATTTTCCGCCCGCATGTTACTGAGGACAAGCGTTCGGATCGCAGCGCGCGGGATCGTGCCCGGCATC
>JAKPSH010000143.1 GCA_029555385.1 Pseudomonadota bacterium
CGGCCTCCTTCAGCACGCCAATGATCTGCTCTTCCGTGAACCTCAATCGCTTCATCGTCCGTCCTTCCTTCAGGCCGGACTCTAATCATGCGTGGAGGAAAATCAGGGGGTCAGGTCAGGGGCGATGCAGGCGGCAGGCAAGCTCAAGGCCGGCACGGTCTGGGTGAATTCACATGTATTCATTGATCCCGCGATGCCTTTTGGCGGGTACAAGCTTTCAGGAATCGGGCGGGATTTTGGCGTCGACTGGCTGGACGCCTATACGGAAGTGAAGTCGATCTGCCTGAACCACTGATCGCGCGGTTTCTGGTGGTGCAGCTTCCCCGCAATGCGGTGAACTTTTCGTCCGGCGGTGAACGCGGACTTGAACCGCCGGTCGACCCTCCCCGGTTGCGCTAGGGCCCGGACCTATATCCGACCATGGGTCCGGGGATTTCCCGTCCAACCATATTACATAGGTGACGGCCACAGCGGCTTCAGTTGAAATTATCGTCGCATTTTCAATCACGTATTTCGTCGCCTTACTCTTCGCGGCGATAGCGACAAGGACCAGCACCTATCTGCCTTGCAAAATGCGCCGTGCCTCGGGCAAATCAATGCGGAAGCTGTAACCGAAGTCTTTCAAGAGTTGCAGCAAATGCGCGCCGTCGATCAACGTCAATGGCTTGCCCTTAGCGAACGCATGAGCATCTGGCCCGAACGAACTCGTCGTAACGAGATAGCCGCGATTGGCACCTTCATTTTGGACCGTGCCAAACAAATCTCGAACTGCTGCAACTTCGACCGTGTTGACGTAGCGCTTGGCCTGAATGACGAACTTTCCGCCATGTATTGGATCGGGATCATGGATGAGCGCATCGACGCCATAGTCGCGGCTCGCACGGGTCACATGAACTTCAGCCGCCGCACTTCTCGCCGAAAACATCTTCGCAAACAATTCACGCACGACGTGTTCGAAATCCTCCCAATCCATCGCAGCAAGATTTGTCTCTTGGTCCAGCCCGTCAACGACTTCGCGACTTTCAACAATACGCTTGTCGGCGCGGTCGAATGTCAGAATTGGCCGGACGGGAGAAAGGTCCTGAAATGATGATGTTGCCACGCCTTTTAGCGCACGAAAACAAAGTTTCGGATCAACTTCGGTAATGTGAATGTCAGAAAACTCGCTACGCGACGCCGCAAGCGATCCGACTATTTCATTCATCCGCGTGCCCTTATGTCGATTTGTATATGAAAGTCGCATGTTAACGCCGACCATCTCCACGACAGAGAACTCAGGTGTTATGAATATTTCGTGGATTATTCGTAGAGAAAGGGCGTGAACCAGAAACTCCTGTGAGTTTCGGAGTTCTTTTTCGGTAGCAGGCCTAGCCTTAGTCTTGAGTTGAACAAAAAGTCCGATTTCCTCAACGTTGGGCATCAGAACGGTGAATAACAAAATGCCTTCGGCTGGATCGAACTCAACTTCGACCTGTTCTACAATCCGTACCGGCAGAATGATCGAAGCTAGAATTTGCTTAGCCAACGCTTCGATGCCTTCTGGCGAACCATTGCGAGCATTGACGAGCATTTCATCCAACTTCGCTTTGTCTGCCGCCTGCGCTTGTTCGAAGCGGCGCTTGTGTTCCTCAAACCGTTTCAATTCCGCAGTTAACTGCGCTTCTAAATCTGCGCGCTGCCGACGGTAGGGTGCCAGATCGTCACTCCCCTAACAGCAAAGCATCGGGTTTTCGTGATTGAACCGGTGTCCACACGTGCTGATAGTACGTGCGTGTGCATTGCATTGGACGACGGTTACAATCTCGGGGTTCTCAGCAGCCGTATCCACCTCACTTGGGCTCTCGCAAATGGTGGGCGGCTCGGTGTGGGTGATGACCCGCGCTACCTTA
>JAKPSH010000150.1 GCA_029555385.1 Pseudomonadota bacterium
TGCCGGGGCTCATGATTTTTCGAGTTTCCGGGCAAGCGATTGTGACGCATCGAGCGCCGTGCGGACAGTCGTGCTGAGTGAACTCTGCCGCGCGGATAGCGATCGTCTGGTGTACACTATCGTCGGGCGCAGCTTTCTTAAGCAAATGGTGCGGACAATCGTGGGCACGCTGGTTGAGGTCGGACGGGGCCGCCTTGAGCCGGACGATATGGCGCGTATTCTGCAATGTGCAAGCCGCCGTACGGCGGGTCCGACAGCTCCCGCACATGGCCTCTACCTGCGCTGGGTGAAATACGAAGCTGATGATATGTAATCGGCTGGGCCGCCAGCGCGGTGTGGTGCCCGTTAGAAGCGTGAAGTAATGTTTGCCCATTAAGTATTTTGCTGATTAAATACGCGTAATAAAAACATCGTTAATACTTGCGGAAAACAATGGCTGGAAGTCGGATTAAGCTGATTTGGGATTTTCTAAAGGTCCGGAAAAAATGGTGGCTTACACCGATTATTCTTTTTGCTCTTCTCTTGGGGCTGCTGATCGTGCTCACGGAAGGGAGTGCAGTTGCGCCCTTTATTTACACCCTGTTTTAGCACGTTCTGCGGCGTTCTTGAGGTGTTGACAGAGAGCAAGCGCAGATAGGTGGCGGAGGCGTTATGAGCAGCCCAATCAAAGTTGCGGTTATTGGTCTGGGGTATGTTGGACTGCCCGTTGCGCTTGCGCTTGCGCGAAAATTTCCCGGTGCTGTGGGCTTTGATATTTCGGAATCCCGGGTGCGGGGGCTGAGAGCGGGAATAGATAAGAATGGAGATACGCCCGCAGAAGAGCTGAGGCAGACAAGCATGCATTTTACTTCGGCTGAGCATGAGATTGCCGGGGCTAACTTTTTTGTCGTTGCCGTCCCTACGCCGATCGACGAATCAAAGCGACCGGACCTGGGCGCATTGCTCGGCGCATCGGAGATTGTCGGCCGGGCGATTGCCAAAGGAGCGGTTGTTGTTTTCGAATCAACGGTATACCCGGGCGTGACAGAGGAACTGTGCGGGCCGGTCATTGCGCAGATATCTGGCCTGAAACAGAGTGTTGACTTCAAACTTGGATATTCTCCGGAACGGATTAACCCGGGCGATTTAGAGCACACGTTGGAACGGGTGGTTAAGGTGGTTTCGGGTGAAGACGAAGAAACCTTGGAGAAAGTTGCGGCCGTCTACGGCGCGATCTGCACGGCTGGAGTATTTCGTGCGTCTTCGATTCGCGTTGCTGAAGCAGCTAAGGTCATTGAAAACACGCAGCGGGATCTTAATATCGCTTTGATGAATGAACTGGCGATTATCTTCGACCGCATGGGAATTTCCACGCGGGATGTGCTCGAGGCGGCGGGTACAAAGTGGAATTTCCTTAAATTTATGCCCGGTCTTGTCGGGGGGCACTGCATTGGGGTGGATCCTTACTACTTGACAAACAAAGCACAGCAGCTCGGCTATCAGCCCCAAGTGATACTCGCCGGACGCCGAATTAATGACGGGATGGGCCAGTTTATCGCGCAGCGTCTGGTCAAGCTGCTGATTCATGCGGGCTTCCCGGTGAAAGGCTCTGTTGTCGGAATCCTGGGCCTGACTTTTAAGGAGAACGTGTCCGATTTGCGAAACAGCCGCATCCCGGACATTGTCGCAGAACTGCGTGAATTCGGCGTTAAAACTCTGGTTCACGATCCGCTTGTTGCGCGCGAAGAAGCACGTGAAGAATACGGCATTGAACTTGTCTCCTGGGAAGAGCTTGGCGACCTTGATGCTCTCATATATGCCGTCAGTCATGCAGAATTCGCGCGGCGGAGCGCGTCTGATTTTGAACGGCTGTTGAAGAAGGGTGGAGTGCTGGTCGACGTAAAATCCGCAGTGGATCGCACAAAACTTAGCAGTTCCATTCGGTGCTGGTCGCTCTGATGGCAGATCACGAAGACGGTAGCGCGATTGGGCGCATTTTGGCTAAGCTCAAAGATCAGCCCAAAACATGGCTTGTTACTGGTGCCGCGGGTTTTATCGGTTCGCATTTGACAGAGACGCTGCTTCGTGCCGGGCAAAGAGTTGTCGGGCTTGATAACTTCGCTACGGGTTCCCGTGAAAACCTGGATGATATAGAGCAGCGCGTTGGCAGCGTGCTGTGGAGGCAGTTTAATTTTCTCGAAGGCGACATCGTATGTGCTGATGATTGCCGTGCGGCGGCGCAGGGGATTGATTATATCCTGCACCAGGCAGCATTAGGCTCCGTGCCGCGTTCGATAGAGGACCCGCTGAGCAGCCATCGAGCTAATGTGGATGGATTTGTCAATATCGTGCTGGCAGGGCGCGATGCCGGCGTCAAGCGTATCGTGTACGCTTCGTCCAGTTCTGTGTACGGCGACAGCGCCGACTTGCCAAAACGAGAGGATAAGACGGGCCGTCCGCTTTCGCCATATGCGGCGACAAAAGCGATCGACGAACTTTATGCGCGGATATTTGCGGACGTATATCAGCTCAGCCTCGTCGGGCTGCGCTATTTCAATGTTTTTGGGCCGCGGCAAGCACCCGATGGAGCTTACGCAGCGGTGATCCCGCGCTGGATTCAGCGCCTGATTAATGGAGAGCGCTGCGCGATTTACGGAGACGGTGAGACGAGCCGCGATTTCTGCTACGTAGAAAATGTGGTGCAGGCCAATATTCTTGCCGCCCTCGCGGACGGTGTCGCTTCCAATGAGGCAGTTTTTAATATTGCGGCAGGTGGAAGAACTAGCTTAATCGAGCTCTACCGGTTGATTTGCGCGGAACTGATGCGCCTGGCGGGCGAAAGGACATATCCCGGACCGGATTTCGTTGATTTCCGGCAGGGAGATGTACGCCATTCTCACGCGGACATTGGCCATGCGTCGCGTGTGCTTGATTACAAGCCTGAAAAAAATGTTCCGGACGGCTTGGCGCTCACCGTCGAGTGGTTTTTCGAGCGCGCAAAACAAACTATTCGGCCCGCTAAGTAGCTTATATTATTGACCAATCGCGGGCTAATTGATTTCCGTTTTCTTAGTGCGTATTACTTGCATTCGCTAGTTGCTTGACGCCTTGTGCGGTAGTAATAAGCCTAAGCGGGTACTTTGTGGGAGAGAGTTGGCTGCATGATCTCTGATTATCTTGTCTTTGTGCGTGAGCTGCCAAAATCATTTGGTCAGATTGGGGCGATGCTTCCGAGTTCGCCAGCTTTCAGCAAATTGATGGTTGAGCCGGTGCGTAGAGCGGCGCAGCCGATCACTATCCTCGAAGTTGGGCCCGGGACTGGTCCGTTTACTAGGCAAATTATTCGCTTGATGGGGCCGCAGGACCGGTTTGTAATTTGTGAAATTAACCCTCGCTTTATG
>JAKPSH010000177.1 GCA_029555385.1 Pseudomonadota bacterium
ATTGTGACGAGTGGACTAAAGCTCGGGCAAGGTATGTTCCTTGGTTTGAGTTCCCCTTCGATCTTGAAGCATGTGGCTCGGCATATCCCTTCTGGCGGATCGGGACGAACCGTTGTTTCAAAGCCGACGCCAACGCCTGCTCCAAAACCGCAAACACCCAAGCCAACCCCTTCCAAAGCAAGTCCTCTTCCGACAACAGGCACGACGGCTCTAACCGCTGCCGAGATACGCGAAGCACAGGGAATCCTGAACGAGCTTGGATTCAATACCGGTTCCGTGGACGGAAAGGCTGGATCGCAGACGGAATCTGCTATGAAAGCGTTTCAGCGCAACAGGGGCGTTACTCAGGATGGGAAGCTGACAAAGGCGATGCTGGAGAAGCTGCGGAGTGTGAAGCGGGAGAGAGAGAAAGCGTCGCAAGCTGCTCGCCCTGCTGTCAAGCCTGTGACGCTGCCTGTGCCTGTGGTGCCGGAGAAGACTGCTCCAGCAAGCGATAGGATTCGGGAGATATGGAGGTACAGCGAGGGGCGTGGTTTCAGTTGTGCTCGCCTTTCACCTGACGGTCTTACTGTGTTTCTAGGGACATACAACTCGAATGGCTTTTTTGATACACTGACAGGTGAACAAAAGGGCACCCAGTTAACCGAAAGCGACCCACGATACTATCCTCCAAAAGAAAAGGTAGTCGGGGTAGACGATGCTGTTTTTTCTCCAGATGGGAGATTAGTTGTTGCGTTAAATGGAGGGAGTGTCTCGCTACATGACGTTGCATCTGGACGGATGATACGGCGCTTTAACGAAATTGGTGTTGTTAAATCTGTAGCGTTCTCTCCCGATGGACGCACTGTGCTCACAGGTAATGCAGGTGGGACCATAAGTCTTTGGGATATTCGAAAGGAGTCGCCGATACAAGTTTTCAAAGAAAAAGAAAAGTTCCGTGTTGTAAGAGGAGTGAGAAGACGTATCGCTGATCAAAACGCCATGCTTTCTGTTAAATTTTCCCCCGACGGTCTGTTGTTCGTTTCTGCAACTGGAAATGGCAGGACCGCAATAGTGTGGGATATTCGAACTGGTCGGGAGCTCATGTCCCTTAGCCATACTCGCGCTGTCAGTTCCGCAGTTTTCTCTCCAGACGGGCGTACGGTATTGACTGTAGATGACCGCAATGCATTTTTATGGGATCTGTCATCCGGAAAGATGCTACGTACTTTCAAACACAAAGAATTATTGTACGAAGCTTCTTTTTCACCTGATGGGAATTTTATATTGACAAGAGGGTGGGAGTTCGCAGCTAGGTTGTGGAATGTTAGAACCGGCAAGGAAGAACTCACTATCAGTGGACATGAATCGCCTTTACAAGCGGCTTCATTCACCTCCGACGGTCGAAGAATTCTTACGGCAAGCTCGGATGGTACAGCGATTCTCTGGGAACTCTTGCCACAATAAAAAGAGGGACACCTTGGATGAAGTTGTATGCACAGGCTGCGTCGTGGCGCAAGAACTCACGGCGCAGTTCTTTTGCAAGATCAGCGCGATGCGAAATTTTGCGGGTTTCCGATAGCCTCTTCATCCGTTTGTCGTTCATACCGCGCTGATTGGTCGTCGCCGGGGCGTTATGCTGGACCGCAACGCATTGCCTACCCGCATAGCGTGATGCTCATGGCTGAAACATGCATTGTATTCGGCGAGATCATTTCGGGAATATGGCGCTCATCCTACCCCCCCAGCTTTGCTGCTTTTTTCATGGATTCCCTGAACACAATGAACAAAAGAAAAATCAATGAACACAAACTTGTCTTTTTTCGATAT
>JAKPSH010000210.1 GCA_029555385.1 Pseudomonadota bacterium
CTATCCGGCGTCATGTTCGGCCTCGGACTTGCTACCAAGCTTTATACCGGCATACTTGCCTGCGCGTTTCTCATCTTTAAAGCTCTGCGCAGCCTCGTTTCGCTCCGATCCGCAGACACTGCCGAGCGCTCACTGATCACCTGGGGCGACATCGGCGCATTGCTTGCCGCTCATTGTGCCCTCGCCGTCATGTGGACCAGGCTCTGGCATCCGAGCCGCGCATACTGGTCTGCGAAGGGCATCAATAGCCCGTTTGCCGACAGCGTGTATGCCCTTGCTCAGTCGCTGAATCAGCATGTGCTCGGCGTATTCGTTCTGGCCCTGCTCTTAGCCGCACCGGGGCTTTGCTGCGCCCGCCTTGCGCGGCGCAATGAAGGCTGCTGTGCGGCGTTTCGCAAAGCATCTCCCGGGCTCTTGGTTTTTGCCGGCATCATCTGCGCCCTTGGGTTTTTTCCCCACACCATCGACGGCATTCTTCGCTACTGGATGCGCGGCGCGGGATTGGCGAAAGTCGCGCATGTCTCATTCGGGTGGACTTGGCCGGAGCCGGAGTTCGGCTACATCGGCATGATTCTTTCGCGTTATCCCAGCGTGGTCACCGTGCTGATGTTCGCAGGGGCTGCGCACGGCATTTACTCCGCCCGGAGCCTGCAGCGGAACAATCCTCGCGCCCTGTGGCTTCTTCTTCTAATCCTCAGTTCGATCGCTGCCTGGGTCGCTCTTCTCAGCATCTCGTCTAAGCAAGCTGTGCGCTATCTCGTTCCCGTCTCGCCTCTTTTTTCCGCCCTTGCCGGTTACGGCCTGGTCGCGCTGCTTGAGCTTGTCTCGCGCAACCGCAGAACCTGCTCCAGCCGTGTGTTTGCGCATGCCATACACCTGCTCAGTACTGCCGTACCGCTGATTATCTATTTCTTCTCAATCCGCCCGCTTCATCCCGATTACTTGTTCTTTTATAACTCGCTCAGCGGCGGGCTCAGCGCCGCACGCGACCGAGGACTTCAGTTGCCGACAGGCGGACTTAGTGCCTGCCTCGCCGTGCTGGAGCAAGAAGCTAATCGCGCTGGACGAAGGCTTCAGGTGGCCCTTGTTGCCGACCAAGATGTGGTAAGTGCGGCATACCGTCGCCACTACCCGAATTCGCACGCGCTGCAATTTGTGCCCGGAGGCAAAATGCGCGGCGCCGACTTTGTTCTGGTAAGCGAGTCGCTAGTTTTGATGTTTCGGGAACAGCTAAGGCTCGATTTCGCGAATCTTGAGCCAGTCTACAGCTACCGCGTCGACGGTGTTGACGTGACTACCGTAAGCCGCGTGCTCCCTGGGGAATTCAAGGAAGCAGCCTACCTGCCTCTTAGCGGCGCACACCACCACACCGGGAAACTTGCGCGTCTTTATAAAGTCCTGCCCGAAACACCGCCCCCGGTCCGGCCAAGCGACGACGCACTGCTTGCGGACTCGCAAAAGCACAAAGCGGGTTATCTTTTCTTCGGTGAGATGCTTAAAGTCTCTGCCGGAAATTATGAGTTCAAGTTTTACCTTGGCCTGCCCGCGCATCTGCCCGTGCCCGGCGCTTTGCCGCAAACAGAAGTTCTCCGCATCGAGGCGGGACCCAAGTGTGAGCGCCGGCTCAGACTGGAGGAATTGCCCCCGGCCTCACTACAGCCTTTTTCGCTCGAATGCGCGTTTGAGGCAGATTCCAAAATCCAGCTTCGCGGCTACTGGTCCGGCGCGGCTTCAATTCTTGCTGCCGGGGTGGAAGTGAAACGCCGTCCGGCACCTTCCCTCTCCAGGTAATGTTTTGCGGACTTTCACCGCTCCACAATGACGACATATCTCCGGGTAGAACAGCTATCAGGTCGCTGAAAAACTAATTTTCAGCAACCTGTTCGCCATGTTACTTCGCTCTTGCTTTACTTCCCCGCTTTTTTACCGAGTTCTTTGCTGGCTTCTTCTTTCCGGGCTTCTTCGCCGCCGCTTTGACGGCGGTCTTCTTGCCCCAATTCTCCGGGCGCAGCGAGCGCACGGTCTCACCGGCCTGCCACATCTCGGAATCATGAATTACCTTGAGTTCGGCGCCCAGTTTTTTCCTGTAGTCCGGTGCACTGTTGCACTGAATCACGCGTGCCGTTTCTTTGCCCGATTTGACCGCTTCGTACAGTTTCTTGAACACCGGCTCTACAGCCTTACGAAAGCGCGGCGCCCAATCCAGCGCACCGCGCTGCGCCGTAGCCGAGCAGTTGGCAAACATCCAGTCCATCCCGTTTTCTCCGACAAGCCGGATCAGACTCTGGGTCAGCTCCTCAACGGTCTCATTGAAAGCTTCACTTGGAGAATGGCCGTGCCGGCGCAGTTCGTTGTACTGGGCCTCCATCACACCAGCAATGCACCCCATGAGCACTCCGCGCTCGCCAACGAGGTCGCTGAATACCTCGCGCTGAAAAGTCGTGGGAAAAAGAAAGCCGGAACCGATGGCAATACCGGTCGCCAGGGTCCGTTCCAGCGCGTGCCCTGTCGCATCCTGGTACACGGCAAACGAGCTGTTGATACCGCTCCCGTCAAGAAAATTACGCCGCACGCTGGTACCGGAGCCTTTCGGCGCAACTAAAATCACGTCGATGTTTTTCGGCGGCACGACCTTAGTCTGCTTCTTATACGCGATAGAAAAGCCGTGCGAAAAATAAAGCGCCTTCCCTGCGCTTAAGTACGGCTTGATCTTTGGCCACAGAATCATCTGCGCTGCATCTGATACCAAGTATTGAATAATTGTGCCGCGCGAAGCCGCCTCTTCGATGTCAAACAGGTCCTTGCCCGGCTTCCAGCCGTCCTTGATCGCCTTATCCCAATAGAACTTGTCGGATTTCCGCTGTCCGATAATGACGCGAATACCGTTGTCGCGCATGTTGAGCGCCTGGGCCGGACCCTGCACCCCGTAGCCGAGCACTGCGACCACTTCCTTCTTCAGCACTTGCCGTGCGGTAGCCAAGGGAAACTCTTCCCGCGTGATCACTTCTTCCCGCACTCCGCCAAAATTCAATCTTGCCATCTTTCATCTCCTTTAAGCGCGAAACAACGAAAAACCACTATGCAATAACTGCACGAGTTTGCCGATGTTAGCAAAGCACTACCAGCGAAGCAAGCACGATGTCCCGCATTAAAACGGAAGGCGGCGCGCCGCAAACCTTGCCTCAATTTCTCCGGCAATTGTCGAAATAAACAAACCGATTCCATCCTCCCAAAAGCTCTGGCGCTGGCTGATGTGCACGAGTGCATGCTCTCGATTGCGCTTAAGCAGATATTCATGTGCTGTCCCGAGTTCATCAACAAGACCGAGATTTTTTTCTACGCTCTCCTGCGCTGTCCAGTGCTCACCGGTAGCGACCGTTTCCACATTAACCTGTGTGCGATATTTCCCTACGGCCGCGCTGAACATGCTATGGATCGTCTCTAGCTGGGCCGTAAAATGCGCCACTTCCTCGGATGTCGCGTTGTCGGTTAGCGTCACGGTGCGTTTATAACGCCCGGCAGTGAAGGTGCGCGGTTCAATGTTGATATTTGTCAAAAATTTCCTAATATTCGGCACAAAAGCTACCACCCCGATCGAGCCGATTATGGCAAATGGTGCAGCAATAATTTTCGTGCCTGGAATACTCATCAGATAACCGCCGGACGCCGCAACAACATCAATACACACAGTAAGCGCCACACCGAGGCGGCGAATCCGTTCCATTTGAGAAAAAGCATGTCCGTACTGAGCAATCATACCGCCAGTAGAGTTAACACAAACTACTACCTCGGCCAGGGACTCGGCATTGACTTCAAGCTCATCAACAAGGCTGGCCAGCGCTGTGTGCTCTTTTGCTCTGAGATCGCCCTTAAATTGGATCACGGCGATTACTTTGGCGGAACCGTCCTTGCCGGACGCAACGTCCGCGCTTTTCTCTTTTAACTCCGCCTGCTGGTACACGCGCGTAACCTTTCGCAGCTTGGAGCCAAACGCCTCCTGGCGGCGAAACTGTGTTTGGCGATGATAACGCCACAAACCGCATTTATCCCGCTCCAATTTCTCGCATTGCTTTCGCGCGCGCCACATCTTGAACAGGAGCACCAGAAGCGCAACGGCCGCTAATACTAAAACGATAAGCCAAGCGTTCTCGTAAAGATATTTCAATGCCACCCTCCCGATTTCCCTTGTTTAATCAATGCACCATACCCAACGCCCATTGCGCCACGCAAACCAGCCCTATTGTGGAAATCTTCAAAACCCTTGTTCAATTATTCTAACTAGCCTATTAGCCAATGTGTCAGCTACTTATGGATAAATACCTATCACATTGACCGGAAACCATGCAGAGCAATTATGACGTTGCGGTAATCGGAGCGGGTCCTGGCGGATATGTGGCCGCGATACGTGCCGCGCAGCTTGGTTTGCGCACGGCCGTAATAGAGAAAGAAGCGCCGGGCGGGGTCTGCCTCAACTGGGGATGCATTCCGACGAAAGCGCTGTTAAAGAGCGCCGAGGTTTTTCAAACCATACAAGAGGCAGCGACATTCGGGCTTAGCGTGGATCAGGCGAGCTTTGATTTCAATGCCATCGTCGAACGCTCGCGCAAGGTCGTGCTGCGCATGACCAAAGGTGTGCAATTCCTGCTGCGAAAAAATAACATTGATTACATTAACGGCAAAGCCCAGTTCATCTCACCACTGGCTTTGCGCATAGATGGTGCAGACGCACAGAGCGCGACACTTAGCGCCCGCAGCATCATTATTGCTTCCGGAGCCCGTCCGCGCATGCTGCCGGCTCTTCCTGTTGACGGCGAGCGCATTGTGACCTACCGCGAAGCACTCGCTCTTCGCGAAGTTCCTCGCCGTCTTTTGGTCATTGGTGCGGGAGCGATCGGCATCGAGCTGGCCTACTTTTTTCGCACCTTCGGTGCTGATGTTACCGTTGTGGAAATGCTCGACGCAGTGCTGCCGCTCGAAGACAAAGAACTATCCGCTTTGCTGGAAAAAAGCCTGAGCAAAGCCGGCATGGTCATCAAGACCTCAAGCCAGGTCGAGCGCCTTTCCCGGCTCGGCAACACAGTCCAAGCGCTGCTCAAGACGCCGGACGGCATTGCAGAATGGACCGGAGATTATGCGCTTGCTGCCGTCGGTATGCAGGGCAATGTCGAAGAGCTTAATCTAGAAGCGGCAGGAGTTGCCGCTTCGCGCTCATTTATTACGGTCGATGACTACTACCGCACAAGTGCCCCCGGCGTTTATGCCATCGGCGATGTGATCGGCCCGCCGCTGCTCGCCCACGTCGCAAGTCACGAAGGACTGACGGCCGCCGCGCACATCGCGGGACAAGAAGTTCATCCGCTCGATTATAGCACTGTCCCGGCATGCACATACTGCCGTCCGCAGGTGGCCTCAGTCGGCCTGACCGAGGCGCAGGCTGAAAAAGCAGGCTATCAAGTGCGCGTTGGCCGCTTCCCGTTTGCCGCAAGCGGCAAAGCGGTGGCCATTGGCGAGATCGAGGGGCTGACTAAGGTGGTCATCGACGAAACGACTGAAGAGATTTTAGGGGTCCATATCATTCACCCCGAAGCCACCGAACTTATCGCCGAAGCCGCGCTGGCCCGCTCGCACGAGGCCACGGCAAGCAGTGTGCTTCACACCATCCATGCGCACCCCACGCTCAGCGAAGGGATTATGGAAGCAATGGCCGGAGCCTTAGGGCGCGCCATACATACCTGAGACTAGCAGTTACGGGAACAGAGATGTCCATTGCGAGGCGGAAGCAGAATAATGTTTATCGCTGTTCCCTCGGGGTATTGCGCCTGGGGGAGTTCGATATCGCCGGGGTCTTATACCACGCAAATTATTTTCATCTTTACGAGGTGCTACGCGAATCGCTCTTCAGCGAACACGGTGCGCCTTATCTCGATCTCGTGCAGCGAAACGCCCACCTCGCGGTTGTTGAATCTCACCAGGAGTTTCTTCGCCCCGTACGCTACGGCGACTGTTTGTCCGGCGCATGCTGGGTAAGCGAACTGCGAAAAACAAGCGCCACGGTCAATTATGAGATTACGCTTTGCCCCATAGAGCACCCGGCAACGGCAAATAACGCAGAGATTTCCAATACTCTCCTGCACCGCGCCTGGACACGCCATGCCTATGTCGAGCCGTCCAGCGGTAATTTTAAGGTTAGCCGAATACCGGAAAAACTGGTAAATGTTCTTCGGCAGTTTGTTATCGAAGAGCGCATCACCAGGCGCTGAATAGTCCAAGCAGGCATCATGCCCGGAAAGCAGAAAGCAAAACAACGTTTGCGCGAAATTGCCGCTACCGCCCTCCATTACTCCGGGGCATCACGCATGCTGCAAATTGGCGACGAGCACCCATGGCGCATCTTGATGTATCACCGTGTTGTCCGGCTTAATGAACTGCCGTATGCCATTCAGCCCGGGATGTACGTCACTCCGGAGACATTCGAGATGCAGATGAAGTATCTTGCCGAACATGCGCAAGTTGTCCCGCTCGATGACTTGGCCCGTGATATAGTGCAGGGGAAAACCATAGCACCACGCACCGTCGCCGTAACCTTCGACGATGGATGGGTCGACACTTACACGCATGCTTTTCCGATCCTCAAGCGGTATTCCATTCCAGCCACCATTTTTCTTGTTACTTCTTTTATCGGAACCACGGAGACCCTCTGGACTGATAAGGTGACTTTGGCTCTCATGGCGCTGCGGGAGGAGAAGCACTATCTGCAGAATGCCTGCTCACGCATCAAGGAAATGACCGGCATCGAACCTGCTTTCTGTGCTGAGATCACGAAAATCCTCAATACCGGCCCGGCCGAAGAGCTTCCGGAACAGTTTGATGCATTGATCGAGCAGCTCAAGCGGTCGTCTTTAAAAGAAAGAAAAACTATTGTTTCGGGTCTGGTCAACCTGGCCAAAGAATTCACAACCCTGAAGATCCCACGCAGTTTCCTCTCCTGGGATGAAGTCAAAGAAATGACCCGAGACGGTGTTTACTTCGGCAGCCACAGCCATAAACATTACCCGCTCACTGAGCTGAGCGAAGTGCAGCTCACCGACGATATCGAGAACTCTTTTCAAGTGTTCCGCGAAAAAGGCATCGCGCCGTCTGCGGTGTTTTGCTATCCGGGCGGAGACTACAACGAGCTGGTGCAGCACGTGCTGGCCAAGCACGAAATCCGGTTTGCCCTGACCACGGCCAAGACATCTAACCTGAACACACTGCCGCTCCTGCTCAGCCGCATTGGTCTGCATGAGGATATTTCCAACACCATCCCGCTCTTTACCAGCCGGATCTGGGTTGAAGGCGTATTTTAACCGATCATGCACGCCGGCTGATGAGTGGTATTAAGCACCGTCTGCCAAATGGGGCTCTGGGTATCTATTTGCTTGCGGCTCTCCACGACCGCCTTAATCGGCACGTGCGTATAATGCTGGTTCCAAGCGCCGACCACCATATCCGTGCGCCCGCTCATTCCAGCATGCACCGCATGCTGCCCGAGTGACACGCAAAATTCCGCATCAACGGCGCTTGCCGGCAATCCGCGAATCGTATAGCTCGGGTCGATATATCGCACATTTACCGGAATTGAACGCCGGGCAAAGTGTCCTTCAATTTCCGCCTTTAAAAAAGCCCCGATATCCTTAAACCGCACATTGCCCGACGCATCCCGCTCCACCGGACCACCGGTCTGAATCAAGTCCTGCCCTGCCCCTTCCGCTGCGACAACAACGGCATGATGCTTGCGCTGCATACGCTGCTCCAGCACGTTGAGGAAACCGTTCTTCCCCTCCAGGCTGAAAGGAACCTCGGGAACCAAACAAAAGTTGACGATGCCGCTTGCTACGGTTGCATGTGCCGCAATAAAGCCCGAATGGCGGCCCATCAACTTGACCAGCCCAATGCCGTTCCAGGCGCACTTCGCTTCGCAATGTGCGGCATCCAGCACCCGGGTCGCGGCATCGACTGCTGTCGAGAAGCCAAAGCTGCGCATCAGCCAATTCAAATCGTTGTCAATCGTCTTTGGTACTCCAATTACGGAGATCGACAGTTTCTGCCGCTTTATTTCTGCCGCAAGCGCTGATGCCCCGCGCAACGTGCCGTCCCCTCCCACGGTAAATAAGATCTTCACCCCGTAGTTCCGCAGAGTTTCTAGCATGGCCTCCGCAGGGACAGGGCCGCGTGATGAGCCGAGGATCGTGCCGGGCAGCTCTTGAATATCATCTACGCGCTCCGCTGCGAGTTCAAGCGGCGGATTTACCGCGTCCGGCGCGAGGCCAGCATAACCATAACGAAACCCGAGTACGCGCTGAACACCGTAATTCTGGAACAACGTCAGCGTAATGGAACGAATGACGTTGTTTAATCCCGGGCAGATCCCCCCGCACGTGACGATGCCGCAGACTAAATTCTGCGGCGAAAAAAACACTTTTCTCCTAGGACCGGCAAGTTCAAACGAGGGCAGCGGTCCCCCTTCCGCCAGCGACTCACGGATATCGTCAGCTTCGGCGGAAACCGTTACGCGCCGTTGTTCATCGACAAAGCGCGTCGAATCCGCGTTAAGCGGTGAATCAAGCTGCGCCTGGCCCAAGCGCTCGATGAGCAGTGTCTCGTATGCCGGGACTTCCATAAGACTATCCTTGGTTCTGGTTCTATATAGCGTGACGATTTTCTTATGTTAGTCAGTGCCCGCGCAAGATGCATTTCTGCAGTCAATAACCACCCCGAGGGCCCGATGGTCCGAGCTGTCACTTGCAGATAGCACCTCCGCGGACCGCACCACACATCCCTTAGTAAAGACATGGTCAATAGGCCGCCCAAGCACTTTAGTGCGCGTATCCGGCACAAAATCAACTCGCCGAAGCCCAAGCGACGAAATGACCTCAGCTAGAATTTTCGCGCGGGTGCGGGACCAAGTGTTGAAGTCGCCTCCGAGAACCACTGGCCCGTCATGCTCGCGCAGAGCGTCTTTAAGCCGCTGAAGCTGCCCGCGGAAGCTCTGCGGGGAGGCAAGCAGCAAAGCATGAATATTCGCAGCGAGAAGGGGCTTGGAGCATCCGCGAACATTATACAAAGTAAAGGAACTCATTTTCGGTGTGCCAAATAGAGGTTCCCTTCCCGCAGAACGCACAGCCATGCTCCGCAGAGCTTTACATCGTGCCCCTGTCAGCACGCCGGTCGAGCGCGTTGAGCGTTTATAGTAGAAGCTTGGCGCATACTGCCACTCGATTTTCGGTGTTTGAGAAAACACGTTTTGCTGCCCATCATCCACCAGAGCTTCTTGCAGCAAGAAGAAGTCGAAATCGGCAGCAACCTTCTGAAATTCGTCAACCCAATTTCCTCGCTGCCCCTTATAAACATTCCACACCAACAGACGGAACTGCTGCGGCGATGCTGCATTAGCTGCATCGCCAAAAGTCAGGTTCGACACCGGTCCAAGAGGAATCGCATAGCGCAGGCGCGAATAAGTAATTGCACCGCCGCAAAGAAAAACAGCCAGGACAACTGCCGTGAAAACGAGCTTGAGCCCGTGTTTCATTTGCGCGCACTTCCCGTCACTTGCCGCGCCTTGCCGCACGCAGACCCGCATCTTCCTGCCGGTAATTCTCTATCTCAACGGGGTATGGTTTAGCGTGCCAGATATCACGGCAATACTCACCAATCGCCCGGTCCGCCGAAAAATATCCCATGCGCGCGGTGTTCAGAATGGACATTGTCGTCCATGTCTCGCTGTCGCTGTATACGGCGCTAACGTGCTTTTGACAGTCGATATACGATTGATAATCGGCAAGAAGCATATACTCGTCGTGAGAAATAAGCGCATCAACAAGCGGCGCGAACAAATTCGGTTCACCCGGCGAAAACCTCCCGCCCGCAATTGTATCCAAAGCACGGCGCAGTTCGAGGTTTTGGTCATAGTAGTCCCGCGGACGGTATCCCGCAGCACGAAGCGCGGCGATCTCATCAAAGGTCAGGCCAAAGAGGAAGAAGTTCTCACGCCCCACCGCTTCACGGATTTCAATATTTGCCCCGTCAAGCGTGCCGATCGTTAACGCACCATTGAGGCCGAATTTCATGTTGCCCGTTCCCGAAGCCTCCTTGCCGGCAGTAGATATTTGCTCGCTGAGATCGCACGCCGGGTAAACACGCTCGCCGATAGTAACCGAGAAATTACGCAAAAACACGACCTTTAGCCGCCCCTCGACATCCGGGTCGTTATTGACCACATCAGCCACACAGTTAATCAGTTTGATAATCAGCTTGGCCATGAAGTACCCCGGCGCAGCCTTGCCGCCGATAATGAATGTCCGCGGCACCATTTTCAGGTGCGGATAGGCCTTAATCCGGTTGTATAGTGTGATCACATACAGCGCAAAAAGCAGCTGACGCTTGTACTCATGGATACGTTTGACCTGGATATCAAACAAACTCGCCGGATTAACGGCGATGCCGTTCGCCTGCATGATGTATTCGGCCAGGTCTTCTTTATTCTCTTTTTTTACTGCGCTCCAGGCGCGACGAAAATCCACATCATCACAAAGCGCCTCCAGCTGTTTCAATTCCGCGAGGTCGGTGATCCAGTTTCTGCCGATCTTCTCGCTAATCAGCAGCGCCAACTTCGGATTGCTCAGCAACAGAAAGCGCCGTGGGGTAACGCCATTCGTTTTGTTTGAGAATTTATCCGGCCACAACTCGGCAAAGTCCCGGAGCACATCGTGTTTGAGCAGCTCCGTGTGCAAGGCAGCGACTCCGTTTATGGCGTGGCTCCCGACGCAGGCCAGGTTCGCCATCCGCACCTGCTTCTCGGCACCTTCCTCAATTAATGACATCCGCCAGAGTCTGGCCGTGTCACCGGGGAACTTAGCCTGCACGGCATCCAAAAACCGGCGGTTAATTTCATAGATAATCTCCAGGTGGCGCGGCAGCAGCCGGCCAAACAACGCAACCGGCCAACGTTCCAGTGCCTCCGCAAGCAGAGTGTGGTTTGTATACCCGAAGGTTTTCTCCGTGATCTCCCAAGCGGTATTCCATTCCAGCGCATGCTCGTCAATTAACAGACGCATCAGCTCCGCAACAGCCACTGCGGGGTGAGTATCGTTAAGCTGCACCGCGGCTTTCTCATGAAGACCCCGCAGGTCGCGCTCCTCTGCCGTATAAAAGCGCAGAATATCCTGGAGCGAACAGGAAACGAAGAAATACTGCTGCTGCAGCCTGAGCTCTTTTCCTTGGGTGGTGTTGTCGTTTGGATAAAGCACCTTCGAGATATTCTCGGAAAAGGTCTTTTCGGCCACCGCTCTGGTGTAGTCCCCGGCGTTAAACACCTGAAAATCAAAGTCGCGGCTGGCCCCCGCGCTCCACAGGCGCAGCGTGTTTACCGTATTCGTGTTAAATCCCGGGACCAGCGTATCGTATGGCGTGCCGAGGATTGTCCGCTCCGGAATCCATGTCACCTTGAGGCGGCCAGCCTCATCGCGGCGGCATTCGGTATGCCCGCCAAGCTTTACCTCGTATGTCCGCTCCGGACGCGGGATTTCCCACGGATTTCCCAAGCGCAGCCACTTGTCGGGAGCTTCAACCTGCCAGCCGTTTTCGATTCGCTGCTCAAAAATGCCGAACTCGTACCGAATACCATAACCCACTGCCGGCACTGCCAGAGTTGAAAGAGAATCAAGGAAACACGCCGCCAACCGGCCAAGCCCGCCGTTGCCGAGCCCGGGGTCGGGCTCCTCTTCCAGCAGCTCGTCCAGGTTTATCCCGCTTGCACCGAGCGCCGTGCGCGCACTTTCCCAGCATCCCGCGCTCACAAGATTCTTGCGGAGCTGCCGTCCCATCAGAAACTCAGCGGACAAATAAAATACCATTTTGGCATCGCTAAGCACGTATTTCTCAACAGACTTGATCCAGCGGTGAATCAGCCGGTCGCGCACCGTGTAGGACAGCGCCATGTAGTAATCATGAGGCGCGGCAAAGCGCTCGCTCTTCCCCTGCAGGTAATAGAGATTGTCCGCGATAGCACGCTTGAGCGTCTCTACACTCATCCCCGTCCGGTCATCTTCGACTTGAACCTTGACCGCCTCTGTGCGCCGTGCGCCACACGGTACGGAGTGCGCCATAAATGCGCCCTGCTTTTCGTTCCCCATTTCTTTCCCCATTCGTCAAGACAGGTATCTAATCTACGGCGTTGGTGCTAAAGAATATGCCGCCTTTCTCCATATTTCAACAGCAGATCAGCATTACTCCGTTAGGGTTGTGGAATTGAGGCGATTTTCGCTAAACGGGAATCGTGAGCAGCAGAGCGATATCCCGTTTAGCGAAGATCGGCCAAAGACGCAGGCCGAACGGAGTAATGTCAGGTGGGTGGCGAAAATCCGCTGAAAGCGATATAAGAATCTCGGCCGCTTGGCCGGGATTTGAGAGCAACATAGCTTTGGTTGATTGCAAATGTCATTTAAGGAACTACAAAACGGCTCTGACATACGCGGGGTGGCACTCGACGGCATACCTGGCGAGGAGGTTAACCTTACTTCAGCCCGTGCACGCGCCCTTGGGGCCGCTTTCACACGCTGGCTTAGCACCAAGCTAAACAAATCCCCCGCCGGGCTTCGCATTGCCCTAGGTATGGACTCGCGCATTTCCGGTCCAGTGCTCAAAACCGCAGTATTAGACGGCATTACAGGCTGCGGCGCAAACGCGGCAGACTGCGCACTTGCGACAACCCCGGCGATGTTCATGACTTGTGTCACCAGCGGTTTTTCGTTTGATGCCTCGATCATGCTTACCGCAAGCCATCTGCCATGGAACAGAAACGGCATGAAGTTTTTTACCAAGTCCGGCGGTCTGGATAAAACAGATATTACGCAGATACTCGCGCTTGCCGAGTCGGGCGATTTTGCCCCTGCACCGGTTAAGGGACAGGTTGAGAGCCTTGATTTCATGCCCGTATATGCGGCGATGTTCACGCGCATGATTCGCGCGGCAAACGGCAATGTCGAGCAGCCGTTGGCAGGACTGCGCATCGTTGTAGATGCGGGAAACGGCGCCGGCGGCTTCTATGCATCGCAAGTCCTCGCCCCGCTCGGCGCAGATACAGCCGGCAGCCAGTTTCTTGAACCGGACGGCAGCTTTCCTAATCATGCGCCGAATCCCGAAAACAGCGAGGCCATGGCCGCCATCTGCCGCGCTGTAACTGCGGCCCAAGCAGACTTGGGCATTATTTTTGACACGGATGTTGACCGGGCAGCAGCCGTTGATGCCGGGGGCAAACCCATAAACCGCAACCGCCTCATTGCGCTTGCCGCAGCAATTGTGCTTGAAGAGCACCCGAAAACGGCAATCGTCACCGACTCGATTACTTCCGATGGCTTAACTACTTTTATTGAGCAAACCTTAGGTGGCCGCCATCATCGCTTCAAGCGTGGTTATAAAAACGTAATCAACGAAGCGCTCCGCTTAAACGCTGCGGGCGAAGAATGCTGGCTCGCCATTGAAACATCAGGCCATGCCGCGCTGAAAGAAAACTACTTTCTCGATGACGGCGCTTATCTCGTTACAAAAATATTAGTGAAACTCGCCCAGCTCCGGCGAAGCGGCAAATCATTAGGCAGTCTCCTGGCCACACTGGCGGAGAGCGCGGAAAGCAAGGAATTCCGCATTGCCATTAATGCAACGGATTTTCGCGCTTACGGCGAGCGCGTGCTGCATGAGCTTCCGGCCTTTGCTGGTGTTCAGCCGCATTGGCGCCTCGTACCTAAGAACTTCGAAGGGGTGCGCGTCAGCGTTCCCGGCGGCTGGTTTCTGCTTCGCCTTTCGCTGCATGACCCAGTGATGCCGTTGAATATCGAATCAGATGCCGCCGGCGGGGCAACCGCCGTTTATGAGCAGCTTCGCGGTTTTCTCTCGGCGTACGAACACCTCGTGCTGCCGTAGAAAACGAAAGCATTTTTAATTGAGGCAACGCCGCAGCCATGAATACCGTAAAGTCTCCCGATATTACCCGCATTACCCTGAGCGTTCTTTTTATTGCCGCCCTGATCGGGAGCAGCATATGGGTGCTCAAGCCTTTTCTTCCGGCCATCATCTGGTCGATGATGGTCGTCATCGCCACCTGGCCGGTTATGACCGGCCTGCGCCAGCGCCTTGGCGGGCGGAAAACCCCAGCGGTAATTATTATGACACTGCTGCTTCTCCTTGTATTCGTTGTGCCATTTTCTCTCGCCCTGGCCACAATTGTTGCCAACTCCGCCACCATCGCCGACTGGATAAGAGCATTTGCCAGATTCCGGCTGCCAGGCTCACCCGAGTGGATGCTCAGCATCCCGCTTGCCGGTCCTAAGATTGCAGCCAAGTGGAATGAGCTTCTCGCAGTGCCGCATGAAGAGCTTGCCGGAGCGCTGGCACCTCATGCCGCCAAGTTCCTTCGCTGGTTTATTGCCGAAGCCGGAAGCGTCGGCATGCTTTTTGTACACTTTCTTCTGACTGTCCTCTTGTCCTCCTTTCTCTATTTTAATGGCGAAGACGCCGCGCAGGCGGTACTGCGCTTTGCCCGGCGTTTAGGGGGAGTGCGCGGTGAAAACGCCGCGCACTTGGCGCAAGCAGCGATTCGCGCAGTGGCGCTCGGTGTGGTCGTTACGGCCTTGGTCCAGTCTCTTGCTTCGTGGGCCGGACTTGCAATTTGCGGTGTGCCATATGCTATTCTGCTAACTGCGCTCGTGTTTGTCTTCGGTGTAATACAGATTGGTGCGGGTCCAGTGCTCATTCCCGTCATCATTTACTTATATTGGAAAGGCGATGCGGGCTGGGGTACGTTGATGCTGTTGTGGACGGTGTTTGTCTGCGGCTTGGACAATTTCCTCCGTCCGCTCTTAATCAAACGCGGCGCCAATCTTCCACTGCTGCTCATTTTAGCCGGAGTAATTGGCGGTCTGCTTTCCTTTGGACTGATCGGCCTTTTTGTCGGACCCGTTGTGCTTGCCGTGGCCTATACACTGATTGACGCTTGGGTGCGCGACAACGATGTGGATCTTCTGGACGCAAGCGGCAAGGACGTGGCGGTTTCCGGCATTGTCGAAGTGTAGCCTACTTAGCATTACTCCGTTAGTCATCCATTTCTTGTGCTTCCCGGCGGGTTTTCTCCTGGCTGGTTTCGACGAGACGTTTCGCGCCGTGCGCTTTTTCACGCGGCTTATTGACGTAATCTTTTATGACGTTCCTCTCCGGACGGCGCTCACTTGGCTTTGTGCCGCACGCACTGCAGGCGCCGCAAATAACCAGCAGCACAGTGCTGAACAGAAACGTTTTCATACGCCCTCCCTCGCTGCTAATCCGCGGTCAATCGCCAAGCTGATAAAGGTCCTGGCTGATTTGCAGCTCAGCCCTCGCCCGCGTCTTGGCCTCGGGCGAGTTCTTAGCTCGCTCAAGAAAATCTGGACGCCTTCGCAGAAACTCCCGCATTGACGTAAAAGGGTCCTCTAAATACGAGATAACTAGGGCATGCTGCGCAGGAGTAATCAATTTTTGCTCGAGCGCACAGCCGAAAAACGCAGCATCGATCGCAAACAGGCTGGCGCAGCCCGCCAGACCCGCCATCCTCAGCGCTTCCTCTCCGCCCTGGCGACGATCGACGACATTAAGACTCCAGTGCAGTCTCGCCCCCACCCGCTCCAGCGCCGGAACCCACTTTGTGGTGTAGCTAGAGCCGACGGTAAGCAGGTCAGCGACATTAAGCACCTTCGCGCCGTCGAGACAGCGCACGGCCTCTCCGCTTTCGGCAACGATGCTTAGATCGTTATAAAGGTATAAACACGGCTTGCGCAGCTCCTCGGCAACAAGCGGCGCAAAAAACCAGTCCCGCCGCTGGCCGCCGGAGATGTAATCAATTTCGCTTAGCGCAAAAGAAGACTCGGCAAGCCGGCAAAGCGCCGCGAGAAGCTTGCGGTAGATGTCATGCTGCTGGCGCGTGTTTCTCAACTCAGCAACAAATGACGCGGCGAACGAAGACGGCTCTCTGCTTTTTGCGTCGATTACATCCAGCAGTTCCAGCGCACGGGCCGAACCCCCACAAAGGTAGTGCGTATTGATATAGTACGGTCCAATCAGTCCCGAGGTGTACCAAAAAGGGCTGTCCGCAGGCGAAATCTCCAGCGCATGTGTCGCAAAGAGCCAAGAAACATCAGCACTGATTGCCGGCTGCACCATCATCGCCTCCCCTTAAGAAATGCACCGCGATTTGCCAGAGACTATTCTCGTGTTAGATCTCAGACAAACACCAGAAATTAACACAAATCAATATCCCGATTAGTCTTATGCTTTTTCGCCGCAACAATGATCAGGATTACCTCAATGATTAAACGATTTCTGAGCTTGGCCATTATTATCGCTGCCTGCTGCTTCCCTGTTTTTTCCGCGGCCCAAGAAAGCGAACGGATCATGGTCAACCAGTTGCTCGGCGATGGCTCTCATGGAAAAGTTTGGCGTCAGTGGCAGCACCAGGCTCCCGAACGGGAAGTGGCTTCAGTCACGGCAATGCTGCAGAAGCGTTCGGGAGGCAAAGATACTTTTGTCAACCTGCGCTTCGGCGTAGACGGGGCCGCTTTTGAAAATGGAAAGCAGGTTTTTCTTCCGAACAACAAGCCGTCAACCGTCACCTGGAATGTCAGCCAGCGCCCTTCCGGCAAACCGTTCGTGCTTAATGTTTATAAAGGTGAGGCCTTTCTCTCCACCGTGATCGTACGTTACGCACAGAGCGCCGCAGCATTGCCTCCGCCCTCCAAGCCTCATGCTCCAGGGGTGCGCATCGGCAATGTCCCCCCGCCTGCGCCTGACGGACGCTTTACAGGGACTTCGTCAAATCGCCCACGAAACTATCCGGATTCGCGGGACGCCGCCCATGCCTGCCGCACTATGCGCAATATCCGTCCACCGCGAATTGAACTTGGCCGCATTCGTCCGGCGGGAGGTTTTCTCTCCGGCCAGTATAAGGTCGAGGGATCGATGTATGGAGCATGCATTGAGGAAGCGGGTTACTTCGAATTCGGCCGTCTGAAAAAGCAAATCACATTTCCATACACCGAAGCCTATCAGCGCCGCGAATTTGAAATTAAGGCCAAAAGCGGCCAGCGCGGCGAGCTGCGCATCTACAGCACTTCCGGCCGCGAAGACATTATCGACCTAGACAGGGCGATGAGCCACAATCCATCCCCTTGGCCCTAGCATTACTTAGTTAGGCCAGCGTCTTTGGCCGATCTTCACTAAACGGGATATCGCTCCGCTGCCTTCGGCCCGAGCAGTACCGCCTCTGTGCTCTATGGCACTATGGCTCAGGCCGAGGGC
>JAKPSH010000222.1 GCA_029555385.1 Pseudomonadota bacterium
AGTATCCTCTGCCGCTGCCGCACTTATTGCTGTAGCCCTGGCCCTCTTCGCCTACGATCAGAGAACCTATCATGCGCGGATGCTCGATGCCCTCACCACCCGCGCCGCACTGCTCGCCGCCAATCTCCACGCACCGCTCAATTTCGTCGACCGGCAAGCGGCAAACGAGGCACTTCAGCCACTTGCCGAGTTTGACGACCTTGTCCAGGCATGCGTGTATACGAAGGCCGGTGCTATTTTTGCAGAGTTCCACCACCCGGAGCTTTCCGCGTCTTGTCCACCGCCGCCCCAGCGGGAGTTCACGCAATTTTTTGCCAAGCGCGCAGCGGTGTATTCACAGATTGCCTACGCGCAGGAAACTGCGGGCTGGCTCTATCTAGAGCTGCGCCTGCCGTCCTTAATCGCGCGTCTGCCCCAGCATGGCTTGACCATTGGCGTGGTCCTTCTTGCGCTTATTTGCGCATCTGCTGTCTATTTGCTGGCTGTGCGCCGCCTGATTACCGAGCCGCTCTTGGCGCTGGGTGCTGCCGCTCAGGAAGTCACCGAGCGAAAAGACTATACTATTCGGGCGCCGCGCCTTGGCGCCGATGAACTCGTGGCGCTAACCACGGCATTCAACTCTATGCTTGATACTATTCAAGCAAACCTTGCCGCTCTCGAACACGCCAATCAGGAACTCACCCATGACCGCATGCTCCTTGCGCAAAAAGTTGACGAACTCAAAGCACTCTTCCAGCAAAAGGAACAGGTCGAGGCTCAGCTTAGGCACGCGCAAAAGCTCGAGACCCTCGGCACGTTAGCCGGCGGTGTCGCGCATGACTTTAACAATATTCTCACGCCAATTGTCGGGTACCTTGACCTCGTCATGACCGACCCTGCGCTGACTCCACACTTTAGCGCGCCCCTGGAAAAGATAAAGCTCGGCTGCAACAAAGCGACCGACCTCGTCCGTCAGATTCTGGTCTTCAGCGGACGCCTCGAACAGAATACCCAAGTGGTCAATCTCAAGGCCGTCCTGGAAGAAACGCTCAAGCTGGCCAAAGGCGCGCTTCCAGCCGGCACCGAATTACTCTGCCGTATCTGCACAGAAGAGACTTTCGTCCGGGCCGTGCCGTCAGAAATCCATCAAGTCCTGATGAACCTTATTACCAACGCGATTTATGCATTGAGGGATACTGGCGGTGTTCTTGAGATATCCCTGAGCATCACGCAGCTCGATGCACCGCTCCTTGGCCAAGCCCCTGAGCTCCCTTTCGGTAAGTACATACGCATCGACGTGCGCGACACCGGTTGCGGGATTTCTTTGGAAAATCAGGAGAGAGTCTTCGAGCCATTTTTCACGACCAAGAAGCACGGGGAAGGCTCTGGGCTCGGGCTCTCTGTTGTCTACGGCATAGTACGCAGGCATCACGGTGCGATACTCTTACAAAGCGAGCCTGGCCAGGGTTCGGTCTTCTCTGTCCTCCTTCCGCATCTCGACGCGACAACATTAGCGGATGTGGCGCCAAGCCCGGCACCAACACCATCACGCGGGCACCATATAATGGTCGTTGATGATGAAGAAGCCGTGGGAGAAGTCGTCTCGCTGATGCTGGGCAGGCTCGGTTACCGCGTATCCGTGTTTACGGACACCGGCGCCGCTGAGGCAGCATTCAAGGCCCAGGGTGCGCAATTCGACCTGGTCATTCTCGATAACATGATGCCTCAGGCAAGCGGCAGCGAAATTGCGCGCCGCATGCGCGCCCATTGCGCAACCATTCCGATTCTGCTGATGAGCGGGCTTCACGATGTTCCCGACTCCAGCGCCGCCGCTTTTCCCCGCGTCTGGAAACCGCTGTCTCTTGCGGAGCTTGCAGCGGCCGTCAACAATGCCTTGACCGTTTCCTAGAGCATTCTTCAGAACCTTGTAGCGCTTTTTGGCGCTGCAAGTTCTAGAAAAAGCTCTATCCTCCATAGCTTCCGCCTTCGCCAAGGATGCGGCGGACAGGTTAGCGAAGGAGGATCTCGAGTCGGCATATACGAGAAATCGTAAACAGCTCTAGCGCTGAGATAAGTCCATAAATCTGCCGCATCCGGAATCCCCCTCAAAGCAGTTAAATGGCTCATATTTTGGCATCCCCCGGGTGAAAGCTGAAGGCGTGGCCTTTTTTACCCGGCACAACCCTTTGCCTCCCTTCGCTGTCGGGCGCCCAGTGGTCCAGACCAATGGCAACGAACCAATGCGGGCGACGCGCTGCGGTTGGCAAAGAGTTGTGCCGGGTTTTTGATCTGTTCTGAAAGACGTACTGCGGCGAAAGGGCGGCTTGGAGGTGTTTGCACTTTTTCCCGCACTTGAAGCAGCGCAGAAAATCCAGGTATTAATACATAAAAAAAAGCAACCAAGAGAGGCAGCAGCGTGCCTGCTCCGGTTTGACGCCGGTGGAGAGTTTGACGCTGCCGGGCGCTGAAGGCTTAACCTCATGCGCCGGGGCGGGGGTGGAGCGGGCCCGCCGCAGGAAATCGGATTGCCGTGCTGTCTTGTGCAGCGAAGCATCTCCGGTTCCTGCAAGCCGAGTTCTGTAGGCGGGCGGCGGCTCGCATCTAGCGCACAGCAGCGTCAAACTCTCCACCGCCCATGCGCGACTTCAGCTTTCAGCCAGGCGATGCCACAAATCTGCGCGATTCAACGATTTTCGGGGGAATTCCGCCTGCGGCAGACTTATTCGCCTATTTGAGGGCTAGTTCCGCACCTGACCTGAGCCAAGAACGATATATTTATAACTGGTCAGCTCCTCCAGCGCGACCGGACCACGGGCATGGACCTTATCGGTGCTGATGCCCATCTCGGCTCCCATGCCGAATTCGCCGCCGTCATTGAAGCGTGTGCTCGCATTAATGCAAACCACCCCGGAGTCCACTTGTTCGACAAAGGCTCTTTGCACCGCTTCGTCCTCGGCAACGACAGCATCTGTATGCTGCGAGCCGTAGGTATTAATATGATCTATCGCCGCCCACACATTCGGCACGATGCGTACCGCGAGAATGAGGTCAAGATACTCAGCATACCAATCTTGCTCTTCAGCCGGCAGTGCCCACGGAATAAGCGCACGCACCGCTTCGTCCCCGCGCAGCTCAACGCCCTTCTCTCCAAGCAGCCCGCCAAGTCCCGGCAGAAATCGCGCGGCTGCTCCCTCATGGACAAGCAGAGTTTCCATGGCATTACAAACGCCGGGACGCTGGCACTTCGCGTTCTCGCAAATACGAAGCGCCATTTCCAGATCCGCGCTCTCGTCGACGTAAACGTGGCAAACGCCTTTGTAATGCTTGAGCACAGGAACCCGTGCAAGCTCCACCACGGTCCGGATCAGCCCTTCGCCCCCCCGCGGAATGACGAGATTCACGTACTTGTCGAGCTGCACAAGCGCGCGAACAGCCTCGCGATCCGCCGTGTTAACGAGCTGCACCGCCCCTGCGGGCAGTCCGCTCTTTACCAGTCCGGCAGTCAGCGCCTGGGCAATTGCCGTATTCGTCCGCAGCGCCTCGCTCCCTCCGCGCAGGATAACAGCATTCGAGCTTTTCAAGCACAGACTCGCCGCGTCAGCAGTGACATTGGGCCGCGATTCGTAGATAATGGCAATTACTCCAAGGGGCACCCGTACTTTCTTGATCACCAGCCCATTCGGGCGAACAGTCGTATTGAGTTCCGCGCCGACCGGGTCCGGCAGCGCAGCCACATCGCGAAGCCCGTTGAGCATGGCACGGAACCTTCCTTCCGTCAGCAAGAGCCGGTCGCACATCGCCGCCGGGAGTCCCCTGCGCCGCGCCGCTTCAACCTCCTCCTGATTAACATGCACGATCTCGTCCTGGCAGCGTGCTAGCTCATAGGACATTTCCAGCAGCGCTGCGTTTTTTTGCTCCGGCGTGCATACGGCGAGACGCCGCGACGCCTTGAGCGCTTCGCAGCCGAGCGCACTGACGTAATTCTCCAATTCCGTATCCGGTTTCGTATGCGTCATTTCTACACTATTCAAACCCCAAATTCCTTCTTATTCGTCACGATCAAGCCGTGATTGAGCAGCATACTTCGCGCCTCAAGTAAAAGCCAACGATAAAACAGCAGCAACTGCAAATACCATTAATTTTGGCCGCTGAAAGCCCCTTTAACGGCCTGCCGCCCAGTCATGCCCGGAGCCTTCTTCCTTTCCGTATGCATTCTCCAGAATTTCACTTGCTGACTTGCCCGCATCCGCAAGCTCCTGCGCAGCAGCTACAGAAAGTCCAAGACCGTGTCCTGCACCAATTCCGCGAAAGACCCACTGGTTATGCTCACGTTGGTAACTGATGCCCGCCGGACATGACGGCAGCTTCAGACTTCGGCGCAGTACTTCGCACGGCACATCCTCCGCCGCCTGACCGTATTCCAGATGGATGCTTACCGCCCCATCCCGCTTTCTCTCGCGCTGCACGTCAAGCAGCATCTCCTCGCCGAAGATATCTGCAATATCACCCGCTCCAAGCGTATGCTCCCATTTCTCAGCACCACCCTTAGAGAAGTGCAGCCAGGAACTGCTGTTTATCCGGGCAAGCTCATCCAAACGCAGCAGGAGATCCCATCTGGCGCACCGCGGCGCTTCGCGTTTTCTCCCTGGCGCAAATCCCCGGAAGACCATGCAATGCGTAAGGTCGCACAGCGAAGTAGTATCGCTATGCCGTCCGGCCCCATGCATACCATTCCACATTACCACAGCACGAAGCGCTTCACGCGCTTCTCCCGCAAGGTGCGCTGCTTCAGACTCCAACACTGCCGCGGCGTAGCTCTCCGGAGAGGCAACCAAAAGAAGGTCCTTTGCCGCGCTGCGTTCAAAAATGCCAGCAACAATCCGCTCACTTCGGCTGCCCCGCGCGTTGGCTACTATGCGGAATTCTCCGCAGGTAGTCGCCCGGTAAGACGAGCCTTCACGGCGCTGGATATCAAAACCGGGGCAGTCTTCTAACACTTCCCGCTCCTCAGGCCGCACCCCCGAAAGCAGCATCACTCTTACCGGCTTATATCCCGGCGAATATTCTTTTACCCAGCGACTCAGCAAGGCTTCTGCTGCCTCAAGCACTCCCGAGCCGCGCGTGCCGCCCCGCCTGATTACCGCAAGATAAGCGGGGGCCTCTGCCGGCCACGCTAAAAAAAGGTGTCCCGCCAGAGGCTCGCCTGCCGGTGTAGACGCCGTACCTGTTTTGGAAACCGCACGCAGCTTGCCCAGCAAAACCTTGCCTTCTTTGTTTGCAGCAAAAAGGGTCGACCCCGCTGAAAAACCATTATGCGCAAGCGCGGAGAATCGATCCGGCGCAATCAGCAGCGCGGTGCGCAGTATTCGTGCAAGCTCACGCAGGGAGAAAACCGCTGCGTAATCTCCCCCGCTGCACCGTTCGCCGAGCAGGCAAAACACCTGCTCACTTTCCAGGGTTTTCTCGCCACCAGCAAATACTGCCGCTTTCTCCACGCTCCCGGCGGAAAGGATCAGCCGGTAGACATCCCGCGATAAATGGCGCCAGCGCCGCGCAAGAGAGGCCGTGTCGCTCTGCAGCAGTTCATCACCAGCACCATAAGCACCATCGCCGGCAAGGGCAGCCGCATACGCTACTTTTAGCAGCGAACCGGGGGGATATTCACCAGTGATATCCCCCGACTCTTCCAGAACTTCTCCGGATAGCGCGCCAAGCACCACCCAACTTAGAGGCGAATGACGAATCGGATGCGCTTCCTTTAGCTGCGCGGCTATCTCAGCTGGTATCTCACACGCCGCTTGCGGCCAGCCGTGACGGACGAGCACAACCTTAAGCGCGGCATAACTCTGGATATCTACGAAGGTGAGTACCTTTCAATTATGGGACCTTCTGGTTCTGGTAAATCAACTTTCTTCAATATGATAGGTGCACTTGATGTGCCAACTTCTGGCACAATTCATTTTATG
>JAKPSH010000224.1 GCA_029555385.1 Pseudomonadota bacterium
CCCATTGTACTTGGCTGCGGCAGGCTTCGGGAGCAGAAGAACTTTGCTCTCCTCATTAAGGCATTGGCTTCGCTCCGAGAGAAAGTTGCAGCAAAGCTCGTTATTCTCGGCGAAGGGCCGCAACGGAAGAATCTCGAATCGCTGATTTCTGAGCTTGGACTGACCGCTGATGTGTCCTTGCCCGGAGAGGTGGAAAACCCTCTCTCCTATATGGCGCACGCCAGCGTGTTTTGCCTTTCCTCATCGTGGGAGGGTTTCGGCATTGTCCTTGTCGAAGCGCTCGCCATGGGGCTTCCGGTCATTTCCACAGACTGCCCCAGCGGTCCCGCGGAGATCCTTGACGGCGGGCGGTTCGGAGAGTTGGTTCCTGTGGGAGACTTGCCCGCACTTTCCTGCGCACTTGAAGCCGCTCTGACCCATAAGACTTTTGACAAGAACGCTCTTATTGAACGCGCCTCCCTCTTCAGCAGCGAAGCTGCTTGCCGGGAGTACCGGCGCTTGTTTGCCGCCTTATAGCCGCACATTAAAAGTCCGGCCGGGAGCCGTCTGCCGGCGTATGCAATTGTTATGATCATGTTAGATGTCTGCAATCCCTGCGTACCGCGCCCATAATACTGCGGTTCATAACTCGATAAAAAGACGAACGCGGCGCGCGCCCTGTTCTGAGGCCGAGTATGAAAATGGTGCGGGGAGGTTGATGTGATTGAAGATTGTGCAGTCTTAGTTGTGCGTCTGCTTAAACTTACGCTCGCCGCACTCTCAGCATTGATTCTGTTTCCTACCGCAAACTGCCTTGCCCAAACGAACATGGACGAGACTCTGGACTGGGTATCATCGCCGATGAGAGAAGATATAAAAGAACGCCTCACCCGGGGTCTCAGCGACCTAGAGCAAAAGCTGGGCGAGATGGAACCAAAAATAAAACAGCGGATGCAGCAATACGCTCATTCTGGGGCGTATCAAGTCGGTGAAGAGCATTATTCCGATCAGCCGCAGCGGCATCCGCTGCTTGACCGTGCAGGAGTTTCGGACAGTTCACAGCAGGACTACACGGATCAGGACACTCGCGTAATCTTCAATCAGGAGACGTTTGAACAGTGCTTCGAAGAACGGCAAGTAACAACCGGGCCGTACGTCGATGAGTGCGCCAATCGCTGTGTTCCTGGTTGGGTCACTTATGTTGAGGGCAATCCCGGCGCAAGTTGCCTGCCGTGCGTCCGGAATCCTTTGGGAGGGCTCGAATGCCGGTATAACCAGTTCTATGTCTCCGAATATTATTGGCCGATCTACGAATCACGCACATATCCGGCGCGGGCAATGGGCAGTTTCGATCCCCGCGCAGATTACCTGCACACGAGCGACCGGCAGTCCGGTGAATACGATTATGAACAAGCACGCATAAGCGCATACAAGCGCCATACTGAACAACATCTGCCCAATTTCTACAATGCCGTATACAATGAAGACCTGCCGCCCTCCACCTTTAAGCAGGCTGTTCCGGAAGAGCACTATTTCGCCGCTGATTATACCGGACGTGACCTGCATGTAGGCGAAGGAAATCCGTCCGAAGTTCAGGCCAACCATACCCTTGTTTACATGACCAACACCAACCGCCAGCTTAGCCGGCGCATGCGCCCAGGCGCAGCAAACATCTGGAAAGGCTACGTTATGGAAGACAAGTGCTTCTTTAACACCCTGCCCAACGCCGACAAACTTGCGGCATCACATGCCACCTACGATAAGGACCATGAAGTGCTCACTTATCAGTATATGCATCAAGAGGTCACGGAACCGCCGGGCGTCAAACCCCGGGGTTCGGCATACGGCACAGCGATGCTTGAGGAGACGAATGTTTACTCGATGGAGGAAGCAATCGACCGGCAGTTTGAGCAGAGCGGCGACGCGCAGCCGGACGTGATCAACAACATGCTCGGGCAATATGTCCGGATGAATGCCCCCTACTACAAAAAAGGAATGGAAGAGTTCGGGGTTTCTGATGCCGAGCACTATCAGGACTGGCTCTACCACAACTTCTTCCGGCTCTATCATTCGCGGAGCAAAGAAATGCTGGAAGACCCGCTGTACGCTAAGATTGTCTCCGGTTTTTCATTTTATACGCTGAACAGCCTGCCCACTTATGGACCGAACTTAAAAGACGCTGGGCGGCGGCGCCCTACACTCTGGTCCTTTTATGCCGGACGCCCCCATGGAAAAACAGGCAGCTACGCGGGAAGCGTCCGTCCAGTCGCACCGCAGAACTTCTTCTCTGTGGACAAGATACAGATCATTTTTCCCACGATCAACGACGGCACGAGAGGCAGCTCCTGCTTTCGCCCGGAATCGCTGGCAAAAAGCGAGTACTTCGACATCAGAAACCGCACAATTGACAACAAGGTTGGGACCCAGGGCTTTTGGGGGTTTCGACGGGACCTCAACAAACGCTTGCTGGATATGGGCATCGAAGATGCCCACCAGTATGTGCGCGAAGTGCGCATCGCTTATTGGACAAAACGCGTCAACTGCCACTGCACTATCTGCGCTAAAGACGGCTTTCCCGGATGCTCAGTATTAAACACCGGCGACCACCCAGACGACTGGTTCTATGGCACCAGATCTCTGGCAGGACAACCGCCAATACTGGAGCCGCTTGTAACGCTGAAGGAGCCAATTCCACAGCCCGGGCACTTAAAACCATGATTGAGGCAAATGTGATGAGTAGAGGAAAATCCGGATGTCTAATTCTTAAAATATCAGCAAGGCTGTTCACTGCCGGCCTTATCTTGGCCGTCATCTGCGCACATCCGGCGGCAGATGCTCAGCCGGTCTCCCCGGCGCAGCCGCTCAAAAATGCCCAGTCCGGCGCTCTGGAGCCGAACGCGCGAAAAATTGCGCTGCGCAATTACGGCGGCCACGCGCTTGATCAAGATGATGCGGCACCGAAAAGCTCGAACAACGATATTTATGAAACGGGAATAAAAAGTGAAAGCGGCGCTCCCGGGCCCGTGCATGCGCAGTCTGAAAACTATCTGCAAGGCAAAGATCCCGGTGATGAAGAGCCGGTCAATACGGGAGGCCCGAACGAACTGCGGCTTCGCGGGGATTACCTCAATCCGCCGCCCGACGCACCGCCCGTTTCCGTTCATGCACTGCCCCTTATTTATTGCTATCCAACAGAAGACGGCGCAAAGCGGACCAAACTGACAAGCGCTGGCCAGCGCGAAAAGGCGGCTGCGCCGCGCTGCCGCTCAGGGAGCTGCGGCGGAAAAAAGCCCCCGCCCAGGTCGCCGTCCAATCTGCCGTCCCCTTTAGACCCTGCCTTCTTAGAGTATTTGGACCAAATTGCAGATGATAAATCCGATGTTACGTGCGTGACCTCCGAAGAAGCAGACGAGGGTCAACAGAATGGCTCATGCCAGGGAGGAAATTGTCCTGGCAGCAGCGCAGGCCAAGGCGGCTGCTCTGGGGGAAGCTGTGGAAACGGCACAGCGGGAGCCGGTGGAAACGGCGGGGGTCTCGGTCAAATTATGCAGGCGCTGGGAGGTCTCGGCAACTTGGCCGGGGACGGCGGCAGTTCCAGCCATCCTTCCCCAATACCAAGTCCGACACCCGCACCGAGCCCGACGCTGACGCCAACTCCAACTCCGCGCTTGAATACATCGCGTCTCCTTTCGGGCATGGCGCTCGTGGGCAACTCTTCCCCACCTTCTGCGTCAGAGCGCAATGTTCGTGCGATGCTCGGCAATCTGGCTGATGCTCCTCTGTCCAGCGCTAGGAAATGCCCGTTCTGCAAGCCGGGCAAATTAGGCCGGAAAAAGCGTTAACCACCTGCCATCTTTAACAAAACGTCGCGAAGATCCTTAAATACTTCTCAAGTAAACTAAACAAGCAAGTCGATTATATATGAATAACGGCTGCTCTTATTCTACGGATTCCTTGTTTGCGCAGATTAACGCGGCATCAGTGATGACAGACATTGCCCTAATTATCGAAGACGATGACGACCTCGGCGCGCTCCTTGCCGAAGAGCTCGGCGCACTCGGCTACAAAATTGATCGCGCGGCAGACGGGAAAACCGGGCTTGAGCTTGCGCTCAGCAAGGACTATTCCTTTATTGTTCTCGACCTGATGCTCCCCCAACTCGAAGGAACCGAGGTCTGCCGCAAGATCCGGGAGCGCAAACCATATCAGCCGCTGATTGTTCTTACCGCCAAGAATACCGAACTCGACCGGGTGCTTCTACTTGAACACGGCGCAGATGATTACGTGACCAAGCCCTTCAGCATCGCTGAGCTGAAAGCTCGCATCAAGACCGTGCTGCGGCGCAGCCGCCCGCACGACGATCATGCCGGAACCGGCGACAAAAACACATGCATCGCATGCGGCGAACTGCACCTTGACACCGCTGCAAGAACTGTCACGCTTGGCGGTAAGCCGATCGAGTTTACCGCACGCGAGTTTGAAATTATCGCCCTGCTCGCCGCAAGCCCCGGACGCGTGTTTTCCCGCGACCAGATGGTCGAAGCCATGTACGGTGAACCGATGTCAGGATACGACGCTGCGATCACGGCCCATGTAAACCGCATCCGCAGCAAACTGGAACCAGATCCCGCAAATCCGATTTACTTGCAAACAGTCCGGGCAGTGGGGTACCGCATTGTTGACCCGAAGAAACACGAATAGCGATCCGGCTTTTGCTGCGGAAAGCCTGGCGCGCTCAAGCCTCCGCATCAGTTTCGGCCCCGGTATTCTCTGCGCCGTGCTCTTTGCCTCTTTCACTCCTGCGGCAAGCCAGGAAGCACTGCCTAACGCGCATACGAACAGACCACCCGCTGTCCCTCAAATCTGCGGCCCTTACGAAAAGGAAGCTGCCGCCGCCGCCGATGTCCACCGCACAATAAGCGGTGACTGCGGCATGAACCAGGCTCTCTTCGCCACCCACCGGCCATATACTTTTGAACCCTACGAGCCCGAATTACTCCAGGTCTACGGCACGTGCTGCCCGCTTCCCGCAGGCGATATCCTGCTTCAGGAAAAGACGGCCGCCGTCCGGGAATGTCCCGACGGCTATGTGGCGACGGGTGCTGAAGGAATGGCCGAGGTTCCTGACGCCAACAAGCCCAAGCACTTGACGTGCAGCAAAATCAATACTGCCCGGTATCAACTCGGCCCATCCACACCGGGGATCTACTGGGGTTTCGGCCACACCCATTGGCAGAAACCGGTCCGCATTCTCTTTGAGGAAATCCCCGCTGCGCTGCGCTACGCCGTCGGCGTCAGAGCATACGGCTACTGGAATGAGCGCGGCTGTATCGGGTTTCCCTTCGGCAGCATGCTTGTCGCCAAGAACGGATTTGAGTGCCATCAAACCTACTACCGCGAACTCCAATATCGCGGTCTGCCCGGAGATCCGCCGGCAGGCACGCCCGTGCCGATGCTTCCAGACTGCGACGAACTCTCAGACCTCCACACCCCGCATCCCGCGTGCATCAAGTATCCGGCGCCTGGCAGGCAAGGTGCGTCATGAAAAAGCCCAGGCTCTTTCGCACACTCTACTCACGCCTCGCGCTCACCTTTGCCTGTGCGATCTTTCTTTTTCTCGGAATACAATTTTTCGTCCTGCACTATCTTTGGCTTCGCGCCGAACACGAGCGCAGTCAACGCGTCAACTGGGGCGTCGCTTCTGTGATTGCCCGCCACCTCACGCCGCTGGTGCAAAGAGGGGCGGATGAGGCCGCCGTTTCCGCCGAGATTCTCCGCCTTTCCGAGCTTAATCCGATAATTGAAGCTTATATCCTTGACGAAAACGGCAGACCGGTCCTTCCGCGCATCCTTTTTAAAACAAAGCATGTGCCGCCCGCTCTCCTTGAACAGGTTCTTGCCTTGCAGCCGAACCGCACCTTTCCCATCTACGGTCCGACTCCGCGCCGCGGTGATGGATACTCCACGGTTTTCTCAGTCTCGCGCTTTGTCTGGCGCAACAAGCCGGCTTACGTCTACGTAATCCTCGACAGCAGCCGCAACCGCTATACCAGCCAAGTGCTGCTGCAAACTTATTTGCTCTTCGGGGGTATGTTTTCCAGTGCGATCATTGCTTTCTTTGCCATTGGACTCGGCTGCACACTATTCTTCTTCATCACTAAGCGTTTCCGCTCAGTCACAGCCGCTGTGCGCGAGATCGCCCAAGGCAATCTTAATGCCCGGGCCATTGTCCAGGGCGATGACGAAATAGCCGAACTCGGCACCAAGGTTAATCAAATGGCCGACACCATCACTGCAAGCATTGACACAATCAATGCCAAGGACCGGCTGCGCCGCGAGATGGTGGCCAGCATATCTCATGACCTGCGCGGCCCGGTTGCCTCGCTCAAAGCTTACCTCGAATCCCTCCTTTCCCGCTTTCGCTCCACGCCGGAAGATGAGAAAGAAAGGAAGCTCCAGGTCATGGCAAAAAACACGCAGATGCTGAGTGCGCTCCTTGATGAGCTTTTTGAACTCTCCAAACTGGATGCAAACGAGGCCAAACTTGAACCAGAAGCATTCTCTATCCTGGATATGGTCAGCGAAGAGCTTCTTTTGCGCTGCAATATCCTGGCCGACGAGCTTGGTGTAAAGCTTAATGCGGAACTGCCCGAAGCTCTGCCGCGTGTATATGCTGACTTCCGCATGATCTATCGCGTGCTCTCTAATCTCGTCGAGAATGCACTGCGCTATTCCGGGGCGGGGAGCAGTGTCTGCGTCTGCGTAAAACGCGATGGTGAAATGGCAAAAGTTACCGTGCGCGACAACGGCGCCGGAATAGCCCCGGAGGATCTCCCCCGCATCTTCGACCCATTTTTCACGCGAAACAATGCCCGTACCAAAGGAAGCACCGGCACCGGATTAGGGCTTGCCATCGTCAAGAAAATTCTGGAACTGCACGGCAGGCAGATTGAGGTTTCCAGTGCGCCCGGCCGGGGCACGTCATTCAGTTTTCTTTTGCCGCTTCATGACTCCTAGAGCGGATTAACTTCCAGTATAGCTGGAAGTTAATCCGCTCTAGGGCACGCCGTGATGGCGTGCCCGGAGGCCGCATCGCCGATGCGGCCTCCGAACTGCGCGAAATTGCTCACGGATGAGCAATTTCGCGCGCTATAACAGCTAGAGCAGTTTGCACAAAGATTACACGGCTCGCCTCAGGCGAGTCCTTATTTCTCGCTACAC
>JAKPSH010000226.1 GCA_029555385.1 Pseudomonadota bacterium
CAACTGTTTCGGCTGCATCGGCCTCAGACGCAGCCAATATTGTATTCTTAACCGTCAGTACGAACAGCCGGAATATGAACAGATGGTCATCCGGATTATCTCACACATGCGGCAGACGGGAGAATGGGGAGAGTTTTTACCTTCCACGCTCTCTCCGTTTGCCTACAACGAAAGTACTGCGTTTGACCTTTTTCCACTAACAAGAGAACAGGCTGTCTCCGCCGGCCTCCGCTGGAAGGACGAAGAAACGAATGAGACTATTGATGCCGAAGCACAAGTACCGGACGACAGCCGCACAATCAACTCCGGGATTTGCAAGCTGCGTTTTGCGTGCTCGTCCTGCAAACGCAGCTTTCGGATCACGCCTCAAGAGCTTGCTCTCTATCAGAAACTTAATGTTGCCGCGCCCAATGATTGCTTCTTGTGCCGGCATCGCCGGCGGCTTGCGCAACGAAACCCGCGCCGCCTGTGGCAGCGCGAATGCGCCAAATGCCGAACCGGGGTTTTAACGACATTCTCGCCGGAGCGTCCCGAGATAATATATTGCGAAGATTGTTATCTCCGTCAGGCTGTTATGCTCTGAGGCACGCAAGGAGGCAGGCCATCGTTAAAGGACTGGGCACAATCAAATTAGGGGCGCGCTTTGCTTAACTGAGCGTCTACTTCTTTACCGCGGCCAACCCCTCGGAGAATACATGAGCCGCGGTATATTGCGGCTCAATCGCCATCTTTCCTGTCTTGTCCATATATCCGTAAAAGCCGTTGAGCTTAACTAAGGCAAGACCTCCAGCAAAGGAATCAGCTTCTTCCAAGAATCGCGGTGCGATTGCCCACTCGCCGGACCCTTGCACATAGCCCTGCTTCCCTGTCTCGTCTTCGATCAGCGCCATTCCTTCTTTGAAGGGCAAAGCCTTGACAAAGCGCGCCTCAATAACAGCTTCGCCATGTTGATTAATGTAGCCCCATTTGCCACCGGCCGATACCGCGGCAAAACCTTCAGAAAATAGCTGCGCCTCCGAAAACCGGGGCGGAATTACGAAACTGCCGCCTGCATTCACGTATCCCACAAGGCCCCGCTTTCCATCCCAAGTTCTTTTGGGAAACAATGCCTCCTTAAATGAGAAAGCCTTCTTCTTGACAAACGACTCATAACCCGAACTTCCACTGAGCGGCCCATAAGCAAGAGGCAATAAATCTGGGTTGTTCATCACAACTTTGCCCGAGGTGTCAATCAGTGCCGTCACAATCTGCTGCAAACCGCGCTCTCCGTTCTGCAATAATGACACAAAGGCAAATCCGCCGGAAAACGGGTTTGCCTGGTAAAATGCCGCATTAAAGGCGAATCCACCCGCGTGGTCAATGTATTGAACGTTATTCTTACCCGAGCTGCAGTCAGTCTTCACGGCAGCCAGCCCCTCGGAGAACGAATCAGCCTCACAGAACTGCGCCGGGATCTTTATCTGACCCGCGGTATCAATGTAACCATACTTGGACTTCTTGTTCTCCCAAAGGGCAAACACAGCCAAACCATCGGCGAAGGGTTCTACTCCAGAGAATTCCTGAGGCAGCTCAAAGGCCGTTTCCCCTTGCTTATTGATAAACATTCTGCGCCAGGCTCCGCCCAGCTCCTCGACATACGCCAGGCCGTCCGAAAAAGGCTTTGCCCAGGAAAAACGATGAGCGATTACATTCTCGCCTCTGGGGTTAATATAGCCGTACGCTGCGTGAGAGGACTTCTTGGGTCCGACAGACAAAGACGCATCTCTTTGGCGGGAGACTGAAGGGGTGATGACCTGGGAACGATGGTCAAGGCTATCCCCATCGACTTCGACCAATACCTCACCGTCAGCATTAATGAGGTAGGTGCCCCGCTCGCTTGCGACAATAGCACGGCTATCACGAAAACCAGCAGCACGGCGATACCGTCCCGGCATCATGTTTTCCTCTCTGTCGATAAACCGGAACTCATAGCAGTCGGAACATAGAAAAGAGAACGCCGCGGGCACCTTGATCATCGCCCTGCCGTCAGCAAACGGTTCTGCACGTTGAATAACTGTGTCGATGGCTAAGCGCCCGGCAAGATCAAGAAAACCATAAAACGTCTTTCGGCCTGAGTAGCCGCCGTACTTGGAATTATACGCAGAGTCCTTAATTTGGCCGACCAGCGCTAAGCCTTCTGTATACTCATGCGCTTCGTCAAATTTGGCCGGGACATGCCACTCGCCGTTGACATTTATATAACCCCAATGCTCACCGACCTTCACTGGTGCGAAACCGTGCGAAAAAGACTTTGCGTCATCGAACTGCAGACTGATGCGCTCTTGGCCTTCGGCATCAACAAAGCCGCATTTTGCTGAAGAGCAGACAAAAGCGAGGCCTTCGCTGAAGTCGCCTGCTTTAACATAAGCCGGCGGCACAACAATTCTTCCGCTCTTGTCGATAAATCCTGCCAGGCCGCTTTTTACTACGCGGGCCATGCCGCCGGAAAAGTCACCGCCATCATCAAATTCAAGCGGTATTGCTGTCTTGCCGGATTTATCGATGTACTGCAGAACCCCTTCTCTGATGACAAGCGCGAGCCCTTCCGCAAACCGTCTCCCGGCATCAAACTGAGCTTCAATCAGATATTTGCCCTCAGAATTAATGTAACCAAGTTTTTTGCGCTGCGGCGGGCGGACCGCTGCCAGGCCTTCGGAAAAACTCCAAGCTTCGGAAAACTGTGGCGGGATAACGATAGCCCCGGTTTTGTCGATGTAGCCATAGCTGTAGCCTTTCCTGGCCTTAACCACTGCCAGCCCTTCACTAAATGGCCTGATTATTGTAACGCCAACTTTTTTTACGTTCAGCTCGAAGATAGAACGGCTATCGCATCCAGTACCAACGCAAGAAAAGACGAGCAGGACGATGCAAACGCAGAGCTTTGGATATCTCATACGCATCCCTTAAGTGTTAAAACCCGCTATCATCTTTCCGGCACTGCACTCTTACCTGTCTTATTACCTTGACGCATCACCACAAGCCCACCCCTAACCGTAGTCTAGTCCGTGTACGCGCCTGCAAAAAGCGACTGCGCTTTGGCATATTTCCGGTTAAGACGAAGCTGTGCCTTGTCCGGCTGGAAACAAAACTGAACTTTGGACAACGCGGCGACTTCGTGTAATCCTGCCTCAAGTCGAATCGTCGAACCCGCATCAATAACCATGTCGTTTATCATTACCGGCTCGCCGCTTTCGACAAGATATAATCCCGGGTAACGAATTTTCATCAAACTATACCCTGCAGGAACAACCGGCGCGTAAACAGAGATGCTGCCCCAAAAGTGCCGGTAATTCATGTGCAGCCAATCACGTATGCGCCGTGGAATGCCGGTCTTCAGCCGGTAATTGCCAACAACTACTTTCGGCGGCTGCGCTTCAAGCTGCTGCAAGATCTGGTCATGCACTTCCTTTGGCGCGGTGAGCAGTTCTTGACGCCGTCTTTTCCCCAACCGTTTTAATTTCGAAGAGGCATGGCTTCGCGTATAAATAAAATCCACACCAGCAACGTATGTCTCATTCGGGCCTAGCAGAGCTTCTGCGATATTAACCATCGCCCTCTGATAGCCGCTGCTGCGCTGCGTCACATCTTCAAAGCGCCGCATTTGCATAATCAAGCTGCAAACAAGAAGAACAATCCAGACTACGGCGGGAAGGCGCAGCGGGAATCTTTCGCGCCACGCAGTCTTGAAAATCCCGGATGCTGCTCCAGTTATATATAGCTGGGCGCCTCCAGCCAGAACGACGATAAATGTGGGAATCAATATCACAAAAAAATACGGCCATGGCTGCCGGTGCCAGAGTCCACAAGCCAAAATTACTGCGCCGTACAGCCAAAGAACATGAAGCGGAGTAAATTTCCGTCGCCGCAGCGCAGATAGCGCATGAAAGAAAAGAACGCTCAAGCTGAGCAGCGTGCCCAGCCAGAACAATGGATTACGCAGTCCTTCCTGTCTCCAGTACTTGCTGCGATTGTGATAAATATTCTCAAAGACAATTTGATAGTGCGAATAAAACGTCGCCTCTGCGGCCTTCTGCTCAGTCCCAACCAAAGACCACAAACCAAAATACAGTCCCAGCGGGAGCAGCGCACCGGCAGCAAAGCGGACAAACGCCGCGTCCTTGCCGCCGGCTGCATCTTTACTGAATCGAAGCAGCAGCGCGCACGCACCGCCCGCAAGCAAATAGTAGATGCCTTTTTGCGATACAAGAAAGCTCAGGCCTCCGAGCAAACCCGCGCTGAAAAACGAGCCGTTAAGCAGACAAAGCAAGGAAAACAACCCCGGCCAAGCGGTCAGGGCGTCAACACGAAGCTCGCAGGAGCGCTCAAGCCACGTACTTGTGGTGACCAGCATCAAGAGCGCAAAAATACCAGATTCCCTGGAGAACAGCCGCGAAAGGCGGAGCGTCATCACGAACATGCACAACGCGTTGACTGCCGCAAGTTGAATCTTAAGCACAAGCATGCTGTTCCAAACACCAAGCGACGGGAATAAGGCCGCAAGCTGGAAGTAATAGCCCAGCACAGTCTTATATGGCTTGAAGTCCCGATAAGGAAGATGGAAGTGCAGCCGGTAAACATCAAAAGCGCCATCGAACTCATCCATCACCAGAGGCAGACGAAAGATGTATATCGCCGCAATGGCAAGGTAAGCGCCGCAGAGAAACAGGGCTAAACCTACAAACTGGCGTTTATTAAAGACTTCCATGCGCAGGCTGCTCAACCGAAGGGAATCTGCCGCGAAGCAGCGCGATTAGCGCCGCACACGCTCCCGCCAACATACCTGCGGCGCGGTACAGGCTGCGCAGCAGACTAAGCGGGTAAAACGCCAAATACAAGAATCCATGGTGATAAACCAATGCTGCGGCCATCGGTGCATGAAGCAGCAAGAACGCCGCAAGCACAAGCACGGCAGCAATGGCAGCAATCCAGTGCGGAGCCAGCACATAGAGCAGGCTCACGATAACAAGCAAAACTGCGCAGGGCGGCTGCAGCACATCGTAAGTTTTTGTGTAGGAATCGCCGCCGGCTCGAAGCGGATGGTGCAAATAAAGCCAGACTCGCCAGTACCCCTGCCGCGCCTGTTTGAACAAATAGGAGAACAATTTAGTCGGATGGTAGTGGCGAACACGGGATTCCTTCTCAAAGCGCAGTTCACCTCCCCGCCTGAGAACCCGGTAGCTGAGCTCGGCATCCTGCGCGAGCTGAAAGCGTTCATTAAAACCGCCAACGACGCTCAGAGCATCCCGGCGGTAAACTAAATTGAAAGACGCCAGAACATTAACCCGCAGCGGCATCTCGCTGTGGCGCAGCAAAATCTCTTCGTGGATCAGTCGCGCGAGCAAGGAACTTTCATCCGCAATCCCGTAACTTCCCCCTACTCCGCGCACTTCAGGGTACACAAAATGGGTCAGCAGTTGAGTAAGCGCATCACTTTCCGGCACACAGTCGGCATCAATAAACCAGACAAGATCAGACTCTGCCGCCGCCCATCCCGTATTGCGCGCAGCCCCCGGCCCCCGTCCGTTGGATTCATACACCTTGACGGGAAATGAGCGAATAATCTCTGCTGTGCGATCGGTTGAATGATCGTTAACCACGATAATTTCGGAAAGTTGGCCGGCGTTAAGCAGTTCGCAGGAAGCCTCCAGACATGCGCCGAGGGTTCGCTCGGCATTGTGCGCCGGAATAACGAGACTGACGGACAGCGGCGTCTTGCTCATTTCGCCCCTTCTTCGCTGGGATCGTGCAGACAAGCCAGCGTCTCGAAGCGTTGTGCAAACTCTCCGGGCTTGCCTTCTGTAAGAAACTGCTGCGTAAGACAAAGCTCCCGAGTCAAGCGGGTAACATGCAGGGATAGACGCCTAAGCTGCAACGAAATGTAATAAAATCCGCCGAGCAGCGCAAGCGTAGTCACATAAAAGACGAGATCGGCTCCGCGGCCGATGCCGAGAAAGCGCGCGGCGAGCACCGTGAGACGCGGATTAGCGATGCAGACAAAAGCGCTCGCACACACCGCCAGCCAAAAGGATACGGCAACAAAAGAAATCTGACAGCGCCGGTAAGACTTATACACGCGCACAGCAAGCAGGACAACAATAATTCCGCCGGCCGCTTGGAAGTAGTTAATCATACAAGTTTCCCCATCAAGTAGTCCCAGATAATTGCCAGCGCGCCGCTGGTTTTCTGGCCTTTTTCCAATGAGTAAGCGGTATAGATGATACGCACTGGGCGTTCAACGCACTTTAGTCGAAGCACATGGATTTGATCGATCAGCTCGCTGGCATGCGCCATACGATCGAGACTGATGCGTACCAACCTCGCTGCTCTTGCTGAAAACGCCCGCAGGCCATTGTGTGTATCAGTAACGCTCATACCGGACATTACGCGGGTGAAAATCAAGGCAAAGCGCAGCAGCATGCGGCGTCCGATAGGTATTTCGTTTCCCGGTTCAAGAAAGCGCGAACCCAAAACGACATCTGCTTCGCCGTCAATGATCGGCTTCACGAGGTTGGCGATATCCTCCACGCAATGCTGTCCGTCGCCATCGAAAGTTACAATAATGCCGGCGCCGTGAACCAAGGCATAGTCAATACCCGTTTGCAGCGAAGCCCCCTGACCGCGGTTGATGGCATGACGAAGTACTTTCGCCCCGGCTTCGCGTGCGCGTATTGCCGAACCATCACGTGACGCATCATCCACAACGACGACATGCTCATAAATGCGGCGCAGCGCCTGCACAACCGGGCCGATAACCCGTGCTTCATTAAACACCGGGACAACGATGTAAATTATGGGGCTGCTCATCTTAAGGTCCGCGAAATAGCACTTGGGTTTGTTTATTTAGATGCAGAATATACCATTAAAGATGGGGAATATCGTTCGTCTCCGTCTGCTGGTATGTCTGAAACGAATGAAAGAAAACGTGAATAAATTACCATTCGTCTCGGTTATTGTCCCGGTATTTGAGGACTGGGTTCGTCTCGATGCGTGCATTGACTGCTTGGAGCATCAAACTTATCCGCGCGAGTCGTTCGAGATCGTAGTCGTAAACAATGGTCCCTCGAGCGTGCCCGAGCGGCTGCTCTCTGCTTTTCCTTCAGTGCGCTGGGCTGAAGAGAGTGAAAACGGATCTTATGCCGCAAGAAATCGCGGACTTTCGCTCGCCCAGGGTTCGATTCTCGCGTTTACCGACTCTGACTGCCTGCCGGATAAGGATTGGCTTCAAAATGCATTCCGGCATTTTATGCAGAACCCGGAAATCAGTGTGCTCGGAGGCCGAATCGAGCTTTTTTTTGACAACCCCCAGCATCCGACGCTTTGCGAACGTTACGAAGAGCTCTTCGGCTTCATGCAGCGATACTACATCGAGCAAAGACATTTCGCGGCAACCGCTAATATGTTTACACGAAAAGAAACCATTGATGCTGTCGGGCCATTTAATGGCGCACTTCGCTCAAGCGGAGATCTGGAATGGGGGGAGCGCGTATACGCATCAGGGCGCAGGCTGCTCTATGCACCCGATGCTGCCGTGCGTCATCCAGCCCGGAGCAGTTTTCACGAGTTTGTTAAGAAGTTAGTACGCGTATCTCAGGGCTACATTGCCCGGAAGTTACTCGATGGATACGGCGTGAGATCATTTATTTTTGACTTGGCGTATAACCTCGCAATCACCGTGGTTAGAATTCATCGCGTTTGGTTCAAGGCACCTCATTTCGCGCTGCGTGAGCGCCTCGGCGTGACCATGCTTGTTCTGGTTCAAGCTATTGTCACCACTTTTGAAAGGATTCGCGCTTACGCCTGGCTGCGCTACTCTAACTCGCGCAAACCCCGCGTTTAATATACAGTGACCAAGGGCGAAATCTTAACCGCCTGTTTTGGTTAACTTTTCCTTTGTGCCACTTGTGTTTATTACCTTAAATCAACTAGCTTTCGGAGGAATAGTTTTGGAAATTACGGCAAGTCGATAAACGGATTCTGAATGGGGAAAATTCCTTTTAAGGCGCTGATTAAGATTTCCATCAGCGCCACAATGCTTTTCATTCTTTTGTCCTTCGTGAAAAAGCACGATCTGTTAGCCGTGTGCGCCAGCACACCGCTTTGGTTAATACCCGGCATTGCGCTGGGCTATATCATTTCCCAGTTTATCAGCGCTTGGCGCTGGCATCTCGTTCTTCGCTTCGGCGGCATTCGGCGCAAGTTCACCAACGTCTTGTCGGCCCACCTTGTCGGTGTTTACATGAATGTCTTTGGATTTGGCACGGTGGGGGGCGATCTTGGAAAAGCCATGCTTGTCGGAGGAGTCAAACAAGCAGGCATCGAAGCCGTGGCATCCGTCGCGGCAGACCGCCTCATCGGCATGGCGGTCCTGGCGGCGATCGGCCTTGTGTTCGCCGCATTCGTGCCGGAAGCAAAGGTCTTTTGGCAGTATGGACTGGTTCCCGTGCTCTTGGTTCTCGGCACAGCAGCGGGCTTAGCCGGCGTTGTGTTTCTGCGCCGCATTCTTCGGCGCGCTTCAAGCGCCTGGGCAAGAAAGCTCAATGATGCACTGCGCATGGCGCCAAGCAGCCCATCCCAGATTGGCGCGGTAATAGCGGTTGCTTTGCTCTTTCACTTTGAGCAAATCGTGCTGTTCTGGCTCATGACTTACGCGGTGGGAACTCCTATTCCGCTGCGCTACCTGCTCGCCACCATTCCGGCGGTGAATATTCTCAGCACACTGCCGATATCATGGATGGGCGTAGGAGTCCGCGAAACGTTATATGTCTTGTTTTTCGCCCCCAGGTACCTTGACGAACCCCAAGCTTTACTCTTCGGCGGAATATGGCTCGCCGGGATGGTAGTGGCAGCAGGATTCGGCGGTCTGGTGTCCTTGTGGCGTATTGACGATCTAAACGTGTTAACCAGGCAGCAGGCCTCCGAGCTTGAAGCAATGGCCGCCGAACTTGATCTTCAACAACCTTTGACATCTTCTGCCGCCGCGAAGAAATAACTGCAATGAAGAAAATTCTTTTTTTTTCCACCGTGACAGGCGCTTCATTTTCCGGCTCGGAGCGCCTTTGGTACAGCACTGCGCTGAATCTGCTGGACCGCACAGACATCAGAGTCGCGGTATGCGCTCAAGCTTGGTCTCCCGTTCCGGACCATCACCACAAACTGCGTCAAGCCGGCGCGGATCTCTTTCTTTACGATCGCCGGAGCAAACCCAGCCTTCTTCAGCGCGCTGCGCGCTTTGCTGGTGAACGCACGGGCATCGCACGGCTCGAATCCTGGCAGCGCGCGGCACTGCGTTTTGCGCCGGACTTGGTGGTTGTATCGCAAGGCTGGTGGCCGGAATGTGCGGCGCACTACCGCTTTCTTTCTTCTTTCTCCTGCCCCAAGACCTACGTCACGCATGCCGCCAGCGAATTCCGCTGGTTCGACGAAAAAACGGCCGCTAAGGCCCGCCGCCTGCTGCAAGACTCTCCGGCAATATTTTTCGTTTCAGAAGCGAACCGTTCGCTCGTTGAGCTCCAGCTCGTGCAGCGCCTGCACAATGCCAGGATTGTAAAGAACCCGATCCAGGGGAGCTTGACTCCTTATCCTCCCGCAGAGAACGGACGCTACTGTCTTGCCTGCGTTGGCCGTTACCACGTCCAAGCCAAAGGGCAGGATATATTAATCAGGATCCTGGCCAAAGACGCCTGGCGCGCTCGCCCGTTGACCATCAGACTCTACGGTTCGGGAAAGGATGAATCGCTCATGCGCCGGTGGTGCGATATGTTTAACCTCAGCAGCATTGAAATCACCGGCTACGAAGAAAACATCGAGCGAATTTACGAGCACTGTCACGGACTGATTCTTCCATCCCGGCATGAGGGCCTGCCTATTTCCGCTCTGGAAGCAATGCGCTGCGGCCGCATAGTCATCGCCACTAAAGTCGGCACCGAAGAAGTCGTCAAGGACGGCGAGACCGGTTTTCTTGCCGGCGGTCCTAGCGTGCCATGTGTCGAGGAGGCTTTAGAGCGCGCTTGGGCAGAGCGCGCAGCGTGGCACGAGATGGGCAAAAACGCATCTGATTACTTTGCGCAGCTATATCAAGGCTGCAATCCCGTATCAGACTTCGCAGCGGCATTGCTTGCGCTCACGTGAAAGAGCCGCCCTCTTCCTGAGAACATGCCAATTCAGCAGATACCGGACACCCGGCACTGTTATCTTCCAAAAACTCGCCCCAGTGCACGAACAAGCCTCTCTGGCACGGAAAGCGTTTGGTGCCCCAAGGGAGAACGGTATTTTTCTTCGATCCGCTCAAGCACCCGCTCTAACCGCACTTTTGCTTTGCGCGAAAGCTCTGATTGTGAGCCAGATTTTGCCCGGAGCATCAAACAAAGCTCAACAAGCGCATAATCTCGCAGCAGCGGCACACGATGAATATAATATGTCGCTGAAGATGGATGGTAGCGATAATCAATGAGCGGCTCCGGCAGATAAACAAAACTGCCCCGCTCGGATAAAAGCAGCCAAAGAAGCCAGTCTTCAAACTGAAAAAGCTGCTGGACGCCAAAAGAAAGGCCATCCAAAGCCGACCGGAGAATCATAGCCGAGGAGTTCGCAATCCGGTTCTTCTCCAGAAAATCAGGCTGCCCGGCCAAAGCATACTCCAGCAGTTCTGGGCCAAGCGAAAAATGCTGGACAAAATCCGCCGTACTCGCTGCTTGCTCAAGGGAACGCACGGCCGTATGACACATGACCGCACGCGGATGGCGGCTCATCGCCTCAATCTGCCGCTCGATCTTTCCCGGCAGGAATTTGTCGTCAGCGTCTAAGAAGCAGATATACTCTCCTTTTGCCGCATGCACGCCTAATTCGCGTGAGCAGCTCGGTCCCCGGTTTACCCCGCCCGGATGCTGGAGGCTTCTGACACGGCTGTCCGCACAAAGACGGCAGATCAGTTCAGGAGTGCCGTCGCTTGAGCCATCATCAACGATGACTACCTCCAAGCCCGCTACGTCCTGCGCAAGTACAGACGACACAGCAGCTTCAAGGTAGCTCTCGGCATTGTACGCCGCAATGACCACGCTGATTTTCGCCCCAGCCTCAGACACGGAACAACTCCCGCAGCCTTGCCCGGCATCCCTGCAAGTCTGCCGGAAAAAGATACTCAAATATCAAGTGATAAAGAAACAAGTCGATATCGTGTTTCTGCTCTTCGGTGAGTTTATACTTTGAGACCAACTGCTGCAGCAGAATGCCAAGCACGCGTCTCGATGTTGCCTCAAGTGTAAATCCCTTGCCCGCATAATAAGCATTAGCAGCCGTGAGCACTGGCTTGTGGCGCGCCAGAACCTCAAGGCCTGATTGGGAATTAAGCGTTACCGCGCAATCACAGAGATCCATTAAACTGTAGGTGTTCACCTCCAGTGAATGAAACAAGGTTACATGAGGCTCAGACAACACTTCAAATTTCTCCAGCTCCCGCAGCGTCGGATTATCAAATGGCACTTTGTTGTGCGTCGTGCCCCAGCTTTCTTTCGGGTGCAGACGGACAACAAGCTGATGACTGGCCCCATAGGGACGCATTGCTTCCGCGACATCACGGATAAAATCCACTTGGTCGGGATAAACCGGCGAATCCATAATCAGCGAAGCATCGGTGCGCACCTGGCCAAGGAGAAGCACGATACTCTTGTCCCTGCCGCCGGTGATCCTGCGGCGCAGTTCCTGCGTATCGTCACTGTCTTTTTGCCCGATCATTGTTGCATATGACCGCATAAAAGCAGCGACTCGCTGGCGCTCAGCATCGCTCAACGCGCGCGCTCTGATTCTATCCCAGCTATTCCGAGAAAGAGAGTGCCGGTTGCAGATCCCGCCGCACGTATCGTCAAGAAAAAATAGATCCTTGATAAAACTGTGTTCTGCAGCAATCGTTTGGAGGCCGATACGCCGGGCAGCTTCAACAGCTGCGCGCATATCTATCTGGTAACCCTGTTCCACGACGATCGCCTGTGTCTTTCTTCCGGCAAAGAATTGCTGAAATGCCTGAAGGTAGCGCACTGCTTTTAAGAAAAAACTGCGGATCTCTGCTTGATGCGTCTCCCAATCCGGATTCGGATGCCGAACAGCATCGCCCAGAGACGACTTGGCAATTTCCCAAAGGCGGAAACCTTCATGCGAAAAAACACGGTAGTTCTCCGCATGCAAGCCGTCCAGCGCTGATTCCGGAGGTTCGGGCGCAAGCGCAAGCACCTTCTTGCGCAAAGTGTTATGCGCCAGCGCGCCATAAGGCCAAAGCTTGCGCACTTCCTGCAAGAGCGGCGCCCGCACCCAGTGGTACCAGAGGACGAAATCAATATTTTTTATCCCTGAAATGATACTCATGCTAAGGCGTCTGTCCTGTTTTTGCGTGCTCAATCTGCTTCAGCCAATCCATAAATCTCAGCATCGACGGGAGCGGATAGGATATTTTTCCGGCAATCACTGTTTTCTTTCCGCGGATCTGCTCAATTCTAGCGCTGACCGCGGCGAAATCCCAGGTTTCAACGGGATTGAGAATGCAGTGCTCCAAACTGAAGGCACGCGCAAAACCGTCCTGCTTGATGTATGAGTAATGATTGCCCGCCAGCCCGATAAAGGGTACGCCCGCCGTGGCGCTGAAGACAACGAAATGATATCGCCCGCCTAAAGCAAAACTGGCCCGGGAAATCAGGCCTTTCACTTGCTCCGCCCGCCACTCCCGGGTATCAGGGACATGCACATTCGCTTTCGAATCCCGTTGCAGCAAATCGAAAATTTCCCATAGCGCCGCATAGTCAATCGGAGCATGAGCAACCATAACAACGGGCATCCCGCAGCATCGCAGCAAGTGATCAACCAAACGCGCCGCGAATTCCCGCTTCGCTGCCGTATCCGATGTGTACTCGCTGACATTGAATGCGATATAACTGTCAGGGACGAGTTTACTCTTCCATTCCGCTGGAACTGAGGCAAAATCAGCTTCCAGAGCCGACGCATCATCTATCGTCTCGACTAATTCCTTAGGTTTACCGCCAACAACTTGCAGGTAGCGCCGCGAATAAAAAGAATCGCGCACCGTCAGACAGTCAACGCTGTTGACAATTTCCGCGGCAAGTTCGTCATGCATGCGATTGATGCCCAATGGTCCGATCGTCTGCCCGCTCATAAAAACAGGAACGCCATGTGCACAGAAAAAACGGGTAATTCCGGCAATGCGCTTAATGCTGAACCCTTTCTCGTCGCGGGTATTGATAATGCCGCCGCCGGTGATCAACAGCCCGTCACTTCTTTGGGCAAAACCTGCCAGTTCGCTTAGTTTCCGCTTAATGGATATGTGGTTAATTACGCTCATCGCCCGCTTGACTTTACCCTTCGGCGGCGGATTTACCAGCATCATGGTTTCCTGCGGCAGGCGGCAACAAAGCTCACGCGGATGACGATGATAGCTCGAAGTGTAATCAGGATTGGCGCTGACTAAAAATATCTGCTCTCTCTTGAGACCGAGGTGCTCGGTGGCACAGCGAAGGTATTCGGAGAGCATGGCCTCGTCTCCAAGATCGCCAAAGCCAAAACCACCGCTTATCGTTAACTTAACTGCATTCACCGGCATCGACCTTTATCGATCACAATATAGACCACTCACCCTGAAGCTGAACCGGAGCATCACCCACAATTCTGCCGGTCACATAAAACGACACGCCAGCCTGCCGCCAGCAGATTATCGTTCCACTCTGTGCATCACGGATTGTTGCCGACAACGTATAATAACCCGGGCTTAAGTGGAGATTCGGCAGAGCGATGCGCAGCCGCAGCTCATCGCTGTCGTTGCTGATGTGAAATGCATGATTCCTTGAACTGCACTGCGCGAGCAGCTCAACGCCTTTGTTCAGGAACGATACGTTGCACTCAAGCTGTTTGTGGCGCCTCTCTACGGCAGCCTTCAACACGATTTCAATCGGCGAACCGAAGGGCAGCTCTGGATGCGGTTCATTTTCGAACCCCGCCAGGCAAAAAGCAGTGATCCGCGAGGAATCCAGACAAATATCCTGTGCGTCCTGTGTCTCAAAGAAAGAAAGATACTTTGCCAGCCCGCGATCTACTTCCGTCCCCAAGTATTCCACTTTCCCGGCCTTCAACACCAAAACGCTGCTGCAGATGCGGGCGACATGCTGCAAACTATGTGAGACGAAGAGCACCGCAGCGCGCTTGCTGATTTCGAAAATTGCGTTGTAGCACTTGGCACGGAAGCCTGCATCTCCGACAGCAAGCACCTCGTCTATAATCAGCACATCCGGATCGGTATGAATGGCAATCGCGAACCCCAAGCGGACTTTCATCCCTGAGCTGTACGAGCGGACGGGCGAGTCAATAAATTGCTCGAGGCCGGAAAAAGCAACGATGCTGTCAAAGTCCCGGCGCAGTTTAGCGCGGGAAATTCCGAGCAAAGCCGCATTAGCCAGGATGTTCTCCCGTCCGGTCAGCAGCGGATTGAATCCCGCGCCAAGTTCAATAAGCGCACCAACGCGCCCGCGGATCTGTGCCATGCCTGCATCCGGACGGATAATACCCGTCAGCAGCTTAAGCAGCGTACTCTTTCCCGCGCCGTTGGGACCGATGACGCCCAGGGTATCGCCGCGCGCGACAGCAAAGGAAACATCATCTAATGCCCAGAATTCCGACGGACGAAGCGCGGCTTCGGGCCGGCGGAGCAGAAGGTCGTTGATGCAGTCAGTCACTGCGTAGCGCAGCGAACGCTTCAGATCCCTGCTGAAACGCTTCTTTAGGCCGCTTGCCAAGATCAACGTGTCTGCCATGGTCTACTCACCAAGCCGCTCAATTACATGCGGCATTGCCACACGATAAAAAACCCAAGTAAGTGCAGCCGTCACCAGCGCAAGAATAAGAATGACAAAGTAAGCAGCCGGGAACTGCTGCTCAGGGTTAAACAATACCGCGCGCGATGATGTAAGGAGCGGCGACACCGGATTGAGCAGCAGCAAGCTCCGCGCTGTGCCACCGGCAGGAATGGGATAAACCACCGGCGTGGCAAAAAACCAAAGACCAGCAAACGTGGCCAGAGCATATTGCACGTCATGAAATAATAGTGAAAGCGGAACAAACAAAACGCCAAGCACGGTGCCAAGAAAAACAAGAGAAAGCGTACTCAATGAAAACCAAAGAAAGCCTGTGGGATGCAGGCTGCTGTAACAGAGCAGCACTACTCCTACGATAAGCAAACGGAGCACCAGATTAAACGCCGCTTCAAGCAGCGCACTGACGACTACTGCTTCTTTAGGAAAGTTCAGTTTGAGCAGCATCGTCTTGCTGCGCTGCACCCCGGAGATCGGACCCATCAAAGAGTCAAAAAACGTCTGCCACAGCACAGTTCCGGTCAGAACAAACAACGGGTACGGGATATCCGCCTGAGTTGTTTGCAGAACTTTAGCCGCACTCAGGGCAATAAAAAGCAGCGTCGTAAACGCAACCGGCAGCACGGCCCAAAGATAGCCAAAAAGAGTCTGCCGGTACTTGGCCGAAAAATCCCGCACAAAAAGCACATAACCCAAGTAAAATGCACGGCGCATGTCCACAAGCAGCAGTGTGAAAAATTCGCGCGGATTGCGCAGCGGCGATTCCGCCGTGCGCAAGCGCCACGCAGCATCTAAACCAACCCGCTCTTCCATTATTCTGCCATCAGATCCATGTCACATTACGCAGTCGTGGAGGAAAATCCTTTTCTTAGGTCAGGCAATAAGAGTGTATCAGAAAACTCAGCGTCTCTACGATCAAGATGCATTAGCCGCTCTGCCGGATCTAGCATTATTTCTCATGCGGCGTGTTCAGGGGGAGTTCCACCGCACCTTGTCCCGGCTGCTTGATTCATTTATAACAAAAGAATTGTGAAAATTGGCATAATTGTCCCTAATTCCGGCGCCTACTCGCAAACCTTTGTGCGGTTGCATATCGAGCGCCTTCCCGGAACAACTGAAGTGCTGAACGCGCGGAACTTGCCTCGATATAGAAAGGCAGGCACCTTGTCTGATGAGCCGCGCGGGTTTTCTGCTGAAATACTGCACGGCCTGCGCAGATTGGGCAGCAAAGGCGATTGCTGGCTTCGTGAACAACGTCTCGTACGTTTGATTAAAAGGCAGTGCCTAGATGTGGTTTTGGCTGAGTTTGGACCGTGCGCTGTGCGGGCGATGCGTTCTTGCGCCAAAGCACACACGCCTCTGGTTGTTCATTTCCACGGGTATGACGCTCATCGCACAACAACTGTAAAAGAAGGCGACGGCCTGCACTACCCGGAACTCTTCCATCGCGCATCCGCGCTGGTTTGTGTTTCAAAACTCATGGAGCAGCGCTTGCTTGAATTGGGAGCCCCTGCCGGAAAGCTGCACATAATCCCGTGCGGCATCGACTTGAGCGCAATTTCCCCCACAGATGCCGCAGCTAATCCGCCGCACTTTGCAGCAGTCGGACGATTCGTCGAAAAAAAAGCACCGTATCTGACGCTTGCCGCATTCAGAAAGGTCTTGGACAGCGTGCCGGAGGCACGGCTGACAATGTTTGGCGATGGCCCCTTGTTTGAAACAACGGTCAACCTCGCCCACGCGCTGGGGTGTTTTGAACAAGTAAGTTTTATGGGTGCCTGCCCTCATGAAACCGTAATCAGGGAGCTGCAGAAAGCACGTGTATTTGTGCAGCACTCAATCCAGCCCCATTTCGGGGAGGACGCCGGTGACTGCGAAGGCACTCCTGTGGCGGTGCTGGAGGCCTCCGCCTCCGGCATTCCGGTAGTCGCCACAGCACATGCGGGAATTAACGAAGCTGTGCTATCGGGAGAAACGGGTTACTTGGTTGCCGAACGTGATATCGATCAGATGGCCGCAAAAATGATCCGTCTTGCACAAGACGCTCAACTCGCCAAAAAGCTGGGCCAGGCCGGCCGTGCAAGAATGGAAGCCCTCTACTCCGCCGAACAAAGCATTGGGAAGCTCGCAGAAGTCCTGCAGCATGCCTGCCGCAACAGTAAGTGATGCCCGGCCGGTTCGCCGTCTCGCGCCTGCCTAGATGACACTGAACACATCTGCGGTTAATGACATCTAGAGCACGCCGGGATGGCGTGGCCGGAGGCCGCATCGCCGATGCGGCCTCCGAACTGCGCGAAATTGCTCACGGATGAGCAATTTCGCGCGCTATAACAGCTAGAGCAGTTTGCACAAAGATTACACGGCTCGCCTCAGGCGAGTCCTTATTTCTCGCTACAC
>JAKPSH010000228.1 GCA_029555385.1 Pseudomonadota bacterium
CGTCGGCAAGCTTGCCGTCATTGGTCAAAAGGAGCAACCCGCATACATCAAAGTCCAAGCGGCCTACGAGGAACAACCGCAGCGGAAAAGATCGCACATACTCCCCGACGCACGGCCTGCCCTGCGGGTCGTTCAGTGTGGAAACAACGCCCCGTGGTTTGTGAAAGGCATAGAGCTTTGCTGTCTCCCGCGCAACAGGCTTGCCGCACACACAAACACGATCAACACCGGGGACAATTTTCGTTCCTGGTTCAGTGATTACTCTGCCGTTGATGCTGACATGGCCGTTGCGAAGCAGGACTTCGGCTTTTCTGCGGGAGCAGATGCCGCACTGCGCTAGGAATTGCTGGATTCGCAGTTCTCTTCCGGCTGACATGTCGCTTCGTCCTCCAAACCGCCGGATTCGTCATCTTCTTCTGCCTCTCCCGGCTCGCTGGCGAGCTGCTCCAGCTCACGGATGCTGGGCAGCATGGACAAATCGCGCAGGCCGAATTTTTCGAGAAATGTCTGTGTTGTTCCGTAGAGCGCGGGATGGCCGGCGGAATCGGCCCGGCCCACGATGCGAATGAGCTTCGCATCGAGCAGGGTTTTCAGCGTCGGCAGCGCGTCTACCCCGCGGATGGCTTCAATTTCGGCGCGCTGTACGGGCTGCTTATAGGCGATGACAGCAAGCGTCTCGCCTGCCGCACGGCTCAGTTTTTTAGCCCGCGGAGGAATGAGCCGCTGCACGACGCGCGCAGCGGCGGGTGTCGTGCGAAGCTGATAATGCTGCCCGACCTCGGAGAGCGTGATGCCGTGCGTCTCGGCGCTGAAATCCTGGCGCAGTTCTTCAAGCGCCGCTTCAACATCTGCGGCATCTGCGCGCGCGGCCTCAGCCAAGACCTGCAAAGAGAGCGGACGCGGCGACGCAAAAAGCAGCGCGCCGAGCGCCGCTTTGAGCGGCAGGCGCGCTAATGACTCCGCACCGCTCTGCTCTGCGGCATCATCTTCCAGGCTGCACGCACACTCGACCTGCTCTTCGTCCGCACCGCTGATACTACACATTTCCCGCCTCTCTCATCTTCTTCCCTGCCTCTGCTGCCGCATCCCCTGAGGAAAGTCCATTCTGCTCTGCTGCGGTTTCCTTCAGGCGGCGCTCTGCTTCCTGGGCACGGTAATCAGACATCTGCACCACTTTGCCCGGCTTGGCCGGCCCTGGCGCAGGCGCGGTCTGCTCGTCGTCCAGCGCTCCCTGCGCCTGCTCACTCTCCGGCAAGTCGAATTCGGAGATAAACACACCGTCACCAAGCCCCACGGCATCAGCGGATAGACGCAGAGACACCGCGGCGTCCAGCCCCTCGCCTTGTTCTCTGAGCGAAAGCACACCGCGTTTTGTCAGTTCCAGCACGGCAATAAAGCTGCCAATTAATGCACCGCGCACTTGAGACAACGCACTCTCCCGCGAGGACGCTGCGTGCAGGCCGCGCACGACTTCTTCTGGAATAAAGCTGTGCAAGATGTCGCGCAGATTTTTCGGCTGCTCCGGAGCGCCAGGCTCACCGCTGCTTTTCCAAATTCCGGTGAAAGAATCAACGATGCGCATCATCACGCTCACCACCGACACCGGCTCAAGCGCTATGCGAAACGAAGAGGTCAACCCGCCTACCCGGCGGATCAGCCGCCCGAAAAGCACCCCCAGGGAGTAAACGTCTTCCGGCTCGGCAAGCATCTCCGGCGTGGGTTTGAGCAGTTGGCGGTCCGTGCGCACAAAGGTATCCACACCAAGCTGCGGCAGCTTAATCAGCGCCTGCGCCCGGCATTTGGTTACCTCATAAGCGCGGATGCGCGCGCGCAAATCCTCAAAGAACCGGGCGTCAAACCAGTCCGTATCAAGTTTTTCTTCCTCGCCTTGCGTCAAACCAGGCAGCAGAGAACGGCTCTTTATCGCAAGCAGCGTGGCAGCAATCACGAGATACTCGCCGGCCTTGTCGAGGTCCAGCGCACGGGCCGGGTTAAGAACAATTTCCAAATATTGCTCGGCAATTACCGACATTTGCACTTTCTCAATCGGCACTTCCTGCTGATGCACCAAGTGAAGCAGCAAATCCATCGGTCCGGAGAAGAACTCAAGGCTCACGGCAAAGGGACCAGCTTGGCTAAGCGGCGCAGCGCCTCCGCCAGCGGGCGTTGAATCAATTATCTGTCCAGAAGCTAGGGAAGTTTCACCCATAAAAACACAGTCCCCTGGGACACTAAAACACAGTCCCCTGCGGCATTTATTTACCCAAAGCCTACCGCGGAAACCGGCAAGGCGCAAGCAAGACAAGTTCAAGTATATTAAATTAAGTCGCCCCAGGGCGCAATGGGCTCTGCCTACGCTTTCTTGGCAAAGAACTGGTCGACCAAAAGGACCACGGGACACGCGATATAAACCGACGAATAAGTGCCAACGATGCAGCCGATGGAAAAGGCGAAGCCCAGCTCGGCAAGCGATCCTCCGCCGAAACGCCACAGCATGATCGACGCAAAAAACGCCGTGGCACTAGTCAATACCGTGCGGCTGAGCGTCTGGTTAAGACTCACATTCATAATCTCGGCCATGCTCATCCCGCTTAAGTCGTTCTCCTCCTTTTCACGCTTGCCCTTCTTTTTATCGCCTTCGGCTTTATAAGCCGCGGTCAGGTTCTCGCGGATCCGGTCAAAAATAACTACTGTGTCGTTAACAGAAAAACCGATTACTGTGAGCACCGCCGCAAGAAGCGCCGCGCTCACTTCGTAGCCGTAAAGCACATAAAATCCGCAAGCGATGATGGCATCGTGCGCCACCGCGGCCACCGCACCGGCGGCAAACGCGAAGTCAAAGCGCACTTTGAGGTAAATAAGAATCGCAATCAGCGAAAAGACAAACGCCTTTATGCCGTCACGCCGGATTTGCTCGCCAATGACCGGGCCGACGTAGTCTTCTTTGAGCAGATTGACCGTGTTGTTCTCAATGGCGCGCAGCGCCTCAACAATCTTATCACCGCTCTTTGCGTCCTGTCCGGCACGCACCCGGATGGAAAATGTGCTGCCCTGGAACTCCTGCACGACCGCGCCGGAGAAACCCGCCTTCTCCACCGCCTCCCGCACCGCAGCAATAGCTACCGGCTCTTTGAAGCTCACTTCCACATCGGTGCCGCCAGCGAAATCAATGCCCCACTTGCTGTCACCGGTCTTTACCCAGCCCCAAAGCGCAAAACCAACTAGCAGCGCCGAAAGAATCAGAAAGAACCAGCGCTTGCCGAGAAAATCAAATTTCGGTTGATGAGGGAAAAGTTCCATATCACGGACCAGTAAATAATTTGTGGTGTTAAATACTCAACTTGCCATTGCCGTCTTCCATATTCAACACATGGAAGCCGGTGCGGTTGACAAAAAGCGCAGCGAACATGGTGGTCAGCACGCCAACGCAGAGCGTAACGGCAAACCCCTTAATCGGACCCGTGCCCCAGCTATATAAACAGAGTCCGGAAAGGAGCGTCGTAATGTTCGCATCCATAATCGACCAGTGGGCTTTGCTGAATCCGGCTTCAATCGCCGCCTTGGCCGTCGCCCCCGTGCGCAGCTCCTCGCGGATGCGCTCATAAATAATGATTGAGGCATCCACTCCCATGCCGACGTTAAGGGCAATGCCGCCGATTCCCGGCAGAGTCAGGGTTGCTCCAAAAAGGCTGAGCACGGCGAGCAGAAACGCCACAGCAAGAGTCACACAGCCCACGGCAAGCAAGCCCGCCTTGCGGTAGTAAACAATCATAAACACGACGACCAGCGCCGCACCGGCAAGGGACGCTGTCACACCCTTGCGGATTGCATCTGCGCCGAGCGTTGCACCCACGGTGCGTTCTTCCTCGAAGGTAAGCGGTGCGGGAAGCGCGCCGGAGCGGAGCACCACTGCCAGGCGGTGCGCTTCTTCGCGGGTAAAACCGCCCGTGATCTGCGCGTTCCCGCCGCTTATTTCGTCACGGATTACCGGGGAGGACTGCACGACGCCGTCAAGGATGATCGCAAGCTGGCGCCCGACGTTGTCTCCCGTAATACGCCCAAAAATTGTCTTTCCCGCGGCGTTTAGCTGAAGCATGACTTCCAGGCCGTTTGTCTGCGGGTCAACACCGACGCTCGCCGTCTGCACCGAATCACCGGTCATCAAGACTTCGTCCTCCAAACGCACCCTGCCGCCTTCCCGGCTTTTCAGCTCCACGGTCTCATCAATCGGCTTGGAAGGATCGGCTACCAAACGGAAGTCAAGCTTGGCCACCGAACCAATGGTCTCCTTAACCGTGTCCAGGTTGGTTACGTCCGGGAGCTGCACCATGACTTGTTCCGTGCCGGAAAGTGTAATAGTCGGCTCGGCTACGCCGTATTGGTCAACACGGTTGCGGATGGTTTCAATCGCCTGGAGCACCGCACTGCGCTTCTTTTCCTTCACCGCTTCGGGGCGCATCCGGTAAACCACTGTCGCCCGGCTCTCGCCTTTTTGCACTTCGACTTTACTTAGATCCGGGAAGCTGTCGCGCATGTATTTATCGAGGCGGTTTAAGTTCTGTGTGCCGGCGTCGCCGCTGGGCAGCAGCATCTGCACTTCCAGCAGATAATCCGGCGAAGCATCCGCTTCCTCCGCTTTGGGCGCTTCCACCCGCCCCTTGGCGCGGATAACGCCGAGTTTCTCCTTCTTCAACTCGGAGCGCACGGCGTTCCCCACCGTGTTCAGCTCGCTTTTTACCGCCTCATCGGTCTGCACACCGAGAATCAGATAAGAACCTCCGCGCAAGTCGAGTCCAAGCCGGAGCGCGCGCGACGGCCATCCCTCAGGAAGCGAGCTCTTCATAAACGTCGGCGCGAGGATAACCGCCGCTACAACAACCAGTGCAGCGATAAAATAAACGCGATTTCGTATGTTCGGGGTCACGGACATTTCCTCGATTGTAATGTGGTTATTTCTTCGAAGCCGGTGGTTTATCCTGGTCTGAGCTGGAAGCTCCGTCAATCTTTTTTGCAGGCCGGATGTGCTGCGGCTCTACTTTGAGCTTTACCCCTGGGGCAACTTCGATAGTGACATACTCAGGCCGCACGGCAAACACGCGGGCAAATACGCCGCCGCTTGTCACGACTTCGTCGTTCTTTTTTAAGCCCTGAATAAACTTTTTTTGATTCTCTTCTTTAAGCCGCGCCGGATGAATCACGACTGCGAAATAAACAAGGATGACCATTAAGATGAAGTACACGGTGCTGAAAATAAACCCTTTCGGACCCATCTGACCCTGCGGTCCGGTGTCTCCCGGCGGCGGCATGCACCCGGCAATGAGCACCGCCAGGTACAAGCCAGAAATAAGCGCAATAATTCGTGCGCTAAAATGACGAGAAAAACTATCCTTTAGCCTCAACACGTCCCAGACTCCATCTGAACTATTTTTTACGAGTCCTCTCATACAGCATTTTTAACAGCCTCGCATCAAGTGCATGAGTATATTTTTTGATATTTCCTACGCAGCGCCCGGGGTTTTTGCTGCGGCATCTTGTATATTTATTGCGGTGCGCCGATAAAATGGCCTCAGTATCGCAGAGCCGGGGAGAAAACATGATGAAATGCATCTTCAACCTGCTTGGCGCGGCAGTCCTTGTTGTTGTTGCTGCATCCGCAAGCGCCCAAGCACAAAATTGGACTAAAGACAGCGCAGCGGCACTGTTCAACCAGGGACACTATGCCGAAGCACTCGACGCCTACCGCGCACTGCTCGACAAAGACGCTCCGCCAAAAGATTACGCCGCGTTTCTCCGCTCCGCCGTCTCGTGCCTGAACAACCTCGGACGCCTCGATGAATTTGATGCCTTGGTGGAACAAGCCGCCGCCGCGCATCCGCATAACCCGGAGCTGCTTTATACCGCGGCAAATCTCTATCGTGAAACAACTCATTACGGTTATCTTGTCTCGGACAAATTCTCCCGCGGCTACCCGCGAGGCGGCGCCGTGAGACCGGTCAACCCCGTGGAACGCGATCGCACCAGAACGCTTCAGCTCCTGCTTGCGGCAAAAAAGTCTGCTGCCCGAAACGACAACATTTTTCCGGACATCCAGTTTGCCATTGCCGATGTCTTAACCAGGGACGCATCGGCTGGGGAAGCTTGGCGCTTGACTCACTTAAGCGCCCTCGACACTCTGCCTGCTTATGACAACGAATATTACGCAAGCGAATTTCGCGGCGCTCCGGCAAAAAGCGATGGCGCACCGTTTTTTTTCGCCGTGCCGGAATCCTGGGAAAGCGCGGCAAACGACGGTGAAAGATATCGCTGGGTGCTCCACGAGCTTGCCCAAGCGCAGCCCGGACAAGGTCCGGCTGTGCGCTTCGCGCTTGCCTCCTTCTGGCACAAGCTTTACGGTGTCCAGACGCTTGCCCATTACGGATTTTTCGAAACGCAGGACGAGGCGGCTGCTCAAGCCGGCAGATTCGCCGTGTCAACACTCGGTGAAACCGAAACGATTGCGCGCCTGGCCTCGGGCATTAAACGCTTTGCGCTGCCCGATGAGTTTAATTACATCGCAATCTTTAAGGCGCTGGCCAAAGACAAAAGCAGCACCCGTTCATATGCCGAGCGTTCGCTCGAAGCATTAGCCGGAATCTTCGAAAACCGCAGACAGTATCCAAAGGCCGCCGAATACTGGCGGGCGCTCGTCACCCGATTCGGTCCCGGCCCGGACAATGAGCGCGCCAGGCGCCTGGACCAAATTACCGGCGCCTGGGGAGAATTAGAGGCAGCGAACAGCCAGACGGCATCCCTGCCCGCCTCGCTTGCCTACCGTTTTCGAAACGCACGAAGCGTAAGTCTCCGCGCCCGGCGCATCAGGCTCGACAAGCTGGTAGGCGACATGAAAGAGCACCTGAAGTCCAATCCGGCACAGCTCGATTACAATAAAACACAACTCGAAAATATCGGGTACCGGCTGGTCACGCACAACGAAGCGCATTACGCAGGCGACCAAGCTGCGGCCTGGAGCGTGGAGCTTAAGCCGCGCGAGAATCACTTTGACACCAGAACCACTATTGACGTGCCCCTTACCGAGCCAGGCGCTTATCTGATCAGCGCCGAAGCCGCGGGCGGAAACACGAGCCATATCGTGCTCTGGCTGAATGATTTAGTCCTCGTGCAGAAGCCGCTCGAAGAAGGCATGCTCTACTACCTTGCCGATGCACGCTCGGGGGCGCCAGTGCCGCATACCGAAATCGAATTCTTCGGCTACGCCCAGCATTACCGCGGCGGACAGAAACCCGGTGAACCTCCGCCCCAGCGCTGGTATGACATCGAAACGAAGGAGCTCTCGGAAAAAACTGACGAACGCGGCGTTGTTGTTCTCCGCAAGGCAAGAGACGAGAACATGCGCTGGATTGCCGTTTCGCGAAGCAAGAAGAACAATCTTGCCTTTACCGGCTTTCACTCCGCCTGGACCGGACGCGGTGCGCATGCCGCATACGATCAGACCAAAGCCTATTTCATCACTGACCGGCCCGTTTACCGCCCCGAACAGACAGTCCGCTTCAAGGCATGGCTGGCCCGGGCCAGTTATGACGAAGCGGCAGATTCTTACTTCGGAGAAAACACGGTTACGCTGCGCGTCTTCAATCCCAAACGCGAGAAGTTCTTGGAAAAGACCCTGCGCACGGACAGCTTCGGCGGCATTGACGGCGAGTTTATTTTAGCCAAAGATGCCCCGCTCGGGTCCTACACGATGAGTCTGGAACATTACAGCGGTTCCCTTTCGTTTCGCCTTGAAGAATACAAGAAACCCGAATTTGAAGTAAGCATCGGCGCACCTGCTGAACCGGCAGTTCTGGGGGAGCATATTGCCGCGAAAGTCAGCGCCAAATACTATTTCGGCGCACCGCTCAGCGAAGCAAAGGTCAAGTATAAGGTGATGCGCACAGCATACGACTCCACCTGGTGCGCGCCCGCCAAATGGGACTGGTTCTATGGCCCCTGCTATGCGCATCTCGGATACGACTACGAATGGTATCCCGGCTGGGGCCGCTGGGGGTTAAAAGCTCCGCATCCTTTATGGCACAGAAGGCCCCCGGTACAGCCGGAAGTTGTGGCTGAGAACGAAGTCCCGCTCGGAAAAGACGGCACCGCGGAAATCGTCATTGACACGCAGCCTGCGCTGGAACTGCACGGCAGCTCGGACCACCGCTATCAGATAGTAGCCGAAGTAACCGACAATTCACGGCGAACGATTACCGGAACAGGCGAGGTGCTGGCTGCAAGACGCCCGTTTCAGGTGCGACTCTCTCTCGACCGCGGCTTCTACCAAAGCGGCGAAGCAATTCAGGCGCAAGCAAGCACGCACACGCTGAACCAAAAGCCGGTGACAGGACGCGCAGTGATGAAGCTCTATCGCATTCGATACCGCAGCGGTGCACCGGAGGAGTCGCTCGTCAATGAATGGGCGCTCAATCCCGATGAACAAGGGCGCACTTCGCTCAAGCTGAACGCCGCGCAGAGCGGACAGTACCGCCTTGCCTATACACTGACTGACGCCGTCGGGCGAAGCGAAGAAGGCGCACAGATTTTTACTGTTATTGGCAAAAACACGGGAGAGGAGACGTTTCGCTTTAACGCACTCGAGCTCATGCCGCAGAAGCCGGAGCACGGTCCGGGAGAAACAGCGCAGCTTTTGGTCAGCAGCAGCCGCGCACAGGCCGTGGTACTTCTCTTTCCCCGGCCCGATCGCGGCGTTTACCCCGCACCGGAGCTGCTCAGGCTCGAGGGCAATCAGGCAGTTTTTCCGCTCCCGGTCAAGCGCACCGACATGCCGAACTTCTTTGTCGAGGCGCTAACTATTTTCGAGGGCCGGATTTATACACAAATCCGCGAAATCATCGTCCCGCCCGAAAATCGCACCTTGAGCGTGGACATCAACCCCTCCGCCGGGCAGTACAAACCAGGAGAGGAAGCAAAGATTGAGCTTGCCGTGCGTGACGAAAGCGGCCGGCCTTTTACCGGCCCGCTTGCCGTCAGTGTCTATGATAAGGCTGTCGAGTATATTTCCGGCGGCTCAAACGTGCCGGAGATCAGATCGTTTTTCTGGAAATGGCGGCGCAGCCATCACCTGGCCATGACCAGCAGTCTGCGCCAGGCATCGCACCCGCTCTACCGCTCTGCAAAAGAGGCAATGCAGCCCTTGGGCGCGCTGGGCCGGGATGCGGCAGACAATGAGCTTGCGTTGAATGCAGCAGATGGCGCGGGCGGAGCAAGAACACGCGCGCTCGTTAAGGCCCAGCCGTCGAAAGGCTTGCACGCCATGGAAGAAATGGCGCCGCTGCCCCAGGAAGAAGCGAAGAAGGAAAAGGCTGATGCCGCAGCACCGCCGCCGGATGCCGCCGTGGAGCCGGTTGTGCGCAAGGAGTTTGCCGATACCGCATTCTGGTCGCCTGCCTTAGAAACAGACAAGGACGGCAAAGCGCAAGTTCTCTTCAAAATGCCGGATAACTTAACGGAGTGGAAAGTTCGCACCTGGGCGCTCGGTTCGGGTGCAAGCGTCGGTGAAAACCAAACGGCCCTGACCACCAGCAAGAATCTCCTTGTCCGCCTGCAGGCACCCCGCTTTTTTGTCGAAAACGACGAGGTGACTATCTCCGGCAACATCCATAACTACCTTGCTGCGCGAAAGACTGTGCAAGCAAAGCTGGAACTTGGCTCAACGGAATTTGCGCTGCCGGTATTTACAATGCTCAGCGCAGCATCGCAAGACACCGGAATTGATGCCGGAGCTGAGGCGCGAGTGGACTGGCGCCTGCGCGCGGTTAAGCCCGGTCAAGGCATCCTCCGCATGTTTGCGCTTTCCGATGAGGAATCCGACGCAGCGGAGACGTCGCTGCCCGTGTACGTGCACGGCATGCTGAAAACTGAGTCTTTTGCCGGTTCGATCCGTCCGGAAGGCGAAGCCTCGTCCTTTACATTCCATGTGCCTGCCGAGCGGCGCACCGCGGAAACGCGGCTCGAAGTGCGCTACAGCCCGAGCCTTGCCGCCGCAATGGTCGATGCCCTGCCCTATCTCGCCAATTACCCATACGGCTGCACCGAGCAGACGCTTAACCGCTTTCTCCCCACGGTAGTCGTGCAAAAGGTGCTCCGCGGCATGAAGCTCGATCTGGAAGCTGTCGGCAAGCTGCGCACGAATCTGAACGCCCAAGAACGGGGCGACCCCGCTCAGCGAAAGGCGCAATGGCAGCGCTATGCTGAGGAGCCGGTTTTTGACACCCGGAAAGCGCAGGCGATGGCCAAGGCAGGCCTTGAACGGCTTGGCGCAATGCAGCTTGCCGACGGCGGCTGGGGCTGGTTTTCCGGCACCGGTGAAAGATCAAGCGCACACACCACGGCTCTTGTCGTGCGCGGCCTGCAAACTGCTCTGGAAGCGGGCGTTGAAGTTGACTCGGAGCTGCTCCGCCGCGGCATAGACTGGCTTAAGCATTACCAGGAGACTGAGCTGCAAAAACTCAAAAACGCTCCGGCCAAGACCGGGCTTTATAAGGAATACGCGGACAATCTTGATGCCTTCGTGTTCATGGTGCTTGCTCATGCTGACTACCTGAACAGCGAAATGCGCGAGCGGCTCTATAGCGACCGCGCCCAACTGTCAGTTTATGCCAAAGCCATGTTCGCTGTTTCTCTGCTGGGACGCGGCGAAGATGACAAAGTTTCCGTGCTTTCGCGAAATATCCGCCAGTTTCTTGTCGAGGATCCGGAGAACGGCACCGCGTATCTGAAGCTTAATGAGCCGTGGTGGCGCTGGTACGGAAGCGAATTCGAAGCGCACGCTTATTACCTGAAACTTCTTTCGCACGTTGAATCAGGGGGAACCGCTGCGCCAGGCTTGGTAAAATATCTGCTCAACAACCGCAAGCACGCCGCGCACTGGAACTCAACTCGCGATACGGCTCTGGTTATTGAAGCGCTTGCTGATTATCTTCGCGCATCCGGTGAAACTGAACCAGAGTTGTCACTAGAGCTTTTACTAGACGGGCGCAGCGTAAAGAAACTGCAGATCGACCGCGATAATCTTTTCAGTTTTGACAATCTGCTTGTCCTCTCCGGCGCGGAGCTAAGCACGGGGACGCACACAGTTGAGCTAAAAAAGAGCGGCAAAGGCCCGATTTATTACAGCGCAAATCTTGAGAATTTTACGCTTGAAGACTTCATTAACCGCGCGGGGCTTGAGATAAAGCTCGACCGGCGCTGCTACAAATTAGTCCCGGCTGCTGAACGCAGCGTTGTTTCTTCGCGCACAGGACAAGCCGTCCAGCAGCGTGTAGAAAAGTATAATCGCGTCCTTTTAGACAACCACAGCATGTTGAAAAGCGGGGAGCTTGTCGAAGTTGAATTGGAGATTGATAGCAAAAACGACTACGAGTATCTTGTTTTCGAGGATTTCAAAGCGGCGGGGTTTGAACCGGTGGAAGTCCGAAGCGGCTACACCGGAAATGAGCTAAACGCTTATGTTGAGTTTCGAGACGAGCGCGTGGTATTTTTTGTCCGCACCCTGGCGCGCGGCAAGCACAGCGTGACCTACCGCATGCGGGCGGAGATACCGGGGGTATTCAGCGCACTGCCCGCACGGGCGTCGGCAATGTATGCACCGGAGCTTAAAGCGAACTCGGATGAGATTAAACTTGGGATAGAGGACTAAACTTTATGCGGCCAAGCAAGATACTTCTTTCGGTATGCTGCGCTGTTATTTGTTCTGCAGATCTTGCTGCCGCGCAAATTGCGCCGGCGGCTGAAGCTGCCAAGACCCTGCTGAACCTCAAAGCCGCTTCCGCTCTGGAAAGTGCCGCAGCGGGAAAATACCTCGCTTTTGCCGCGCAGGCGGACAAAGAAGGCTTCACTCAGGCCGCAAGCTTGTTTCGCGGCCTGGCGCGCTCAGAGCAGGCGCTTTTGAAAAACACAAACAACGCGCTGCTCCTCGCTGCCGTTCCGGCGCCAACACCAGCAAGCTTTGCGCAGCCGAAATCAACCCCCGAAAACTTGCGCACCGCATTCTTTGAAGCATCACAGTTAAGCTCTTCCTACCCCGGATATGTGGACACCGCGAAGCTAGAAAATCACGTTATTGCAATTCGCGTTTTTGAGTGGGCGGCCAAGGTGCGCGCGCAGCATGTAAAGCTCCTGACCGATGTGCTCAATGACAGCGCAAACTGGAAGAGCGGCAAGAAAACATACGTTGTCTGCCAGCGCTGCGGCTACGTCACGGCGCAGACGACAATTCAAGTCTGCCCCGTAAGCTTCGCCGCCCGCGCCGACTTTTCCGAAGTCGAATAGCGCGGGATGCCCCTTGGCCTTGGCTCCTTAACCTGAAACATTGCGCAGCAGCAGGCGTTTCTCTTCATAATCACTCATCCATCCCGGTCCGTGTCCCCCTGCGATTACGCCTGCTTATCCTTCCCTGGCCCGTTGGCCGGACTTTTGCAGAGCAGATTGGCTGGGGATCCGGTCATTATGGCGGCTTTGCGCCCTTAAGGCGGGGCAAATCGCAGGCAAGCGAGCAGTATCTAGGCGAAGGTGTTCGAATCTATGTTGTTCTGGTTTCGTCCCTTATGCTTTCTCTTTGTCTCTCTTCTAATCCAGCTTTTGCTTATTCCCCAAAGGACAACGGCCCAGTCGCCCACAAGTCCCATCAGCATTGAGCAGGAACAAGAAGGCGCGTTTACCAAGGTTCAAATCTCAGACCCGCAGGCAATAGCCGGCGCACCCGGACAGAACGAAACCATCCCCGGACGGTACTTTGTCCGGCACAAAGAAAAGCCGATCGCCCAGGCGCTCAGCGACGAACTGCACAAGAAAAAACCAACACCAGGACAGACAGCGGCACAGCTTAGGGCGCAGGTGGCCAGCGCCGCAGCCGCGCGCATTAATGCGGAGAAGTCAGCTCTCACTTCCAAACTAGACCACCTGGGCCTGCGCGCTGCCGACAAAATCGCCAGGCATTTCAGCAAAGCCAGCAACGTGAGCGTGCTCAAAGATCTCACCCCGGAGCAGGCAGAACTCCTGCTTAGGGAAGGAATCGACATCCATCCGGTCGAGGCGGCACGCATTGAACTGCTCGACAGCGTTCCGCTAGTCGGCGCAGACCAGGTGTGGAACCAGCTTGATGAGTCATCGCTTCCGGTCAAGGGCCGCAATATTGAGGTGGGCGTTATTGATACCGGCATCGACTGGACCCACCCCGCCTTTGGCGCCTGCACTACAGAACAATTCAACGCCGGCCAGTGCGCCAGGGTTCCGGCAGGCTACAACTTCATCACCCCGGGCTCGCCCCCGATGGATGACAACAAACACGGCACGCACGTCGCCGGGACAATTGGGGCAAGCGGCGCCCGTTCCGGCGTCGCTCCGGCAGTAATCTTCCACGCGCTTAAAGTGTGCACTGCGGGCGGAAGCTGCCCGCATGATGCCATCCTCGGCGCACTTGAGTACTCCGTTGATCCGAACGGCGACAGCGACTTCAGCGATCACCTCGATGTAATCAACCTGAGCCTCGGCGGCGCGGGCCATCCCGACGACGTGCTCAGTCTGGCGATTGATGCCGTTTATGCCGCGGGCGTCACGCCGGTGGTCGCCGCGGGCAACAGCGGTCCGAGCGCCCAGACCGTGGGCTCGCCCGGTACGGCGCGACATGCCATCACCGTTGGGGCAACTTACCCGCGCGATATCGAAGGCACATACTATACCGACGTCAATCCGCGCCGCGACCAGATTGCACCGTTCAGCTCCCGCGGCCCGGTCATTTGGAACGGCGGGCAGAACAAACTCTTTAAACCCGATATCACCGCACCGGGGGTGCATATCTGTGCGGCTAAAGCCGGGGTTATTCCCGAAGGCAGCTCCTATGCCTGCGCGGAAAATCACCTGTCTCTCTCCGGCACCTCGATGGCCACTCCTCATGTCGCCGGCGCAGCCGCCCTGCTCCTTGATGCGCACCCGGATTGGACCCCGCGCGAAGTGAAAAACGCGCTGCTGCAATCCGCGCTTAACTTGAACAATCCTGCTACCGAACAGCCTTATGCGCGGACAGACCAAGGTTACGGACGCCTCCAGGCGCTCAGCGCGGTCCTGCTCTCCCCGGCGCCGCTTATCGCCGAACTGGAAACAGACGGGGTGCTCAGCTCGACCAGCGCGGCGATTATTGGTTCTGCATCCGGTCCAGGGTACAGCGGCTATGTTCTCGAAGCACGCCGCACCGGAGATGCCAACTGGTTTTTGCTCGGGCAGTCTTCTCTAGCGGTAGACCGGGACGTGCTCGCCTTTGCTGACGCTGAGCAAATGGCAAGCGGCGAATACGAACTGCGCCTTACGGTCACTTCCGCACACGGCTCGCGCCAAGCTTTCGCGGCATTTATGGTGCAGAACACGACAATCACCGCCCCGGCCAGCATTCAAACAGCAAGCGCCTCGGCCAATCAGTTAATCTTTTCCACCCGCGATACGATTCAAGTCCGCGGAAGCGCTGCTGGCACCGATTTTGACTTTTACACAATCTCCTGGTGCCCGTATGCGGGCGGCGAATGCCGCACCGACGGCGTGATGCTGGAAAACAACGGACAAACGCCGCTTCGTGAAGCCGTCCTCGGACAGTTCAACCTGAGCAGCACAAGCAATGTTCTGCCGGGACTATACTATATTTCACTCATCACCCACCGCACCAATGCACAGACGGAAGAAGCACGCTCACTGATCTATATCGACCCCCTGCTCAAGGAGAACTCAAGCCAGCCTTTCCCCCTGGTCTGCGTCAGCATCGGCTGCTACTCCCTGCTCCAGCAGCCGATTGCCTACGACATCAATCATGACGGGAAAGCGGAGATAATCTTCGCCTACTACGACACGATTAAAATTACCGATGAACGCCTCAACCCGCTTCCCGGCTGGCCGTATATCCTCCCGCAAAACGGCGGTCTAACCCAGCTTCCGCCGAGTGTAGGCGATATAGACAACGACGGACAAGAGGAAATCGTGGTCCTGGCCGGTGCGAAGCTTTACGCGTTCGAACATGACGGTTCACTCATGTCCGGTTTTCCGCAAGACAGCTTTGACTACGGCTCATCCGGCTACGTTTTTACATCGCCCCGCGTGCTCGTCGACCTAAACGGCGACGGCTACAAGGAGATTCTCTCGGCAAACATGCGTGCAGTTGATGCACTGGGCCGCCAGCCCGCGGGCTGGAATCCTGTTCAACCGGATGCGCCGGCAAACCAGTCCGCCTCCTGGAGCTACGGCCCCGCAGCAGCGGATATTGACCTCGATGGGCAAAGCGAAGTAGCCGCGATCAGTCTCGGCGGCGCGCAGGTAACGCTCCGCCTTTTTGCGGCAAACGGCGCGCTTCGCTGGTCACGAACTGTATCCGGCGTATATGCAGGTGAGCCTACGCTGGTTGACCTTGACGGCGACAGCCGGGCTGAAATACTTTTTACTGCTTCTGACGCAAACCTGATTCATGTCTATGCCTACAAACACGACGGCACCCCGGCCAACGGTTTTCCCCGCGATCTGACGGGCTATGCCACAGCCGACTCACGGCCCGCACCCATCTCAGCCGCGGACTTTACGCTTGACGGTGTACCGGAACTCGTCGCGCTCGGCAACAACTGCATCTATATTCTGAGTGCTGCGGGAAACCTGCTCCGCACCATCTGCAATTCTTCAAGCAGAGCTTACTATACGGCTCAAATCGCCAACCTCGATGCCGACCCAGAACCCGAGATTATCACCGCCATCCGCGGCGCTTCCGGATTGAGCTATGGCAATAATGCGATATTCGGCCAATTCGCCTACAACTTTAATGGCAGCACCGTCGAAGGCTTCCCCAAGCCGATCTTCGGCATCCCCGATTCCGCCCACCGCCCGATCGCCGACATCGACGGCGACGGCGCAAATGAATTTTTCATGGTTTCGACAGGCCGCTTCTATGTCTGGGAGCTTCCCGCTTGCGCAGCAGCCCAAGAAGAATGGCCGACGCACTTGGGCGCCAGTGACTTTACCAAGCTCTACCGCGGCTACGACGCCGGTCTGTGCAGCATCGACGACGACAACGATGGCATTCCCGACGTCAACGACAACTGCCCGCTTACGGCAAACCCCGGCCAGCTCGACTCCGACCATGACGGCATCGGCGACGCCTGCGACACCGACAACGACAACGACAGCGTACCCGATGTCTCCGACAACTGCCCCGCCGCGCCCAATGCCGGCCAAAGCGACGCAGACAATGACGGCATTGGTGATGCGTGCGATAACGATGCGGACAACGATGGCGCCACAGACCAAAACGACAACTGCCCCGCAGCCGCGAATCCGGCGCAGACTGACACGGACAGCGACGGCCAAGGCGACGCCTGCGACGCTGATGATGACAACGACGGCGTAACTGACGAACAGGAGGTTGTTGACGGCACTAATCCGCTTGACCCGGAAAGCCGCCTGCGGCGTTTCGCCGAGCGTGCCTGCGCTCCGCTTAATACATTTCTCGGTATGTACAACGTGCTTGAGGTCCGAAACCAGAGCCTCTTTGCCCGGGACGTGCGCGTGGATCGCACAAACATGGACAACACTTCGCTCGGCTCGCTCGGCACAACCCTTGCCGCCCAGGGCCAGTTCGACTTTCTCGTCCATGACCACGTGCGCACAGACATCGTCGGACGAGCATGCGCCGTGATGGCTGACGCTCAATCTGGCGACCTCGACGGAATGATGGTTTATTACAAGCCCAGCACCACCCCCGGGCGTGACCAATTCGCCCTCGCTGTTCCCCTTTCCAACGGGGAGACCGGAGAGCTCGCTTTGTCCTGGAACACGTTTCATCCGAGCCTTGACCCGCGCGATTCCGGCAAAGTAGTGGCGCTCTACGCGAGCATTGTCAATGAAAGCAATGCGCTGCTTCGCGGCACTTATACTGTAATCAATAGTGACGCCGTCGAAGTGGAGAGGCGCACACTCGCCTTGAATCCGGGAGAACGCCGCGACCTTAACGTGCATCAACACGGGCCGAACCAGGTCGGACTGCTCCTCTGGACCCCGGAGAACAACAGCCAGCCGGCGCGCTTTTTCGCAGCCCGCTATATGCACGACAACACGCTTTATGCGCCGAGCTATGTCACCGCTTTTGTGGCTGAAGGGCGCTCCGGTTCAAACGCTGAGCAAGTCGCGCCGCTTGATACGGCAATCGGCACAGCGGTACTCGAATTGAACAATCTCTCCAAATCGAACTGGGCGGCGTTCAATGTTGAAATAACCAACGAACAAGGGGTGGTGCGCTCCTCGCGTCCATACTACGTTGCGCCGCTTGGTTCATATCATCTGATTGCCGACAGCATTCTTCAAGGAGAGAAAGGAATCGCCCGCGTTGCCTCGCTCGGCGGCGAAAGGTACTCCGCGGCGGCGATGCACTATGAACGCACGCAAAGCGGAGCCGTGCGCCGCATGTACGGCGTTGCCGCAGAACAAGCGCTCGGGTTGGTGCTTCGTGCTTCCTATAATACGTTTCTAAACCAGAGCGTAGAATTGCAGCTTGTAAACAGCGCGGACACGCCGGTCACCGTGGAATGGCGCGCGCTCAGGCTAGATCAGACTCTTGTGGAAACCCGTTCGACCACGATTCCAGCGCACGGTCTTGCGGTGGAAGCGTTTGCCGACCAGCCGGACGTTTACGGCACAATCATGATTAACGTCCCCGCCGCGCACCAGAACAAAGTGGCCGCGTGGCTGCTTCGCGTCAACGAGGACCACATTATTCCCCTTCGCGCAAGTCCGCAGTAGCTAACATTTTTCTTCAGCGAAAGGGCGCCTTATCCCGCACCGGACGATGCCGGCATCACACGGCATCTGTCCGAACCTGGGCAGAAAAGTCTCTGGTTTTGAAGCACTCCGCTGCCGTCGCCGACTAGATTATGGCGCTTTGCATAGAATCGACAGGTTGTCATGGGGAACGGACCCAGCTTACAAACACCAAACGGCCAATCAGCCGTAAACCCGGATACTGTTGCTGCGGGCACGGCGCAAACGCCCGCTGCTGCACCTGCTCCTGCTCCTCAAGCAGTCCCCACCGTAGAGCTAATGCTGCCGCCGACGCCGGCTCTAGGACCATCGGCATTTTCACCAGGACTGCGCAAATACCGTGACATGGTGCAGCTTCAGCGCGATGCGGCACTGATTAGATCGGAGACTGCCAAAGCATTTACTGAGCTCTGCGCCGATGAACTGAAAGCACTCGCTGAAACAACGGGCAGCCTCGCCGAGTTCAATCAGGCGGCGGAAAAACTAAAACAGACTTTCCTTGAACGCCTTGCACAGCAGCGGCCTGAACTCGCAGAAAAGCTAAAAAACCTGCAAGAGGAACCTGATCTGCTCAAGCATGTCTCTCTTAGGAACAATTCACTGCTCGATGATGCAATAACACCCCAGCTTACAACCGCACTAGTTCAGAAGCTCTACGCGGCGGTCCATGCCGCCAAGACAGAGTGCGATCCCCATCAGCGCTACGGCGCGCTGCATGACCTCTTGCTTGCGCCTGAAGACTCTACGCAGTTTGCAGCGCAGAAGGCCCTCGCTCTTACACACACCAGCCCAACTGTAATTGAAGAAACACTGATTACAGTCCGCAAAGACGCCCGCCAAACTTTGGAGCGCGCACAAACGATGGCGCGCATAGAAGCGCGGGCCAAACTCTATTCGGCCATCCCCGAAGCAAGCAAGCGCGAGGAGATCACGTCCGGTCTTGAGGACTTAGAGACTGCGCTGTCCGGACGCTCCCCGGCCCAAATTACAGGCGAAGAAGTCCGGGGCGCACTCCGGTTATTCGGCCAGCGGCAGGAACTTGAACAGCTCTTTATGCGCGATCCGCAGTTTGCTGAAAATCTCTCAGCATACCTGGCACTGGCCGCGGGCGGGCGCGGCATTCTTGAGCCGCAAATCAGAAGCGTAATCGCAAATGAAATTGGCTCAGTGCAAGATGCAGCCGCGGAACTGCAGCAAGCGCTAGACGGGCCGGCACGGGTCAGCGCGGTTTACCGCCTTTGCTGCCGCACAGGCGGCATGATTCCCGCTTCAGAAATGGAGCAAGCATATCTTGCGCACACGGGCAAACCCCTCGGCGAAGTGCTGGCTAAATTGCCTGCGAGTGAACGCGGCCTGATTTACTCGATGCTCGACGGCGTCATGCCCAACGAGCAGACACTCCTTGCTTATTACTGCGCCAAGCTCGAAAGTTACCGCCGCGCTCAAGCCGCGGGGAATCAACCGGAATGCCAGCGTATAGAATCTGAACTTATTGCGGAGATCCGAGGCAGCGCGAAGCTTATCTTACGAAGCCCGCAGTTTCTCCTTGCCTGCGAAGAACTCGCTGAGAGTGCCCCGGCATTATCGTTTTGCGCAAGAAGTGTCCGCATGGAAAATGAGCTGACGCAGCTTCTCCCGGAAAATAGGCAGCGCGCTGTTTGCGCAATCTTAGACGCATTCAACAGCCAAGCGCACTCCGCTCGCGCTGCACACGGCCAAAAGCCAGATGGCGATGCCGCCGTAGTTGTCTTAGAGCAGGCGGCAATCAGTGCATGCATCAAAGAATTGGAAGCGGACGGCAAGAGTCTGCAAGAAGTGGTCGAAGCTAATCCGCGCTTAGCGCAGCTTCTTCCTGCTTACTTTGCACACCGCCTGGGCACGCCTTCAGGAGAACGCGCTGCCGCCCAATTATCACGGGTTTTGCAGCAGCAATTCATTTCCAGCCACGATGTAGAATACTCTACCGTGGGGCTTCAGCACCAAGTCCGCCCCACCATGGGGCTTGTTTCGCCTGAGGAAGCTCAGCTCTATTATGAAAACGGAGGCGGAGATCGGCGTCAGGCTCTGCTTTTGCGCTATGAGAGCGCAAGAGAAGCTCTGGCCCAGCACCGTGAGAGAACTGAGCAAGGGGCAGTTCAGCCCGCCGAGTCACAGGGGCCATTCCGGCTGGCCAGTCTGCCATCCGGCGCCGGGGCAGATTCTGCACAGGTCGATTTTGCGCAAAGAGCCGCTCCGTTAATTCAAGAAATGCAGCTTCTCATTAGAGAATATGGACCGCTCATGCCTC
>JAKPSH010000263.1 GCA_029555385.1 Pseudomonadota bacterium
TGAGTGGGTGGAGCATCTTATCCCTGTGTAAACTATGTCCTGTCGCTAAAGTGTAAAGAATGTGTTGTCCTGCTCAAAGCCAAGTTCGAGGAGCGGGAATTGCAAGCAGCGCAGTTTACTACTGTAAATGAGCAGCGCAGCAAGTTCCCGCGACGAAGAAATTGGCCAAAATCGGGTTTTTCAGCACCCTGCTAGATATATTACACGAAACGGCGGCTAATCCAGGGTCTTGCGGTAACGAGACAGGCCAAAAGCAGTGACCGCAACGGTAAAAACAAGGATCGGCGCGAGGTGCGGCCAAATATCTGCCGGGCCGTTGCCCTTAAGCAAGATCCCCCTAACGATGCGCAGAAAATGAGTAAGCGGCAGGATGCTGCCCAGCGCTTGCGCCCAATCCGGCATGCCGCGATACGGAAACATGAAACCTGAAAGAATAATTGAAGGCAGAAAAAAGAAAAAGGACAACTGCAGCGCTTGCAGCTGGTTTTTTGAGACTGTGGAAAAGGTGATGCCAACCATCAGGTTAGCCGCGATAAAGACGATCGAACACAAAAATAACAGCAGCATGCTGCCAATCATCGGCACATTAAAGAAAAACACTGCGGCGAACAAAACCAGCAATGCCTGAATAAAACCGACAATAATATACGGCATAATCTTGCCGATCATTACCTCGAGCGGCTGCACTGGTGTAGCCAGCAGGTTTTCCATCGTCCCCCGTTCACGTTCACGCGTAATGCCTAGTGCTGTAGCCATAACCATCGTCATCGTCAGCACAACGCCCATCAATCCGGGGACCACGTTATACTGCGTGATCGCCTCCGGGTTGTAGCGGCGGTGCACACGAAGTTCGAAGGAAGCAGGCGTTCCACGCTGGGGCGAAAGCACGCCCTTCAGGTCGCGGTCTAAAACTTCAGAAGCAAGCAACTGCACCGCTCCGATGGCGTTGCTTGTTGCGGCGGGGTCAGTGGCATCAGCCTCAAGGAGTACCGCCGGGCGCTCTCCGCGAACAAGGGAGCGGGAAAAGTTTTCCGGGATGTTGAGCACAAACTGCACTTTGCCTGCGGCAAGCAGCGCCTCTGATTCAGCTTCGCTGGAAACTTCCTTTACCATCGAAAAGTAATCGCTGCGGCGAATCCCTTCGACAATCGTCCGGGCAAATGTTCCGGGGTCCCGGCAAAGCACAGCAGCAGGAAGGTGCTTTGGATCAGAGTTTATCGCAAAACCGAAAAGAATTAGCTGCAGAAGCGGAATCCCGATCATCATCGCAAATGTCAGACGATCTCGCCTCATCTGCACGAACTCTTTGGCGATAATCGCGGAGAAACGGGACCAAGAAAAAGCTGGGACAATCATGTGAAGTTATCCTGCGCCTGGTCCATGAGATGGATAAAGATATCCTCCATCCCTGAACGGATCTCTCGTCCGGAAATGCCGCTGCCCGCAAGAGAATTCATTAACTGAGCCAGTGCAGCATCATCTTCGCTGCTGACATGCAATGTGCTGCCGAACGCAACCACTTGCGACACCTCAGGCAACACTCGCAGTTTCTCAGCCCATACGGGCAGGTCCGGCCCGCTCAGCTCCCAAGTGGAAAGCTTTGCTCCGGCAATAACCTCAGCCACGCTTCCACAGGCAAGCAAATGTCCATAGGCGATATAGCCCAACCGGTGGCAGCGCTCCGCTTCATCCATGTAATGCGTGGTAACCAGCACCGTTAATCCTTTCGCAGCAAGATGGTGAATCTGCTCCCAAAAATCGCGCCGAGCCTTGGGATCGACCCCCGCCGTCGGCTCATCAAGCAGCAGCAGCCGCGGCTCGTGAATCATGCAGGCAGCGAGGGCCAGGCGCTGCTTCCATCCGCCGGAAAGCGTTCCGGCAAGTTGCTTTTTCCGCTCAGCAAGTCCCAGGTGGTCCAGCATCTTGGCCACGGCCATCTTCCGGTCCACAACACCGTAAATTCTCGCCACAAAATCGAGATTTTCATACAGCGACAAATCTTCCCAGAGACTGAACCGTTGGGTCATGTAGCCGACATGCTTCTTGATTTGGTCGGATTGCCGGAGCACATCGTAACCTAAGCACGTTCCCCGCCCTTCATCCGCCCGAAGCAGCCCGCAAAGGATGCGAAGAAACGTCGTCTTGCCGCTGCCATTCGGCCCCAGGAATCCAAAGATTTCTCCGTGACCGACCCGCAGCGAAATATTATTGACGACTTTATGCCCGTCGAAGCTCTTGCTGATTCCGGAAACGTTTATCACAGGTGTCGCAGTTTCCATCGCTGGCTCCCGTGTCTCTCACGAAGGACCGATTTCCACATCAACGGGCTGTCCGGGAAGAAGCTCGTAACCCGCGGCATCAAAGACCGCTTCGACCATAAATACGAGCTTTGAACGCATTTCCCGGCTGTAAATTACCGGAGGGGTGTATTCGGCTTGCGGAGCAATATAGGCGATTCTTGCGTCAAGCGGCGGATGGCCTGCCCCGGGCTTGACGGTTATCCGCTGGTTAATCTCCATTTTAGTCCGGCTTTCTGTGCCAACATAGAAACGAATCTTGATCCGTTCCGGCTGAAGAAGTGCAAGCACCGCCTTGCCCGCTGGAATCCATTCACCGGGATTATAAAATGTATCATAAACCATTCCGGCAACAGGTGCGGTTTGTGTTTTTTGCGCAAGGTTCCAATCTAGTTGAGCAAGTCTCGCTTCAAGAGCGGCAATCGAGGAAACTGTGCTGTTAATGCGATCCTCGCGCGCACCAAGCTTGGCGGTCCGGAGTTCCGCCTCGACTTCCTGAACATGGGCGTCATTACGCCGGACAGCAGATTGCGCCTGTTCCAGACTTTCCCGCGATACAGCATCGTGGGCGATGATTTTCTCCCGCCGCTTCAGTTCGGATACCGACAAGTCGAATGCAGCTTTTGCCTGCACCAAGCGCGCTTCAATCGCCTCAATCTCCGTCGGCCGCAAACCTTTTTCCAAGTCCGCAAGCTGCGCCCGGGCCTCGTTTATGCGCGCGACGCCCTCAGCTCGGGCAGCCGTCTCATAATCTTTATCAAGCTCATAGAGCGGCGCATCGGCGCCGACAATATCGCCGCGCTTGACGGAGAGAGCCTCAAGATGCCCTGCAATTGGGGAAGATACGTAAATATATTCCGCCTCGACATAACCGGGCACGGACTTCTCCGGCGCAGCGCGGCAGGCCGCCACACAACACGCGGCCGAGAGAAAAGCCCGAGCAGCGAGACGGCACAATGCGCGCAGGTTTATTGATCGCGGCATAAAACTTCGCATTAACTCTGAAAAAGGTTATGGCCGCACCATTGCGCGGTCATAACAAGGTGTCAAGAGCTGGTTCGCTGATTGGCACTACAACGCGGGACTCAAGGTGATAAAGTCCCAATGCCCCGGATTTACTGCCTCGGTTTTCGTGCGCACCATATCGG
>JAKPSH010000269.1 GCA_029555385.1 Pseudomonadota bacterium
GGCATGGTGTCTTGCGTCTGCGCAGCGCGAGTCACGCTGCTTATCTGCTGCAGGTAAACCTGCGCAGCTGGGGGAAACCCATTATCCGCCGTCATCTTCGCCGGAGAAAGAAGCTTATTCCGTACCTGCTCGAACTGCGCAGCCAAGGAGTGTCCTTTCTTTCGCAGCGTCTCCGCCCAAAGAGCAAGAACCACAACGTCATTTTCGCGGTCCACCACGGACAGCGCCCCGAACAATTCTCTTACGCTGTCGTCGCCGCGGCGCAGTGCTATTTCCGCCTTTAGCCTTGCGTTCTCCGGCACAGCGACATCACCTGCCGCCTGCTGCACGGCATCAAGAAAGGCCGCGCTGCCGAACCCCTCCCCGACCAAGCGAAGAATCACGTTTGAGTAACGGAAGTGAATTTCACCTGCCGCAGCCTGAAGAACGCTCGCACCTTGCGTTGTCCGGGCAAGCAGCACCAGGACATTTTGCACAGTGTCTGCGGCACGCGTTTTCACAAGCAAGTAATTTCTTAACTCTTCAGGGCGCACACCGGCTTCGCTGGCCCCGCTCTGCACAATACGCTGCAAAAGAATTTCGATCGCCTTTGAGCACTCAAAAAACGCAAGTTCCCCCTGAACAGGAATCTCACAAGAACCATCGGGGAACTGCCTGCATACCGTGCAGGGTATGCTTATCCCTTCCGCCCGAATTGCTGGCACCGCATCGTTTCCGGCCAAGCAATTTGTGCAAGGGTAACCTAACAGCAAAACCGCAGTCCATACCGCAAGTCTTAAACTGCGTTTCGCTCTCTTCATGCCGCAGCAGCGCTCCACATCAAAGCTTGTTCTTGCTGCACCAACAGTTCGTTCACTGCCGTTTGCAGCGCCTCTCCGCTAAACGGTTTCTCCAGCACTCTGACCCTCAAGGATTCCCTCTCAATTTCTGAAGGTACCGCCGCCGTCGAGCCGGTAACAATGACCACCGGTATTTCCTTGACTGCCTTTTTAATAAAGGCAAGTGCGTTGTCCCGGCCCAGATGCAAGTCAGTGACAATCACGTCTATCTTCCTTCCGGCGACGGCCTGCTCGGCATCACTTAAAGTTGCGGCAGTGAATAGCTCTTTTGCCGATTCTTTGAGCGAACGTACAACCATGCGGCGGGCTCCCGGGTCGTCGTCCACGATAAGCACCGCGGGAAGTTCAGGGCCGGGCAGAATAGCTCCGCAAGCAGGCTCAGCCAGCACAAACCGCACGCTGAATACAGATCCTCCGCCCGGACGGGGTGCATACGAAACCGCCCCGCCGTTCAGTTCGGCCAGCACCTTCGTGAGCGCAAGACCTAAGCCAGCGCCATCCCGCGCTTTTGCGCCCGCGCCTCTTTGGAACATTTTAAAAAGAAACTGCCCCTCCTCCGCACCAATACCAATTCCGGTATCGGCAACAGAGATTACCGCTTCACCGCATTCTGCTTTGGTGCTCAGCTCAATTTCACCTTTATCCGTATATTTCACCGCATTGCCCAGCAAGTTTGCGATAATGCGTTGGAGATGACGGGGATCCACGTCCACGGCTGCGCTGCCGCCACACTCCACGCGTAAAACCAAGTCTTTTTCCTCAGCAAGCGGCCGGTACTGCGCCGCTGATTCGGCCACGATCCTGCCAAGCTCGATGCGCTTCGGCTGCGCCCGGAGCAGCCCGTGCTGATGGCGCGAAAAGTCCAGCACATCGCCAATCAAAGAAAGCTGGCTGTTGATCGAACGCTCAAGGAATTCAATTTGCGTCCGTTGCTCATCACTCAGCGGTCCAAGGTCGCCGCAAAGCAGCTCACGCACAGCATACAGCGCCGCGTTTCCCGGAGCACGCAGATCATGGGAAAGACCAAGCAGAAAATCACGTTCGCGCCCGCTCTGCTCCACACGCTCCTTGCTCTTTCTTGCCGCGCTGAATGACGCGGCGGCATAGGCAGCAAAAGCCGATAAGAATCCGCGACGCGCCGCTGGCAGAGGAGCAGAACCTAAACCAAGCCATAGACATCCGGCGATACTGGCATCCTGCAGCAAGGGAACGATCAGCGTCAGTCCCACGCCCAAGGCCTGCAAACTGCAATATTCCTGGTTGTCCAAGAATTGATATCCCCAGTTCCCCTCCCCCCCAGCATCACACTCGTCGATTAAAGACTGCACCGCTACAAGCAGGACATTCTCGATGCGCCGCTGCGGCAGACCAGCGCTCGCTGCTACTTCAAGCTCGCCGCTCTCAGCACTGCGCAGGATCACCGCGGCGCACAGCGCTTCTGGTGTAGCCTGCCGCAAAACAAGCTCGGCAAAAGCCTGGGCCAATACCGGCAGATCCCCGCAAGCCCCAGCCAGTTTACTGCCCAGCTTTATTGCTTCGTTATAGATCTCTTTGGTTTGTTCAATTTCACGTCCGCGGGCAGCAAGCAGCAAAATCAACCGCCACAAGCTTTCCGCTGCCCGCAGCCCGAACCTGCCGCTTTGCGGCAGTGCCGCCCCCCGGCATAAGCATCGTGTTTGATTCAGCAGCACGTTAAGTTCGCGTTCGCACGCAAGCTTCCGCCGCGCCGCGCGCATGACAGCAGCAAAGGCTAGAACAAGCCCCGCCGCAGATATCACTTCAGCCGCAGACATGAACATCGCTTATCCGGCCGCTTAAGTTGTTGCACCAGGCAAGAAGCACTCGCAGATCTTCCTGCTTTCGCAAATATGCGTCCGCGCCTAACTGAACCATCTCGGCTTCCGTGACGCTGTTTTCGTCAGACGTGAGCATCATCACCGGGATACTGATGCCCCGGCCTCGAAGCGTCCGCAGCAAAACGGTCCCATCGGAACGCGGCATATGAATATCGCAAATAATCAGATGCGGCGGTGTCGGGGCACTGTCGATAAAGGCCAGCGCGGCATCTCCATCATTTTGGACACAAACAGCGTAGCCGCGGCGCTCCAGTATTCGTTTCAGAATTCCGCAGAAACGCTCGTCATCATCCACAAGCAGCACCTGTCTCCCTGCCGCAGATTTTTCCGCGGACATAACCGGAGCCGCAGCATCACCTCCCGCATCGGTTTGCTCATTATGCCCTGCGTTTTTGATCTGGTTTTCACCGGCACCGGTCTCGGCAGCTTCTGAAATAGCAGATTCGATGTGACAACTTCCGTTCCAGCTCAGATAAACAACTGGATGGTCGTTGTTTTTTGTCAGCGCAAGCGATAACTCCCGCCCGCCCGGCGCTGTGACCAGACAATTCATCTGCATCTCATCGTCAAACTTTTTCAGCAGCTCTTGATAGAGCTCGGCGCAGATTTTGCCGCTGTAGCGGCGGCCTTCGGCGATAAACTCATAGTTTGAACTGGACGGGTGGCCGATGAAAACTTCCTTCGCGCCGTGCTTGGCCGCATCCGCCGCAAGCTGCTCAATCACGGTCAGAAGCTGTTCATCACTCATTCCGCCCGAAAGCGGCGCCCTGAGCAGTGCACGGCGTTTAGCCCATATCGCATCAATATCTTCAGCCAAACCCATGACAACCCCAACTCCCTGCTGCCGGTATTCCTCGACATCCACAAGCAGCGGATCGGCAATAACCAGCAGCCACCCGGCAGGTGCAGAAACCGATGGCTGAGGCAACGCGGGAATTGAGGCCAGAAACTCTGCTTCGTGACCGGTTTGCGCGATCAGCGCGGCGGACGGAAGCCAAAGCTCCCTCGTCGCTGCAAAGCCAAGCCGTGCCGCAGTTTCTTCGAGCAGCACAGACAAATCAAACTGCTCTTCGCGCGCCAGATATTCCGGAAGATCGCACTCTCTCGCCACGTGCATTCTGGCCTCCATCACTTTACGCGGCGCGATTAGCTGTTTCAATGCAGCCTCGATACTATCGGCCGGCCGCAGGCGGCAGAAACCTATCTGCAAAAAATCAAGCATTTTTCTATCTCCCAAACACCGCAGGAGCGTTCTGCAAATTATTGACCATCGCTGTTGACTGCTTATTTTGCTGAGCCGCAGCAAAGAAATCGAGCACCGGCACCACGGGCACAGCAACCGCCAAGCACATCAAACCGAGAACGGCGGCAAAAACCGGAAAAACGACCAGGTTCTCCAGCCGGCGCAGCCGGTTTTCCACAGAAAGTTTCCATTCGCTGTGCCCATGGTCGCTCAAGCTGCGCATCGCGGGAATCAACTCTCCCCCTTCACTGCCGGTAATATCGAGATGGAGCAGGGTATGGCGCAGTGCCGGAATCTCCACTCGATCGGCAACTGTCTTGAGCGCCTCCGAGAATGGCATTCCCGCAGCCGTCAGGCCATATACGAGATCAAACAACTTGTGCAGCAGCGTTCCCCGGCGTCTGGACCTGCTGACCACCACCCGCTGCAGGGCCGGGAGCACACCCAGCCCGGCTTCCACCAGCAAAATGACCGATTCAAGAAACAGCGGCAGTTCAAATAGAATCTCCCGCTCGGATTTCACTGCACGGACGCGCAGCACGCCCATCCAGCAAAGCACACCGAGATATCCCCCGCATACGGCACCCAACGCGATAAACGGCAGACTTTTCACCGCCCCGCAGGCGCTCCCGGCGATTATTCCGCTCAACACAACGGAACCGCCGACCAGCTTGGCAGCTTGGCGTTCGCGTTTAGTGATCCAGCCTGCCCGCCCCAAACGATCTTGCAGGGCATCGAGACACACGCTGTCTAAAGCACCGTTGCTTGCTGCCGCTTCCCTTTGCGCCGCCGAGCGCCCCGCAAAATTCCGCAGGTTTTCCAGACGCATCCGGGCAGTTCTCCGCTGCTTATTCCGTGCCGAGCGGCGTGCGCCAGCGTTGACCTGCCAGATGCCGTGATTAAAAACTTCGGCGATACTCATGGCTTGAAGCTGCTCATCCGGCGCAGCAGCGCATAACTGCAAATAATAACGGCAATTCCCAAAGAAGCGATAAAGTTGGCGGTAGGATGCTGAAAAAACAGCTCCCAGTATCCGTTTGTGCGCACTGAAATCATCAAGACGATGAGCGGTGAAACAGCAAGCAGCACATTGGCCGTCATGCGCATCGTCGCCGTGCACACCTCGGCGCTCCGGATTAATACTTCTCGATCGCGGCAAACCCGGGCTAAACGCTCCAAAGTCGGTGCAAAACGCCCGCCGTTTTCCAGCGCCAAAGCAAACGCCTCACGAAATAGTTCGAGATCGGCTTGACGTATCGAGCGTCCGAATCGCTGAAGCGCTGATTCTTTACGTTCGCCGCGATGCAGCGCGGCGAGCAATTGCTCCACTTCCCGCCGAACGAGACTGTCTCCGGGCAGAAGCACAACCGCCCGTTCCAGAGCCGCCGTTGCCGTCATCCCGGCTTTGATGCTGGATGCGGCCGCAAGCAGCACACTGGGATAATCCCGGCTGAACTTTCCTGCGCGCGCCGTCACGCGGGCTTCCAGCCATGAAAGAGGAAACATCCCGCCAAGAAGAGCTGCCGGCACAACAAAAACTGTCGGGGCAAAGAACACGGCAAGGCAGCCGGCGGCAAAAGCGCTGCAAAACGAAATAGCTACGAACAGCTCCGGCTTCAACGCTGTGCCGCCCTGCTCCAAATACAGCGAGAGTGCCAAAAAAAGCGGACGGGAAACTTCGGCCGCATGACGCTCTGCGCCAGAGACGCACCATTGTCCGCTTTTTTGCGAAAACAGGCTTTGCGCACGCACCCGCTCTTTTCTGCGGACTGGGTTAAGCATATTTCCACGTCCTTAAGTGCTGCTTGTGCAATAAAGTTCGTCTGGATCAAAGCCAATCCGCTGCCCGGGCAGCGGCAGTACCACGGCGTGTTCGTGCAGTGTGCCTGTAAAAAACGAAATCCCGCTTTCTCTGATCCATTCGGCAAAGGGGCCGGAAGGTGCGTAACTAAAAACTGGAGAGAGCTGAACCGCACCGTCTGCCGCGGTGCCGACTTCCACCACGCTCATGATGCGCCTTTTGCGCTGAGCTTTATCCACACCTAGGTAAACAACGGCGGAGATAGCATGCGCTATCTGGCGCCGCACGGTATCAATCGTGACATTGCCCTGCGCTCGGGAAAGAAAAAGTTCAAGGCGCAGCAGCGCATCCCTGGCGCTTCGCGCATGAATTGTTGACATGCCGGGATGTCCGGACGCGCAAACATCGATAAACGCTTCCGCAGCTTCACCATCCCGCATTTCGCCGAGGATCACCCGATTCATCGCCATACGCATCCCCGTGCGTATGGCCTGTGCCGGGGTGATGCGCCCGGCACCCTCCGTGTTCGCCTCACGTGTAAGAAGCGTGCGCACAAATGGACGATCCAGCGCGAGTTCGTGCGTATCTTCAATAACAAGAATCGCCTCTTCCGGATCGATTCGCGAAGCGAGTGCTTTAATCAGGGTTGTCTTGCCCGTACCGACCTCTCCGGCAATAAGCAGCGTGGCCTGCGCGCTTTTGACGAGCACTGAGAGATAATCAAGTATCTGCGGGGGGGCAAGCTCGCGCACGGCCAGGCCTTCCAGTGAAATAGCACCGTGGCGTGCAATGCGCAGTGTAAGCATCGGGCCCGATCCCGCGGGAGAGAACGATTCATGCGTGACACAGGCACGTATATTCTGCGTCAGCGCCGCATCGACCACCGGCGTAGAAAGCGTGCATGCCTTGCCGGCACGCTTGAGCAGGTTCTCGACAAAGGCCTTGTAGGCATCTTTTCCAGCAAAGCGCAGATCGGTCTGAATGTTGCGCCGGCCGATCTGAATAGAGATATCATTGTACGCGCGGACAATGACATCGTTGACCTCGGTATTTTCCACCAGCGGCGTCAGAATATCAAAATTGTCAAGCGCGGCACTGAGACTGGCGACAACCGCGGTTCTTTCCCGCCCGGAAAGCTCTTCGCCTTCCGCAACTTCGATATTCTGCACCAGTTTGAGCAGCTCCTCCTCATCCGGCTGCGCTGCCGCAGCGCAGGCGATTCTTTGACCGATCTTCTTTTTCGCCTGCACAACTATATAACGGGCGGATGGTGTCAAGTCGCCCGAAGCAGAGACCGGCGCTTTGGCGCGGCCGGCCGCACCGAAGTATTTCTGACGGATTTGATCCGCGCCGACAATGATTCTCTCGCTAGACATTCTGCTCCTTGGAACGTGCGCCGTGCGGCGCGTTTACTGCGGGTTTCTGTTCCATCTCTCCGGCGCTGCGGCCTGAGTCTTCAGGTTTTTCTGGGGCGGCTTTTTCGGGCAACGGCGGCTCCTCCATTTCCGGTGCACGCACCCAGCGCGCATCATCGCTGAGTAAATAGGTCTTTCCGTCCGGGCCGGTCGCTTTACCGGTATAGATCTTCTTGCGCGGCACAAACGATTTTGCCGAGCCAAGCAGCGCCCGTTGGTTCATTTCCAATGAAACCGTCGGCAGTTGATCGCCTGTGCCGCGCAGCGCAAATGTAAGCTTGCCCACATTTGCCGCTGTTTTTATTTTCAGCGCATCCTCTTGCGTAACTAGAAGCGTAATTGTCGGCGGGGCATTCGGCGCAGATTCGCCGCTTACCGGCTGCGTCGACCGTCCCGCGGAAAGGATTCTTACGTTCTCGGCAATCACTTTTGCCTCAATACCGACATCGCGATCGGCAGATTGGCGAAGCACAATGACATCAACATAGTTGCCTGACCTGGCCCAGCCCTCAACCGCAGACTCAGCGTCTACACGCACGGTAATGGCGCGAAGCCCGGCGGAGATGCTTTCCACTACGGCATTGGCATCGCCACCACCGGGAGCCACTGCGGAAACCGGCACCGGCAGATGCGCAGGAAGCGGCGCCAGCGCTGCAGCCGCGGCGTATTCTGCCTCATCCATAATATAATTTCCGTGAAGCTGGCTCTTCGGCCATTTCGTCTTTTGAAACGGCACCATGCTCAGCTTCTCACCCCGGGCAATCGTCCGCACCGGGGTTGGAATGAGCACCATTGCTTGTTCTCCGTCCGGCGCCGCTTCAGGCACAAGCGGTTTTGAAGAAACCGGCTGCGGCCGGAAAAAAGCAGCGAATAAAAACGCAAACATGCCAATCGCTGCAGCACCAATAAGATAAAGACTGGTCTTGAAACTGCGCAGGCGGCGCGGCCGTTTGGGGATAGGTCTTTTCATTAGCGTAGGCTTCCCTTGCGGTTAAAAAGACAAACGGAAAACTAAGATCAGCGTTAGCGATCAGTTGCCCGACGTTCCCGGATTTCCTGGTGCCGCGCCAAAGTTCTTGGGCGACGGAGCAAAAGTGATGCTGCTGAAGTAAGAAGAAAGGTTGTCGTAGAAAATAAACAGTCCTGCGGACAATGCTACCACGGCGCCAATAAACAAGACCTGCTCCAGCGCCAAGCTGCCTTTTTCCTTATTCATACGGTTGATATGCAGTAAGTTCTTTCGCATCGCACTTCTCCTTCGTAAGTTAAAGCATAGTTGCCTTGCTCGCGCCAATCAAGCATCAGGATTTGACAAGCCATCCTGGACTTGCGGCGGTTGATAGAAGAATCCGTTAGTAATAACCTCTTTCGCTTCGGCAGCACCCGCGCCAGCTTCTTTTGCAGTTTTAGTGTTGAGACCCCCATCGTCAGCCGGGACAATCCGTTCAGCATCCGGAGCCGGGGGTTCATCAAGGTGCAGCCGCATAGTCAAATTTGTCTTGCGCGAAGGTTTTAGTTTTGCCGGACAGGTGTTCACTGCCGTATTTTGTTCCAAACGCGGCACGGGTTTGGCTGCTGAGACAAACTGGCGCTTTAGACGCGGGCGGGAAAGCAGCCTTTTCAGTCCAGAGAAAACTCGACTTTCTTGCAGGCTTAAACCGGCCGCTTCTGTCCCCTCGTTAATCATCCGGCGCAGACTACGTTCGAGGATTTCCTGAACACTGCTGCCGCTTTCGGTGTAAAAAGTGTTTCCTGTGCCAATCCAATGCCGGCCCTTGCTTTCGTAAGGCACGGACGGAGAAAGCATCATTGACTCTTCGAAATGCTCGCCCAAATAAAGAAAATCCAGGAAATCATCGGTCGTCAGCCCGAATTCATGCACATTGTTTTGGAGCACACGCACGCAACCGCTTCCAGGAAGAGCGAGCATTTGCGTATGAGCCGCACTCAGCAGATGCACTGACGCGGCGTCATTGCCTGCAATGAGCAGTCGGCAGTCCGCGCGGCAATTTAAGGCAAACGGCAGTACTCCTTCCGCGCCAGCCTGGTCAACAAGCACCACATCAAACAGTTCGAGCAGGTGATCAACTATGGCCAAGGTGATTTCAAAGCGTGACGGATCGCGCAGCCAAATCTCCCGTATCTCATTGCCGCCAGCCGGAGCAAGCAGCACGGTGATACCGTTCGGCGCAGTAGCCATACAGCGTTCGACCAACACCTCATCGGGCGTGATGTTGTCCACAAGTACAGCAGCATAGTCGGGAGATTGCCACTTGGGAAAAGCCATATAGTGGGCAAACGCACTGCTTGGCGATAGATCCAGCACCGTTGAATTTTTTCCGATAGCTTGAGCAGCGTGGGCAAGTCCCGACACGATCGAGGTAGTTCCAACACCTCCCTTGGCGCCCGTGACCGTCACTAACTTGCCGTAATTGCGCTGGCGCGTCTGGGGAACGATTCCCAATAGTTTATGAACAACTCGCAGCGCTGGATCGTCCGTAGAAAAAACCTCGCTTGAGACGCCTTCCAAACGCCGCAAGCTGCGCAGCGAATAGCGTTCCGGACTTAGAAAAACAAAGACCGGAAGGGCCGGGTGTACAGCATGCACTTCCCGGCAAAGACTGTACGCTTCATCAAGAGAAAACAACTCGGATACGCATACGACATCCGGCGGTGCGTTGACTAAAAGTTCTTCCCGCGAAGCAGGATATGTTTTGATCAGACTTAAATGACCCACCGCAGACCGGCAGTCTTGGTAGGCGTTGTCGATGAATTTTTGCAGTGATATCCGCGCCGCCGCCGATTGCCCCACACATGCGATCTGCATAATACAACTCCATCGCAAAAAGCGAGAAAAATATAGCGGAAACTATACAAAAACGCAACACCATGTCGGAAATTGGACATACTCCTATAGATATTAAGTTTTTATGCGATAGGTTTGTCGCACTCTGTAATTCCGTCGCAAGAACCAGGGTTGTTTGCCGAGACAAGATGCGTGCGGTTTCAGCTCAAGTGATGGCAAATTCTAAAGGCCGCGCTGATCCAGCAGATACAAATTGAGAAAAGCCGTCCTTGCCGCTTTGACTTGCCTGCCGTCTTTTCCCGTGACCACCATTGCCTTCCAAAACCATGCTTTTGCTCTGTTGCGTTCTTCTCGTGATATGGCATTAGCCGCAGCAGCGATTGCAGCGTTGTTCATCACTGCCGCAAAAACCTCCGGCGCGTCCATTGGCGTTACATAAGCAGCAGCGTCGCCGAACTTCTTGATGATCAGGTCGAAACGCCCGCGCCTCCCGTCGCCATCCGCAAGCGCTTCCATCAGGTCGAACGTCGCCAGCATATAGTACGCAACACCCAAAGGCGTTTTCGTTGTCCAAGGTCCCTCAAGACTTGCCGCTTCAACCAAAGCCGCATAGCGCATCGCGCGTTCACGCGCCCGGTCTCCTTCAGACGCAAGAGGCGAAACAGCACCGGCAAACCAGGCAAGAAAATGCAGGGTCAGTTCCGGCATATCCGCCGGTACGCTGAATGCTTCAGGAAGCAGCGATGCCGCAAGCGGAAAGCCCAGGCTGTCTAAATGCATGAAAAGCAGGTCTACTCCGGGCGCTAGGCCAAGACTCTGCGCCTGTTGCGCAGTATCCGCCGGTATTCCGGAAGATCCAAACGTAAAAGACGACGAAGCCGTATAATCGACGGGCTTTGGCACGACTCGCAGCCATCTCGGTGCACCGGTGATCAGAAGCCCCGCGACAGTCGAACCGCTCAGCCATTCATTCGCCTCACGATCTTCATCAATATTGCGCCTAAGTAAATCCGCCGCGGGCAAGTTATAGGTCCGGGCAATTTCATTGTATCGCTGCACATATCCGCGCACCTTAAGTCCGTGCTCATCATCACTGAGCTGCGCAAAAAAAACAGGTCTTCCCGCAGTATTCGATCCTACAAACGGCCCGACACTGAGCATGAGCCACAACATGAAAACGGCTAAAACCATCAAGATCGGAAGCCTTTGCTTTGAATCTATTGGTGCACGCCAAAGAGCAACTAAGATTATCGGGAAAATGGCCTGCTGCCTGCTCTCGATAGCTACATCAAAATATGCGGAAACATAAAAGGCAAGAAGGGCGCCGCAAAGAACGGTCAGCCACGGAAACGAAAGGTGCTGACGAATATACGCAAAAAGTTTCAATGTCACAAAAGCTCTGGAAATTTACATCTGGCTTTTATCTGCCAATTCGCGTTTACGCAATCCCGAACAAGAGATAATCTGCTAGGGCCAGTTTTACCGCAGAACAGTCTACCAGATGAATGAATAATTCGGAGAATAATATCAGCAGCACCGGCGCTCTGCGCGTTGGAAAACCAAGCTTCAGCCTCGAACAAACCAGAAGCAAAGAAGCTCTTTCCGGCTTAATGCATAAAGTCGGCCATGAAGTCGGCAATCCGCTTACCTCGATCATTTCGCTGGCTACAGTAATCGAACGCTTTTCGCCCCCTGACGGCAGCTCCAACGCCGATGCAAAACGAACCTTGGCTTATGCCCGTTCGATTATCAGTGAATCTTGGCGAATCTCAGGCACTATGGAAAAGCTCGTGCTGCTTTTTTCTCAGCGCAACGGCAGTCCCGCTCCCTGCGATGTGACAAGATCAATTCAGTCCGCCTTGAGCAAACTTCGCACCAGGCGCGGCGTAGATTCGTCTCTTGTCCACCTGCGCATTCATGGAAACGAGCCCCCGGCTGCTTTTATCGATCAGGATCAGTTCGTTTCGTTGATTGCCGAGCTTTTGGACAACGCATTTACAGTTCTTGAATTCGAAGCTGAGCCGCGAACAGACCTCGCGGCAGATGACGGCGTATTAGAACTCGACAACGAACCGGCAAGTATCGAAGTTGAAGCCTGGTCTGCCGGCGATTCCACAACTGTTTGCATCCACTCCTGGGCAAACGCCCCTTGTCCATATAACTTATCGCAACTTTTCGAGCCGCTGGTCACTGCTTATTCGGAACAAAAGCGGCTCGGTCTCGGCCTTACCTCGGCTTACGCGATTGTGCAGCGCGCTCAGGGATTGATTCAACTGGAGGAGCGCGAACTGAACGGCAGATACCGCTTCAGCGCGATAGTTGAACTGCCGCACGGCCCGCAAACGTGCGCAGTAGAAACAAGCAAAGCTCAGGCGTCAACGGAAGACTCGTCCGCGCCCCCCGCACAGTCACTCGATGCGCTCTTCAGCAAATATGAGCCGCTGCCGCAGTCTGTTAAAATCTTTATCGTCGAAGACGAAGCAAGCGTAGCAAGCGCGATCGAAAGAATGCTTGAGTTAACCCTTGCCCGAAGAACAATATTGGCGTGCCGCGCGATGTCCGGACAAGAAGTAATTAGTGAAATTAAGGCCAATGCGGCATTTGATCTGATCCTTTGCGATTTGAACTTAGGCCGGATGAGCGGGCGCCATGTTTACGAGACTTTACTTAACGAAAGACCGAAGGAAGCCGTGAAGTTTATTTTTCTTACTGGTGAAAAAGCCCGCCCCGAAACCCAGCTTTATCTGCAAACATCCGGCCGGATATTTTTGCATAAACCTTTTACACTAGAAGAACTTGTTCAAGCCGTAATGATGGTGCTTGCACCGGCACGAACTTGATACGATTGTCTCATATTATAATTCACAAGGAATTAAGGCATCTTTTCCTACCCGAGGTGGGACGACGACGTAATTCCCGGGGGCATTAAACGACTAACATAAAGCGGCGAGCATCGACTCTTAGTCTTATAGACGAGTGGCGGCATTGCTGATATTTAGAGAAAACGGCAACCAAATTAGCTAAGTAACTGCATTGTTTTGGTTTTATTTACGCGTGTGCTGACCATGCTAGATATACTTATTCATCCCGACCCTCAGCTCCGCGTCAAATGCCGTCCGGTCACCGATATAACACCGCAAATCAGGACCCTGCTGGCCGACATGGCTGAGACGATGTACGCCGCACCCGGGATCGGTCTTGCAGCTCCGCAAGTCGGATCTGAACACCGCTTGCTTGTTCTCGATGTCGGTGATGATGAGGAAAGTGCAAGGCGGGGGCGTCTTTACAAGCTGATTAATCCCGAAATTCGCTCACGCAGCGGAAAGACTGAAAGCGAAGAGGGGTGTCTGAGCATTCCGGGAATTCGTGAGACGATAAAGCGTTCAGCGTCAGTGGTCGTCCAGGGAGTTGATGAAAGCGGAAACGATTTGACCATCGAAGCAGAGGGGTTGCTTGCCATTTGCCTGCAGCATGAAATCGATCACCTTGACGGCATTCTGTTTATCGACCATCTTAGCCGGCTGAAGCAGCAACTGGTAAAGGCAAAATACAGCAAGCTCCGGTCGGCAGAGCATGAATGATTCCGCAACAGCAGAGTTTCCATCGGTTGTTTTCTTTGGCTCACCCGAGTTCTGCGTTCCCTGTCTGGAAAAGTTGGTGCAGTGCGGCTCATACCGCGTCATAGCCGCGGTGACTCAGCCGGACAAGCCAGCCGGGCGCGGGCAGCGTCTTACCCCGCCGCCCGTAAAGACTTGCGCATTGGCTGCGGGGCTGCCGGTTTATCAGCCGGCATCGTTGAAAAGCTTGCACCTGGAAGTCCGCAACGGGCAGAAATTCCTTTCTGGTGAAAAGAGCAGTACCGCCCTGGCCGATTTTTTGAACGCACAAGCACCGATTGATATTTTTATAACTTGCGCGTACGGCAAGATTCTACCAAGCGCGCTGCTCGATTTTCCTCAGTGCGGCATGATTAATGTTCACCCATCTCTTCTGCCGCGCTGGCGCGGCGCGGCGCCGCTCCAGCATGCGCTGTTTGCCGGAGATGAAAAAACCGGGGTCTCCATCATGCAGGTGGATGAGGGGCTCGATACCGGTCCGGTTTTTTGCCGCGCAGAAACACCGATCGAGCCGGAAGAAACTATCGGCACGCTGCACGATAAGCTGGCGCTTCTCAGCGCCGATCTTTTGCTCAGCACCTTGCCTAAGGTGTTGTCCGGAACGCGGCACGCAGTGCCGCAGCCTCCGGAGGGAGCAACTTATGCGGAAAAGTGGGAAGAGGATGATTGGCGCATTAATTGGAGCGAGCCGCTCGCGGTGACTTTGCGGCGAATCCGTGCGTGCTCGCCAGTACCGGGAGCAAGAACATCAATCACCGGTTCTCCGGTCAAGATATTCGCCGCCCATCAAACCGCCGATCAGAATTTCCCCGCCGCCGAACCGGGAACAATTGTCGAAGTGAATAAGGCAGAACTTATCGTTTCTTGCCGTGACGGAGAATTCGCAGCTATTGACGAGATGCAGTTTCCGGGGAAAAATCGTTTGCGAATCGCCGAGCTGCTTCGCGGAAGAAGTTTCAGCCCCGGGCAGCAGTTTGTTTAGTACGCAGGAGGCACATGACGCCATTAATCGCACCGTCGGTACTGGCCGCAGACTGGGGCCGTTTGAGCGAGGAAGTCGGACGGGTCGCAGCAGCCGGCGCGGATTGGATTCACCTTGATGTGATGGACGGACATTTCGTTCCGCCGATCACGTTCGGGCCCCAGCTTGTCAGTGCGGTAAAAAAATCGTGCGCGCTTCCGCTTGATGTGCACCTGATGATTACTAATCCGGAGCGTCAGATTCAGGCGTTTCGTGATGCCGGTGCTGACATCATTACCGTCCATTTGGAGACGTGCCCGCATCTGCATCGCACGGTACAGCAGATTCATGAATCCGGAGCCAAAGCGGGAGTGTCGATTAATCCGGCTACTGCTGTTGAGCTTTTGGGGCCCATTTGCGCTGATGCGGATTTATTTCTCATTATGAGCGTCAACCCCGGATGGGGCGGACAAAGATATATCCCGGCATCAACTGCCCGGATTGCGCAAACAGCCAAGCTGATTGCTGAAAGCCGCAGGGATATTTATCTGCAGGTCGACGGCGGCATCAACAGCGAAACCGCGAAAGAAGCGTTATGCGCAGGCGCTAATGTACTGGTCGCTGGCACATATATTTTCGGAAAACCTGACTATAAAGCACCTATCGAGCTGCTGAAAAAGGCTTCATAGATAGAAAACCTTTGTTTCGCGCAGCGTTCCTCCGGGGACTTTTCTAAATCGTCTCATGGTGCTATGAAGAATGGCCGCTAAAACACTGCTTGTTTTGGCGTTTGCCGGGGCGTAGCGCAGTCTGGTAGCGCGTACGGTTCGGGACCGTAAGGTCGGAGGTTCAAATCCTCTCGCCCCGACTCGTTGTTGTTTACCTGAAATTCCGGTCAATCTTTATGGCCTTGTCGCAAATCGCGGCCACAGCGCTTTGTCACCAATTGGCTTTCTTTCTTGGCGCCATTCCCGTCGGCTTTTTGGTTGGACGGGTGATGGGAGCGGATGTGCGCAAACAAGGAAGCGGCAATGTTGGCGCAACCAATGTCGGACGTCTTCTCGGCAAGAAAGCCGGAGTAATCACACTGCTTGGGGACATGATTAAGGGCGCGGCGGCGGTCGGCCTGGCATTACTGATCTTTCCGTCATCCGCGTTTTCAATTTACGGTCCGACTTTCGGTGCTGCCGCCATCGCCGGACATTGCTTTTCGCCTTTTTTGCGCTTTCGCGGCGGCAAAGGGGTGGCGACCAGCCTTGGCGTTTTTCTTATTCTGGCGACTTACCCGACATTAGCCGCCGTTGCCGTGTTCGCGTTGGCGCTCAGATGTTTCGGCTACGTGTCGCTTTCTTCCTTGAGTGCCGCGGCCGCGCTCCCCATCCTGCTTGGATTCCAGTTTGCTCAACACAACGCCTCGCCGGCACTGCTCGGCGCCGCGATTGCAGCAGCGGCATTGATTTTTCTCCGGCACAGCACGAATATCAGCCGGCTGCGCCTCGGTACAGAAAAGAAATTCAGTTTCGCCTGCCGCACTGCCGCCGATTCGTAAGGCTTCCGAATTTTTCAACAAAACCACCCCACGGATAACGCCTGACACCCCCGCATATCCCGGGGAAACTTCCCTTTTATTGACCGCAAATTCTCTCCTTGATGCCGGCAAATACCCCGCAGTATAACTACGATCAAGATTTCAGCGTCTTTTCATTAAAACCAGAAAAAGGAAGCGCTATGTCACATCAATTGCTCCGTCGATTAACTGCGGTCCTGGCAGCATTAACACTATCAAGCTGCACTGTCGGCATAATTGAAGTCCGCCCCGCCTCAGAAGCTGAACAGATTCCGCAGCCGGTATTTCTTGTCAGTTCCCCTACCGCGCAAAATCAAAGACCTGTTTATTCACGAATCCGCGTATTTGATACGAGTGACGGCTGCCAAACTCCTTACTGCGCCATGGTCTGGCAAGTCGTTGTCTCCGAGCAGAGCAGTCCGCAAAAAATCACTTACGGCGCGATTCCAGCGTTCGGCTCATACAGCATTGCTTCACCTCGCGAGCTTGAAACAGGACGAACTTACCAGATGATATTAGACCAGCGTCCGGATTCGCCGCTCAAGGAAGCGGGGGTGATCGATTTCACTGTGTCCCAGGATGGGATGATTATCGTACAGCCCCCTCCGGCTTCAACATCGTGCGATAAGCAGTGAATTCGCCGGGGATCGTCTTATATTTTCTCCAGGCCGCCCGGCACGAAGTGTGAGCATGTGCCGTTGTCCCACATCACAGTAACCGTAACGCTGGGCGGCTCGGTTTCGTCTACTTTAATCGTCTCGCGCATTGTTTCAATGCGAACCCGTTCAACCGTGCCCACCGGTCCCTGCGTCCCGGTTTTACGCACACGGTCTCCTGTTTTAAAGCCAACTTCAATGTTCTTTTCCACGCGCCACGACTCCTAATAATTTAAGAAAAACAGAAACTGCATCTGCCGTTTCCAACTATAAACCATACAGACAGCGCAGGCCACATCGTGAACAACTAAATAACGCCGGCATCCTCAAGACCGATGCAGATACATCGACACAAGATTCGGACGGAGAGTATCTTCGCGGTTTCCGGCGCCCTTGCCGATCGCGGCCGCTCCCTCGGCACTGACTGCACAATTCCAGTGATTAACAACTGCGGCAAGGATAGCCGCGCCAGTCGGCGTCAGGCGTTCCCCCTCCAGCATAATACCTGTTATGGGTAAGGAAAAGTGCTCGACTATTTCACGGACAGCCGGCGGCGGCACATCAAGCACTCCATGCGCAGTGCGCACCGTTCCGGAACCAAGCGTAACCGGTGTCGCGGCAACTTCATCCGGCGCAAGTTCTGCAAACGCCGCGCTGAAGCCAAGCACATCCATTACCGAATCAAACGCACCGACCTCGTGAAAGTGAACCTTTTCCGGCAGCGTCCGGTGAGCTTTCGCCTCGGCTTGCGCCAAAACATGGAAAATTTTCAAACTCAATTCAGCAGCCGCCGTGCTCAAACCGCCGTTCGTGTGCTGCTTTTCCACGATTTTTGAAACACCAGCCAGCGTCGCCGCACCGTGAGGACTGGCGTGATGATCGGCATGCACGCCACTGACATAGAAGTCGATTTTCAGCGCAGACAGACCGGCCCGCCGGACGCGGCGCAGCGAAAACCGTTTGCCTTCTTCACGGCTGAGCAGGTTCTTGATCTGTTCGTTCCATGCGGCAAGCTCGACAGGTTCAAACTCTTCATCATACGCAAGAGAATCGCGCCCGGAATAACCGGCGAGAAGATCCAAGGCAGCGCCAAGAAGCATGTCCCCTGCCGCACCCGCCGTGCAGTCGATACCAATTGATTTCATTTTGCTCTATCCATTGCTCATACGCCTATGTCGAGCCGCAGCTTCCAGCCAACGAGGCTTGCTTGAAGCTAACAACTGTTCTCCGCTGTGGTCAAGTGAGTTGAACAAGGAGAAACGGCAGCCAAAAAAACGCAGCGGCAGCCGTTCTCCTTATTACGGTTTGCACATTAAGCACATCGCCCAAAAGGACTCACTGCATGCCCTGAACGAAGGCGTTCAGCCGTGCATGCAGATCCTCGTCGACAATGAGAGTTGCCCCCCAAAGCGGACCGCTGTGTCCAAGCTGCCGTAGAGATTCCGGCGTCAGGACCTCCAGCCACCAGCAAAACCGATCGCCAATTCGGACCGGGCTCCGGTGAGAGAGATCCCAAATCACATCCCGTCCAAGAACAAGCCTCTGCCGCTTGCCCCAGATGCGCTCGCCGTTGCTGAATTCGAGCGACGGATGATAATTAAGGACCAGCTCGTTCTGAGCCAACTCTGCGATGGCAGTCCACTCCCAAAACGAGACGCCGGGAGCAAGACGCAGATCGCGCCGCACATGCTCGCCTTTTGCACGCTCCACCTCAAAGCAGACGCCCTGGGCAGTCTTCTCGGCAACGCCGCCGACCACCACAAGGGCGCCCGCCGGCACTCCATCGAGCACAGCACGGCTTTGCGCTGTGGGAAAACACAGCACTGGCGCATCTGGCACATGCAAAATCAGTTCTGTCGAACCCGGTTCGCGCAGCACCAATCCGGTAACCGCACCGGAAAGCTCGTCCACCTCCATCCTCATCTTTCAACTCCTTTGTCGGGAAACTCCTGCAGGAAAGCAGCAGCCGCTGCTGCAAACACAACATCAGCCGCGGCTTTCCTGCGCTCCTATTCCCAGTCACAAAAGAGAAGTGCGGACGAATAAATAACCAATCAAAACCGTTTAAGCTGCCGTTTCTTCTTCGCCCTTGAGCAGAAACGCTCACCCGGGGCTGAAAACAACCGGCTGCACATTTATCTACAAATTCGAATTGGAGAAAAAAGATCGAAAATAAGCGCCCTATACCTAACAGAAAGTGCTGAAAAAATCGAGGGGAGGATCCCAAAGGAAATAAATAAATATCATAGATTCAACGGCTTACGTAAATTTAAGCAACGGCTAAGAATTGTCGATCCTATTCTCCAGCGGGCATGCTTTTCCTGAAACAAAAGCCCCGTTTCCGCCATCTTTAAAATTAGAAGATCGGAAAGCAGGTGAAAGCTATCCGTAAAAGGCTTAAGCAACTGTTTTTATTAGTAAAGGGTTATCGCTGTGATAGGGAAAAACGACCGGTTTTCACGAGGCCCCACACTTCAATGCTCGTTCTGTGGAAAGACTCAAGACGATGTAAGAAAGCTTGTCGCCGGCCCTAATGTCTACATCTGTGACGAATGCATTGAACTATGCAACGACATACTTGGTGAAGAACTCGATGACGGCCCTGGCGCACAATTCAGCAGCGAGCTCCCTACTCCCGCTGAGATTCGTGAGTATCTCGACAAATATGTAATTGGACAAGAGCGGGCCAAGAAAGTTCTCTCGGTCGCGGTATACAACCACTACAAGCGCATTAATAGCCTCAGCTCAAAAACTAAAGATGAAATTGAACTGCAAAAGTCTAACATCTTGCTGCTTGGCCCTACGGGATGCGGCAAGACATTGCTCGCGCAGACCCTGGCGCGAATGCTTAATGTCCCGTTTACCATCGCCGATGCAACCAACCTTACCGAAGCAGGCTATGTCGGCGAAGACGTCGAAAACATCATTCTCAGTCTGCTGCAGGCCGCCGACTACGACGTAGAACGCTGCGAACGCGGCATCGTCTACATTGATGAAATCGACAAGATCGCGCGCAAATCCGACAGCCCCTCGGTCACCCGTGATGTGTCTGGTGAAGGAGTGCAGCAGGCGCTCCTGAAAATCATCGAAGGCACCACAGCCAACGTACCGCCGAAAGGCGGACGTAAGCATCCGCAGCAGGATTTGCTCCAGATAAACACAACCAATATCTTGTTTATCTGCGGCGGGGCCTTCGACGGCCTGGAAAACGCAGTCAAGCGGCGGCTGGGTAAATCATCCATCGGCTTTGGCTCGGAGAACATTGTCCCCCTGCACAATAAGAAAAAAACAAAAGCGCTGGAACAACTGGAGCCGAAAGATCTTGTCACCTTCGGCATGATTCCGGAATTTGTCGGTCGTGTTCCAATCGTTGTGGCACTGGATGAACTTACTGAGGACGATCTCGTAAAAGTGCTGACGGAGCCGAACAATGCGCTAATCAAGCAGTATCAAAAGCTCTTTCAGCTAAACAATGTCGCACTGCGTTTCACTGATGGCGCTGTCCGTGAAATTGCGCACAAGGCGCACGACAAAAAAACAGGCGCACGCGGACTTCGCTCCATCATCGAAAATGCCATGCTCGAGACAATGTATGACGTACCGAGCAAAATCGACGTCAAAGAGGTGGTTGTCTCCGAGAAAGTCATCACCCACGGGGAGCTTCCGATGATTGTTTACGAGAATGCCGTAAAAACAGGATCGTAGCATCGGCGGTCTCGAAGCCGCGTAATTACCCGCCGGAAAACTCGTGGATATTTTCAAGAAATATCTGCTTGTCCTTCCTAAATGGAAAGTGAAACATTACCATACACTTGTTCATCCAATTATTAGTTTTGATTAAGTTTTTCTGGGGGAGAATATTACCAATGATTAAGCAGACAATTTCGGCTCTCGCTCTTGTGTGTGCGGTTCTTTGTCCGTGTTTGACCAGTGCAGCCCGGGCCGACGTTCTGGCAGTTCGTGCGGACCCTTGGCCGCCGTTTAACGATGAACCCGGCTCCGCCTTGCCGGGTTATGCGGTCGAAGTGATGAAAGCGGTTTTTGAGCCCCTGGGACACACCATTGATTACCAGAAACAGCCGTGGAGCCGTGCACTCGCTGATATCGCGAGCGGCAAAAATGATGCGATCATCGGCGCGGCATCAGAAGAATGCCCGACTTGCGTCCTGCCCAAAGAATCAATCGCCATGATCGACAATTACTTTTACGTCAAGAAAGGCAACCCGTGGAAGTATCAAAATTTGGATTCGCTGAAGTCCGTTAAGATCGGCACGGTAGATGAGTACGATTACGGCGTTGAAGAGTTTAACAAGTATGTCGAAGCCAACAAAACCACACCAGCCGTTCAGCCGATGACCGGCGATGACGCATTACAGAAAAATCTGCAAAAACTGCTTGCCGGCCGGATTGATGCTACCGTGGAGTGCAAATCGGTGGTTGCCTGGACGCTGAAAAAAATGCAGGTAGCGGAAGATTCGCTGGCCGAGGCAGGAATGCTTGGTGAACCGACAGAAGCCTTTATTGCCTTTGCTCCGGGAAAACCAAACTCCCAGAAGTACGCTGATGCCTTTGACCAGGGCATGCAGAAACTCCGCGCCTCGGGCGAGTTGCAGAAGATCCTGGATAAATACGGCGTTGAGGATTGGAAAAAATAATCTGCCGTCTACCGCTTAAGGTTTTATGAGCTTAGCCAAGAAATTCGTCCTCTGGGTGGTGCTTGTCGCCACCCTCATCTCCGGCTCTTTCGGCGCGTTTAATTATTACTCTGAGAAGCGGCGTCTTCTTGATCAGCTTGAGCGATCGGCTGATCGCGCATCCGCTCGTTTGCTCAATGTCCTTCCGCAAGCGCTCTACGATTTCGCCATTGCGCAAGCAAAAAAAGCACTTGAAGCAGAGATGGCGAATCCCGACTTCGCTGCACTGGCCATCACCGATAAAGACAACAAAGTCGTTGCCGTTAAGACACGGGACAGCAGTTGGACCCCAGTAGACAGCAGTGAATTGCCGGGGGAACCAGCAAACATTTCTAAGGCCATTGCCTACGGCGAAGGAAGCGCTGCCGAGCAGCTCGGCACTCTCTTCGTGTATTTGGACGATCGCTTCGTCAACGAACAGATACGCCGGACGCTTGGCACCTCGATTCTCCATGCCGTAATCCTCGATATCCTGTTTATTGTCCTCGTCGGCATTCTCGTCCGGCTGTTGGTCAGCCGCCCTGTGCGAAGTATCTCGTCTATGATCTCCGCCATTGCCGGCGGCGATTTAACCCAAGAGGTTCCTGAAGAACTGCTTCAGAAAAAAGACGAGATCGGCGAAATATCCCGCGCCTTGAATGTGCTGAACAAGAATTTGAAGAATGAAGTGCTGCATGCTTTTCAGTGCCTCGCCGATGGCAATCTTACTTTTCAAGCGACTGGCGTGATTCGCGAACCGCTGGAAAAAACAAATTCAAGGCTTAATGAGACAATGAAATTAATTCGCAGCGTAACCGGGAGCGTAACACAACGTGCAACAGAAATAAGCGAAGCAAGCCAGTCTCTCTCCGATGGTGCTGCGACCCAAGCGTCCTCGCTTGAAGAAATTACCGCCGCGATGAGCGATCTGGGAAACCAAACCCAAACCAACGCGGCGAGCGCCGCCCAAGCCAATCACCTCTCCCAACGGGCAAGAGAAGCCGCAGAAAACGGCGCCGGCTCTATAAGGCAGATGGTCGCCGCAATGGACGACATTCGCGCCTCCAGTACGGAAATCGCGAAGATTCTCAAGACTATCGACGACATCGCCTTCCAAACAAATTTGCTCGCACTGAATGCCGCGGTCGAAGCGGCTCGCGCGGGCAGACATGGCCGCGGTTTTTCTGTAGTTGCCGAGGAAGTAAGAAACCTTGCCGGGCGCAGCACGAAAGCTGCCCATGAAACTTCGGCGATTATTGAACTTTCGAACGAGAAAATAGAACGCGGACGCCAAACCGCAGAGAAAAGCGCCCGTTCATTCCAGGAGATTGCCGCCGGCACCGTGGAAGTCACCGACTTGATAGGCAATATTGCTCAGTCTTCCACCGACCAAGCCACAGGCATTGGTGAAATCCGCAGAGGCTTGGAGCAGATCGATCAAGTCACGCAAAAAAATTCTGCGCATGCCCATAACACGGCGACCGCGGCCGTCGAACTCGCCGAAGAAGCAACGCAGCTTAATGACATGCTGCAGCAGTTCAAACTGCGCTAGCATTACTCCGTTAGGCCTGCGTCTTTGACCGATTTTCACTAAACAGGATATCGCTCCGCTGCCTTCGGCCCGAGCAGTACCGCCTCTGTGCTCTATGGCACTATGGCTCAGGCCGAGGGCTCACGATTCCCGTTTAGCGAAAATCGCCTCAAATCCATAACCCTAACGGAGTAATGCTAGACTTAGAATAAGCGAATAAAGTCCCCACTGCCGGAATTCCCCCTGAAAGTCGTTGGATGGCGCATATTTGTGGCGTCGCCTGGGGGAAAGCTAAAGTCGCGCATGGGCGGTGGAGAGTTTGACACTGCCGTGCGCTGAAGGCGCGCCGCCGCCCGCCTACAGAACTCGGCTTGCAGGAACCGGAGATGCTTCACTGCACAAGACCGCACGGCAATCCGATTTCCTGCGGCGGGCCCGCACCGCCCCCGCCCCGGCGCATGAGGTTAAGC
>JAKPSH010000274.1 GCA_029555385.1 Pseudomonadota bacterium
CCTTAAATATGTCTGAATACCTGGAGGTTCTGCGCTGCTTCAAGTACGGGAAAAAGTGCAAACGCGTCCAAGCCGCCCTTTCGCGGCAGCACGTCTTTTAGAACAGATCAAAAACCCGGCACAACCCTTTGCCAACCGCAGCGCGTCGCCCGCATTGATTCGTCGCCATTGGTCTGGACCACTGGGCGGGCGACAGCGAAGGGAGGCAAAGGGTTGTGCCGGGTAAAAAAGGCTACACCTTCAGCACCCGGCAGCATCGCTCTGGGCGAAGCCTCTGGACCACCGCCGAGGCAAAATTTATTCGCTTATTTTCGGTCTAGATTCTTTTTTTACGCTCAATAAGTTCGGGCAGGGCCTCCACGTTGTCCAGCGAAGGGAGAGTTTCCAGAAAGTCTGATTCAAATGTTTCTTCGTACAAATCAGCAACCAGATCCGGTTTGTTTTTTACGCTCGCGCTTTCCGTGAAGTCCTGAATGTTCTTCTTTTCCAGTTCATTTTTTTGCAGCGCGACCAGCTGATCTTTCTTCCGTTCGGCTTCGAGCACGAGATCGCCGACATAATCAAGGTAGCTGCGCACACATTTGCGAAGGAGATTCGGCAGGCGCTTAAGATCTCCATCGCGTATAACTGAAACCTTTTCAGATGGCAGATGATCGGAGTAGGAAATTTCAATTGTTCCAGCATCGTAACGATCATGTGCCGTAACAACAAATGGAAAATATTCCTGCTCGGTTTGTTCTTTATCGTGAAGCCTGATGCTCAGCCGGGGCCATCCGGTCCAGTCGTCGCCAAATAGAAACAGCTTAAAACGATCGCCAAGATCAACACGAGTGAGATCGCGTAAAGACTTCCGGATATTCATTAATGCTCTAAGCATTAAAAGGTGCCGCTCGCGGGCCGCTTTCGCTGCTTGTTCGCTGACGACTTCCTGTTCTTTCTTTTTGCGCTGAATTAAACTGTTGAAAGCCTTTGCGGTTTTAGAAAGATCGGTCTGCCCGGGCAGGGTGTCGGGAGCTTTGGCCGTTGGTGCATTGTGCAGAAGGTCATACTCATCGAGCTCGCTGGCGAACGAGTCACTGCTCCCCGTCGTGTTATCCGGCAGCGGCGAAAATTTTTCTGCGTCACTCATGAGGCTCCGTTTCAGGAAATCACTACTAGTATCGTCAATTGCGCATTGGTGCTTGACGCAAGAGATGGGGCGCAAGCCTAACCGGTTGTGATGATTGCCTTTTTGTTCTTGGGCGGCAATAAGCCCGATTCGTTTAGCAGCCATACCGCGCCGGCTTGCGCGGCCGGAACGAGCAAAACGCCGGCAAGAGGAAGGGCCCAAATCAGCATCAGCACTAAACCAAAACAGGAAAGAAGCAGGAAGTGATTAAGCGCAAAACGCATGCGCTGCCATGCTGTGAGTTTGTAGATGTCGAGAATCAAATCAACAAATTGATAGGCAAGAAGCCAGGAACCCAGCAGCAGAGCGAGAGGAGCCAGAAAAGGGATCAAGCCGGCGATAAGCAGCACGATGAACAGCGGTACAAGCCAAACCAACTTAAGCATTTCTACGGAGATTGTTCGCACTGCTTCCTTGGCTAAGCCTGCCGCGCCGGAGGGCTGTTCTTGCGGTGCATCGTGTCCAAATAGCTGAAGCGCAGCAACTGCAATCGAGGTTTGAGACACGACGGCGATGGTCATAACAACAATGACAGTAAACAACCCGGCGGCAAGAAAGAGCAGCAATGCAAAAAAAGCCCACGCTGCATAATAGATTAGCAGCGTCCACCAGCTGGTCGGCGCAGATACCGCCGTATTCAGAAGTACGGGATGCAGCCAGACAGCTCCAAACAGAGCGGCCAGATACGCAACGAAACCTACACCCCACGGCCACAACGCGACCCGGCGTATTGCGGGGGAGGCCAAACAGAGCTGCAAACCTTTAGGAAGGGCAATTAGTGCTTTGAAATAACGCATCCGGACTGTTATCCAACACCTAGTTTTCGCAGACTGGCTTCGACGATCTGTGCGTCTTTTTCTTGGCAAAGGCGGGGTGAGCGCTTGGTCAAGACTATGCGCTTTGCCTTTTCCAGCTCAATTTTCAATGCCATCTTCTTTGGCGGTTTGACAAGAAAGCCGCTTACTCCGGCATGCAGTGCGGCAATGAGGTTTTCTGTTGTTGGAACCGCGGTGAGAACTATCACCGGCATAGAAGAAATTGTTTGGTCTGCATCAGCGCGAATGCGGCGGATGAGCTCAATGCCGCTTACGCAGGGCATCAAGATATCGGCAACGATGCAAAAATATAAAGTGGGATTATCATGCAGGATGCGCAGCGCTTCTTCAGCACTTGCCGCACCATCAACTTGTGTATAGCCTAGCGCCTCGATATAAGCGCGAATAATATCGCGCGGTGAGTCGATATCCTCAACGACAAGTACAGCGCTGCCCCCTCCGGCAGAGGGAGCCGACACCAGTTCCGGCAAGGATTTAATAAAGCCAGCAGCGTCAATCAATGCCTGAGGTCCGGAAAAAGTGTGAGCACCCATTGCTTGGGCTGTCCATCTTTCAGCAAAGTCGTGCAACAAGTCGATGATACAGCCAGTAAGCATGGCGTGATGTTTCCAGGCAAACGATAGAATTTCTAAGGGGATCAACTCGCCAAAACGTGCATCGACAAGTAAAACATCGAAACCCTGCATCGCCAGCCATTCCCTGGCCGCAGACGGCGAAGAAACATTTCGCAGACGAAAACGGTGAGGATCGAGCATCGCTGAAATTCCATCAACAACGGCAGGGTCGGCGGTCAGCAATAGAATTGATGCCATCTGGACTCCATAGAGAATGCTGCTTTGAGTGCAGAACACCTGCTTAGCGCAGCAAAAAACGTCATAAAATCAAGCCGTTGCGCAGTCAAGTGCTGATTCTTCAAGCATCCGGCAATGCGCTTCGTCAATGCCACTATAAGCTGCGCAAGCTCCATAATAGAAGTAGCAGGGTAGTGTGTCGAGTCATGAGCGTGCATTCAATAAAAGACGGAATCAGCCCAAAGGAATTGCTTCGCGAGCGGGGAATATCCGATAACGGGACGGGATTGCTTCCCGATCTGCCTGACTGTTTAGGTTATTTGCTCGGGCTGAGCTTGATTTGGCTCGTTTATACAGGGTTTGGTTCCGTGCTGGGCATTCTGCGCGATCCGCGAGGTGCATTAACAAGCATCGGCAGCCAATTGGTGCAATTAAAACAGCCTGCGGTAAGTGCCGTGGATGTGGTAAAAGCGGAGGCGATTCCGACGCCGCTTTCTTCCTTGAGCGCGAAAATTATCGAAGAAGTTCCTTCGAAAGCAGAAATTAAGAAGATTTTATCACCGTTTACTTCAATTGAAGGTATTAATACTGAAATTACTAAAGCGACTTATGCCT
>JAKPSH010000286.1 GCA_029555385.1 Pseudomonadota bacterium
GGAACTTCTCTTTCGAGAGAGAAGTTCCCCCGAGCCCCCTCAAGAGAACGTGGGCGAGCAGGGCTCGCGGGAACGCTTCGGCTGTTTTGAGCTTGCCGCTTTACGCAAGCTCAAAACTTCCTTCGCACAGGGCGAGCTTACTAGTTCAAGCGGTGCTTCCTTAACTATACGAGGGGTCTGGCAGGCGCGCGCGCACCGAAGACCCCGAACCTTCCCGTTCTTCGCGGCTTCGTGGTGAATATCCGTCCTACGCAGCTACTTGTGAGGATTTTCGATGGGAACGGTCAAAAGTGGCCGCCAAATTTGGCTCAGGTGAAGAGATCTCGAGTTGGCTGGGGGTGCAGTATCCCCGGGTTTCGGCCCTAAAGTCCTGTCGAGAGACGTTTTACGAACCGCATCACACGTTCCGCCTGCTCGAAGCCGAGCACAGCATTGCATTCAATTCCTTCCACGAAATCCTCATTAACTGATAAATCGCGAAACTGTTTTTTCAGGTAGTCCTTGACCGAAGCTGGAGCGTTCGACAATTTCGAGTCTATCTCGGCCACACCATCGATAAGCGTTACTATATCCTCAAGGTCTGTACTTGTTCGCGGATCTTTTACTCCGCGGTCCTCGAAGGCCTCCAGCTTAATAGCCAAAAAGTAGGGCAGGGAGCAGATTGCGATCTCTGTTCCTGAAGGCAGCCGGAAAGATGACAATTGCTGCAACGCCTCCGGAAACCACCGGTTGGAAAAGCCCAGGATGGATTTGTCCGTCGGCATAAAGTCAATTAACGTATCCTCGTAAAGCCAGCGGCAAATCGGAGCGCCGGGAATTGTCAGTGCTGCATCACGAAAACCGTGCTTGCGAAGGGACTCCTCGAATCGCGAATAATCTATTCGGTTTCGCACCTCGATAATGCAGTCAATGTCTTTCGTCGGCCGAACTCGGCTCCGATATGTGGGCGACAGATAGAGCTCGACAGTAGCCCCGCCTGTAAAAACGACCTTATCCTTTAGATCCCCGAGAGCCGCGGCTACTTGTTCTAATCGGATGATATTGAGCGATTGCGGCTTCATCCGTGCAAGATCCTCTCCGAAATAGCATCCCTCGCGAGCTTCACTTCCCTTGCCCGTCCGACCCGGAGCGCATCGAGAAGGGCTAGAAGCTCGTGAAGGCGCGGGTCTTCTTTTGCAGCTTTCGGGGCCGATGAGTAGATAGGCTCTATTGTCTGGCCGACAACGCTTCCCGTCCGGTCTTCCCAGACGTAGCAGTCGGCAGGATCGAACACTAGCGCTTTCGAAAGCGGCGGAGCACAATGAGCCGTTGGTATGCCGTGCCTAAGCGAGCCGGGCTCTGTGGGAAAGGCATACTTCGCACCGTGGATTAAGAACTCGGCTAGTGAGCGCCGAAGGCACTTTTTGGTCACGGGATTGTACAGTTTAGCCTTAGCAAGGCGCTTCAATCCATGATTTACCTCCGAAGCGCTCATGTGAAGGGATTTGGCCAGACCCGGCTGGGACCATTCCTCCTTTTCGGAGAGCAGAAGTTTAAGCAGAACTAGAATGTCTTGCGGTTTCATATCCTCTTTAGACGCTTTAGTTCTATTATATATTCGCTATTTGCAAATTGCAAAAGAATATAACAGCATAGGCAATTTTCCTCGGATTGCGGGAAGTTACAACAATTTAGCTTGACTCAGATACATTCTTACGAACGGTTCTGCTCTATTAAGGCCGCAAAGGTCGGAAAGTCGATATGGGTAGGTTGCGAGGGCAATAGAGAGCCTGCCGCGCCGCTTCAGTGCCGGATAATGCCGGTTAGTGCCGAATAGTGCCGGATCCGGACACTGACTGATCGCCGGATAAACTCAAAAGAAGCAACTAAAGGCCTTGGGACTTTTGTCTGTTCCAGCTGAGAAATTTAGCAATCTGGTAGAATCAGCTCGATCAATTGAGGATAAGCGCCTTCAGCTCCAAGAGGAGACGCAGGACGTCTTTGCGGTATGGCCTCGCACAGCTCTCGAAGTAAGCGAGCGTCTGCATATTGTTCTTCACATGCTCATTTCCGGAAAGCTTGATCCATTGGCAATAGGCCATTACTAAGCAGCCAAAGTAAAGCTCCTCGCCGGTCCAGGCGCACATTCTCTGGAATAGCGGTGAATTTGGCGAAAAGTTCTTCTCGATGATTGCATAAAGCAGCCCGGGAAGAGCAAGCTCGGGTTCATGTAATGAATATGACGCGTTCTGAGCCATAATGATCCTGCGCAAAATGTTTTCTAGCTTATTATCGTCGCGCGGACGAATTTGTTGCTCAGGCGCATGCGGCGGAACCCCCCCGGGGGGCAGGGGAAAGCCCCTTGTCGGGGACTCTAGACCGCTCTAATAGGCTTGCAAGCCTGGGAAAGTAGTATTGGCGTACACTGCGAGGCTAATAGCGAGGCTCTGGGACACCCCCCGCGAGACTCTTTCTAATAAATTTGGTAAATTCCTGCTCAGTTGGGGGAAACGAGTATTGCGATGAAGAAACTATCTGAAGCATTTTTTGAGTTTATCGAGCCCGCCTTAAAGGTGTTCGGAGACCCGGCGCCTCGAACATTGGAGCATGACGCGGCCTGCGCCGTGGGCCATGTTGTTTGGAATGCCGTTGTCATGGAATCAGTGAATCCGGGGAAGGATTACCTCACAGCGGCAAAAGCTCACCGCGGAGAGGTGCCTGAAGTAAGTGCGTTGATTGATCAGCTGGCACAAAGAAAACGTGAGTTGTTCGCCGACGACAATCGGCTGATTGGCGTTTACGATATTAAGATTAAGCCTAATGGCACTTTCTCTATGTGGACGCAGATTGTAGAGCTGAACGAAATGATGTAAGGCCATGACTTAAGGAGACCCACCGGAATGGCAGAAGTAGCATCGCTTAAGGCTGAAGCTCGCTGGCGCCAAATACCAAAACACGCGCAGCAGGCAATCCTTGCCAATGTGTGGTGCACTAGCTGCCGGAAGGGATATCCGGTCTCAGATTTCGTTCTTACCGAAGATGGCGACGTGGTTGTGATTCGCGCCCATTGCACTGTGTGCAGAGGTGAAGTGGCGCGCGTTATTGAGGATGAGTCGATGTGAACTTCGTTTCTGCCGAAATCAGCCGATACCTGGAGACCGGTGACTACGACAACCAGGCATCCGCCTGGCCGGAGAGCGACGTACTCGCGAGGCTTCGGGCCCAGGGTAACGATTTTCACGCCGCTCTGATGGGGGAAGTAAAAAGCCGCAGCTCCTCGGTAACGGCGCCCATCCTTCCGAACGATAGCGAGCTTTTTCTTTCCACACGGAAGCGGCTTGAACCGATGGTTGGCGGCCTCTTCCCGGCAGTCGAGAGAGAGCGGATGCTGGAAATCCTTGTCCAAGCAGTGGTTTTTCTTACCCCTGAAAACGTCGAGAGTCACTTGAAGAAAGCAAGTAGTTGGCCAACTACCGCCTGGCGTCTTGCAAATATCTATCTTGAAGGGCTCGGGGTCGCCACACTGGATAACGGACTTGAGCCTATCGTCGGATACAGTGAAGGCGACAAGTTTTATCTTTCGCCCAAATATTTTACTCAGCCGGGCCGATTTGCAGACTTTCTCGTGCACGAAGCGGCACACATATTTCATAATTGGAAACGCGAGTATGCCGGATTGCCATTTACAAGGTATAATGAGTGGCTTGTTCCGATTGACTTCAGTAAGCGTGAGACGTTTGCTTATGCTTGCGAAATCTATAGTTGCATTCGAGCCCACGGTGCAGGACCAAGACAGCGGTTGGCCCTGGTGGGAGAGTACGCGGCTGAAAACCACGTGGGTGATGAGCGAGTAAACCAAGAGGAGTTGGTTGATATTCTGCGCGAAGCTGCGGCGGCAAGAAATGGCTGGAAGCGAATTCTTCTTCGCTGCAAGCAGCCAAAACGATTGGCGTTAAAAGAACAGGTTTCAAGATACTTGAAGACGTGCGAACGCTCGCTTCTAAACAATTAAGGATCTCGATATGTTCAAGAACGATCAGCAGCGAAGCGCCGTATGTAGAGCACTGCTGGCAACGGCTCACCTTGAAGACCTTTGGACGCCCACCGGCCCAACGGCTGATGCCGTAAGCTTGCTGGAGAG
>JAKPSH010000299.1 GCA_029555385.1 Pseudomonadota bacterium
AGAGTCTCCGCACCGGAGGGCTTATCCTCATCGGTGAGCCGTATTGGGTGCAGCTGCCGCCGACGGAAGACGTTGCCCAAGGTTGCTTGGCCGGTTCTATTTCCGACTACCTCATACTCCCGGAACTTATCGCGTCTTTCGGCGAACTCAACTACGACGTCGTCGAAATGGTTCTGGCAGACCAGGAAGGCTGGGACAGGTACGAGGCGGCCAAGTGGTTCACCATGCGTCGATGGCTCGAAGCCAATCCCAGCGATGACTTTGCCAAAGATGTTCGGGCCCAACTAACCTCAGAACCCCGGCGCTACGCCACTTACACGCGTCAATACATGGGCTGGGGCGTGTTCGCGCTGATGGCGCGGTGAGGCGAGACGGCTTTCTTCTGAATTATTGTTTCTTCGAAAATATTTTACGGTAAGTTAAAATAGGCAAAACATCGTTCGATACGGCCGACACCCTATCGGGTAGGGTCTATAGCAGCACTGGGGGCGATCATGCGAAGAATATGCCGGGCCGCAGGGGTACCGTTCGACATCGGAACAGAGGATCTTGCCTTTTATCAGCAACTCGAGGTTCCGCCCCCTACTCTGTGTCCGGCAGAGCGCCAGCGCCGCCGTCTCGCCTGGAGAAACGAGCGCTCACTTTATCGTCGAACATGCAGCGGCAGCGGACGCGGGATTGTAGCGACCTATCCCTCAGACGCTCCCTTTCCTGTCTTTGATCACCCGTTCTTTTTCAGTGACAATTGGAACCCGCTTGCGTTTGGCGTCGAGTTCGACTTCAACCGTCCATTCTTTGAGCAGTACGGGGATCTTCGGCAGCACGTTCCGCGGCTGCTTAATTACTCACTGGCCAACGAGAACGCAGAATACGGCAACCTTTCGAGCTGGAATAAGGATTGCTACATGTGCTTCGAAGCGGACAACAACCGCGACTGCTATTACATCGAGTACAGCTTTCGCTGCCGTGATGTCGTTGATTGCAGCTTCGCGACCGAATGCGAATTATGCTACGAGTGCGTTGATATCCGGAACTGCTACCATTTGCGCCACTCACTTAACTGCGACAACTGCTCTGAAAGCTGCTTCTTAAAGAATTGCATCGGGTGCAAGAACTGTTTTGGCTGCGTTAATTTGAGAAACTGTGAGTATTGCTTCTTTAACGAGAAACTTTCACCCGGAGAATATCAATCGGCGGTTGGCGAGCTCTTGCTGACGTCCCGCTCCGCCATTGCCTCGGTTCAGGCACGTTTCAAGAGTTTCGCACAGACTTTTCCCCACAAATACATGCACGGGCGGCAGAATGAACAGGTTGTCGGCGATTATCTCAACAATTGCAAGAATGCCCGTTTTTGTTTTGATTCTTCCGATCTCCGGGACTGTAGATACGTCTGCAATTCCGAGCGTATCAAGGATGGTTACGACATCGACAGCTATGGCGGCTTGGAAGGAGCTGAACTCGTTTATGAATGCCATTCTGTCGGACGCGGCGCGTTTCGCGTCGCCTTCGGCAACAACGTCTATCAAGATTTGACTAATGTTTGGTATTCCGACGGCTGCGCGCATGGACAAAATCTCTTCGGCTGCATCTCCTTGCATCATGCTCAAAACTGCATTCTAAACAAGCAGTATCAGCCGGAAGAGTATAAGCTGCTGCTGCGGAGAATCGTGGAGCACATGACGAATACCGGTGAATGGGGAGAGTTCTTTCCAATGCACCTTTCTCCCTTTGCTTATAACGAGTCGATGGCGCAGTTTTACTATCCTTTGACAAAGGAGGAAGTATTAAACAAAGGTTTGCGCTGGCGTGAGAAGGATGCACGGGATTTTCGCGAGGCAACCGCGCTGCCGGCAGATAGTATCGTTCAGGTGCCAGACAGTATATGCAGCGAGGTTTTGTCGTGCTCTGCCACCGGCAGGAATTTTCAGATTCAGAAGCCCGAACTCTCCTTTTATCGGCGTCTTGCGCTTCCCGTCCCGGCTATGTGCCCCGAGCAGCGCTACTCGCTACGAATGAACAAGAGAAACCCGCGCAAACTGTACTGGAGAAGGTGCGCGGCAAGCGGCAGGGAGTTTTGGACGACTTTTGCTCCAGAACGGCCCGAACTGGTTTTGTCCGAGGAAGAATACTTACGGCGAATTATGTAACTTAGCCGTCATATCTCACAGTCCTCCGGTTGTGAGACATGACGGCCAGACGAGAATACGGTGCAAGACATCTTCAACACCCGCGTCAAGTTCGTAAGCCGCGTGCACCGCCTGGAAACGCCCCGAATTCTGGGTATCAACAAGCCGTGATGGAACAAGCGCTTACACGGAGCACATCAATATTAAATCCGTACACCCTGCTTGAGAAGATGGCGCTGATTTAATAAGAAAATCTGCTCACCAAGGAATCGATATCCTCTATTTTGACATTTTCGAAAATACCCCGAATCTGTCCTTTATCCGACACTATAACAGCTAGAGAGCGATCAAATCGCCATGGCCGGCCAGAAACAAGTTTCACGCCGAAAAGTTTGGCAATTTTATTGTCGCAGCCGCCAATCAGATGACCCCCGCGTTCTGCGATACGCATGCCCACCGGCCCGCACTCATCATCAACGCAAGTTGACGGAAGCGTATCGCTGATGAAATGAACAAGGAACTTTCCCTGAGGGAGAGCTGGTCCTATTTCTATGCCCTTTTCCGATACACCGCTAAAAGTTGGCATCAAAGCACCGACGCGTAAAGAACCCGAGGCTTCCACGGATACCGGCTGAGCCATGGCATAAACCGGCAAGAGGCCACAGAAACAAATAAACTGCATTGATAATTTCATCATTCTCCCTCGAACCAAAGGGCTGCGCGCACAGACAGTCAGCCGACTTAACCCCACAGTATCAGATTCAGACCAACTGGAGAGAACGCTCTCGTTTACAATTCGATTTCCAGCAAATTACCTACAGGCAGCTCCACTGATTCAACAAGCGTCACCGTGCTCCCGTCGTGCTCCTTCTGGCGATAGGCAACTTTATAGGTTCCAGGTTTGAGCAGCATCGCGTCGAAATTACCACTCTGCACAACCGTCCGCAGCGCCTTTCCTTGGGCATCAAGCTCTATAAAGTCAATCCGGTACGGCGGCGCGAGATCTGGAGGCGGTATAAGCTTGATGCCGGTATTAAGCGCGAACTCGGTCATTTCACCTTCCTTGACTACCAGGTCGCCCAAGTAGGAATCCGTGCTCCCGTGCTCGCTTTTTCGATAAATGACTTGGTAAGCGCCTGGTGCCGTAAGCTGCGGTTCAAAACCCAACGAAAACCGCGCCGCTTTAGCGCCGGTTGCAGCATCTTTCAACGCCCAATAATAAAGTTCTGGCGGCACCCAATCGGCTGGCACTAAATGTACGGCGGAAGAAAGTTTTACTTCAGTAAGCTGATCCGGCAGCACCGCTGCTGCGCCAAGCACTACAGTTTCGGCAGCATGCTCCGCTTGGCGCCACACAATATTGTATGTTCCAGCAGGTACAAGCTGCGCCTCAAGCTCCCCGAACCGGGCAAGCAGTTCCTTTGTTGATGCGTCCTCCAATCCCCAGAAATAAGGCTTCTTCACCCATTGCGGCACAACAGGCTTTAGCGCGGTTTTCAAACTAACTCTTGTTGTCTTTCCTGATTCAACGGCAACGACTTCTCCCAGAACAACATCACCTGCACCGTGCTCGGTCTGGCGCCACACAAGCTGATATTCTCCGGGCGGTACAACTTGCTCTTCCAGAGTACGAAACTTCGCTTTTTCTTCACCAGTTTCCGGGGAAAGAAGCTTCCAATAATAAGGAGCATCGAGCCATGAATCCGCTTCCAGAAGAATTCGTCCCGGTCCCGAGGCTTTAATTCTTATAGATTGCGAACCCTGGGAAAGCTTTTGCTCAAACGGCGTGGGCGATGCATCAGGCGTCGATACGACGACTGGCACCGGAGTTGCTGCTGGCGCTGCCATCTCTCTTTTTTCGATAACCGCTTCCTTAATCTGGTTAAGCGCCGAAAGCAGCTCTGCGGCATTGGCCGTAGAAAAATACCTGCCGCCGCCCGCCTGCGCTGCACACTCCAGTTGTTTCGATTCGGAACCCCGTATACCGAAGCCCACGACATGCATTACAAAATTAATCCCTTGCTGCTTAAGCGCCGCCGTAACCTGGCAAGGATCTTTATCGCAGGTTTCGATTCCATCGCTGACCAAAACAATAGTTGCCGCGTAGTCTCCGCCTTTGATCCGGGATACCGCTTGGCTGATCGCATCCGAAATCGGCGTCATTCCTTTCGGAGAAATTTTCTTTACTGCCGCAACGGCTCGCGGCTTGTCCATGGCACCAGGCGCAATAATTTCCTCGATATCCGCACAGTCCGCCTTTCTCCGGTTTCCATAAACCATCAGCGCACCATGGATATTTTCCGGAGTACTTTGAATGAGCGATGTCATTACTTGCTTCGCCGCTTCAATCTTCATCTGTCCGTCACTACGCCCCCACATCGATCCGGAACCGTCCACGATGTAATAAAGAAGCTGCTGCTCCGCGGCCGCAGCCGTACGGCAAACAACGAGGCTGATATAAACTACAGCAAGCAGTACAAAGCGGATTTTCATCATTTTTTTCTCCAAAACTCACTTAATGGTTTTTGAAGCAAATAAGCAATCAGGCGGCGGCGGAGTCTCGGCGCCACGTCGTGCCACAAAAGATCCCCCGAGAGTAGCCGCATTGCCGTACGCGTCGCTGACTCGCGGCTTACGCCAATTTTATAACCTGCACGCGGAAATCGGTAGAACCAATTCATCCAATTATAAGCAGCGTCAAAGTTTCGCGCATAACAAGCATGAATCTCGGCGGTATATGATCCCGGCGCATCGTTGAGCAGACAATCAGCCGCAATTTTTCCGCTCCGCACTGCATGCATAATGCCATCACCAAAAAAAGGATTGATCAACCCGGCGGCATCCCCCGCAAGAAGCAGCTCTCCGTCTGGGGTACTAAGCGGCTCACGGCCCGCCCAAATAGGCAGCGGGTGCATCCAAAATCTTAATTCAGGGGGATTAACAGGAACATCAAGTGCGCGTAAATAGTCGACGACAGCTTGGCGAAGCGCCGGACCAAGCCCTGCGCCGTAAATCTTTTTCGCGCTTTGATGGTTAAAGGCACCTGCGCCAACATTAATTTTGCCCCGCTTTGGAAAAATCCAAGCATACCCGGCGCGGACCGCACCAAATTCCAGATGAGCGGTATCTTGCCGGATAAATTCATGCCCTGAGTCAAATGAAAATGGCATCTCCGTCTCGACGGCAATAGCGAGACTTCGCTTACGGCGCAGGCTGCCGCAGCGCGCACAGATCCCATTTGCACCATCCGCGCCGATAATGTGTTTTGCTTTTAGGATAACTCCGTTCGCCCCGGACTGCTGCGTTTTTACTGTGACATTACAGCCGCTGCGCTCAAGCGCAAGTGACATAACCTGTGTCTGTTCCAGAACATCGGCTCCAGCCTGCGCCGCTAACCGGACCAGATATTCATCAAACGCTGCGCGGTCAACCATCCACAACGATTGGTCAGATTCCCCCGGATGATTAATCTCAGCAAGAACAGGACTGCCAAAATCTAAGGTATGGCGCACACGGGTGACATGCGCTTCAATGTATTGTTCCGGCGGCACCGCACCCAGCAGCGTACTCACGGCATTCGGCACTCCGCCGCCGCAAGTCTTATGACGGGGCAGCTTCTCTTTTTCCACAAGAGCAGTCCTCATCCCGCCTTGCGCTAAAACGCGCGCGGCAGTCGCACCAGCTGGGCCGCCGCCGCACACGATAACGTCATAATCCATTGCTTCTACACCGCTGCTGCTCGAACATTTCCCGATTCATCCGTGCGGCGGCTGGCTGCCTCGTGCGCATGACGCCAGGCGTGATAAGAACTGCGCACAAGCGGGCCCGACTCAACATGACGGAATCCCATACGCATCCCCGCTTCTTTGTATGACGCGAACTCATCGGGGGTCACGAATCGCTGCACCGGCAGTTGCTTCGCCGTGGGCTGCAAATACTGCCCGATCGTCAGCACCTGCACTTTCGCCCCGCGCAGTGATTCCATAACTTGCAGCACTTCATCTGCACTTTCGCCGAGACCAGCCATTAAACCTGATTTACGGATAATATCTGGGCGCATTTCTCCAGCCAAACGAAGGATTTCCAGCGAACGCGAGAACTTTGCTCCCGGACGAACCTTGGGATAAAGACGGGGAACTGTTTCAACATTATGGTTCAGCACGACAAGTCTTGGGCTTTCTAAGATTACCTCAAGCAGCTCCCGCTGCCCTCTAAGATCGGGAATCAAGAATTCCAAATCACAAGCAGGCGCAAGCAGCGATACTTCCTGGGCCGTACGCAAAAAATGGCGCGCACCCATATCCGGCAGATCGTCGCGGTTGACCGAGGTAATCACCGCATGCCGCAGTCCGAGCTTGGCAATTGCCTCCGCCACGCGATGCGGCTCCATGATATCAAGCGGCTTCAATGTGGAGAGAGTCCCATCCCGCACCGAACAAAAGCGGCATCGCCGCGTGCACTCATCGCCCATAATCATAAATGTTGCCGTGCGATGGGCCCAGCACTCGCCGATATTCGGGCATTTAGCTTCTTCGCACACAGTATGAAGCGAAAGACTCCGGACAAGTTCATGGGTACGCAAATATTCTGGCGAACCGGGAGCTTTATTGCGAATCCACGCCGGGCGAACCGGCGTGGACTGTGCCGTAAGAATGGCCTTTTTGGGGCATTCGGTGAAGACTTCAGCAAAACTCTCGACTAGCACTTCCTTTGCTTCTGTCATTGACGGAACGGTCCCGCCCAGTTGGGCAAGCGAGGTCATGACCCGTCCGTCCTGACTGCACGGCGAGATAGCTTGGAAGTAGCTTAAATCAGTGGAGATATTGATCGCTATGCCGTGATAAGAAATCCAGCGCCGGACAGCAATACCGATTGACGCAATCTTCTTGTGCAGCACGGAACCATCTTTGCCAGCCTTCGCCGTCCAGACCCCTGTCAGGCCGTTTAAAGTCTCTCCTTTAATCCCCAGTTTGGCGAGGAACTTCAGCCCGGTTTGTTCGAGCATACGAAGAAATACGTGCACGTCGCGCCCGCAGCATGACAAGTCAAACACTGGATAAGCGACGAGCTGGCCCGGACCATGAAATGTCACACCGCCGCCGCGGTTAACCGGCACCCAAGGTACTGCGTCAAAAGGAGAACCATCCGGATGCTCAGGCGCCGATGTGCGTCCGTATGTATATACTTCCTGGTGCTCAGCCAGGATCAGGTAATTGCCCGCCGTGCTCTCCGTTATTTTTCTCCGGACAAGCTCCTCCTGCAAAGCCAGGGCTGCAAAGAAGGTTTCACCCGGCGGCCGGTCAATTACTTCAAATCGCTCCACAGTCACGCCAAAAGCAGCACAGGATTCTCAATTATCTTCGTCAGCTCCGTAAGAAACTGCGCGGCAACCACACCGTCAATTACGCGGTGATCGGCGGAAAGCGTAAAACGCATCACCTGGGCGGGATACATTTGTCCTGCCTTAGCCACCGCCTCTTCGTGAATACCACTGACAGCAAGCACGGCGCCCTGTCCCGGAAAAACTATCGCGGAAAAACTTTCGACATTAAAGGGACCGACATTGGAAATATTAAAGGTCGCACCGATCAAATCGTCACCCTTCGGTCTGCCTGCTCGCGCGCGCTGCACCAGAGCCTTTGCTTCGGCAGCAAGATCAGCAAGCGGCATACTCCCCGCATCATGGAGCACAGGGATGAGCAGGCCATCTTCAAGCGCGGTAATGATACCGATATTAATCGCCCCATACTCCACAAGACTGTCATCCTTGCAGCAAGAATTCACCCGCGGCACCGCTTGGAGCGCCAGCACTGCCGCACGAATAATCAGATGGCCCACTGTCAGCGGCTCATATGCCGGAAGCTGCTTCAGCGTTTCTTTCATTTGCAGCAAGTCATCGACCTCAGCCTTAGCGGTCATATAGAAATGAGGAATTGTTGTCTTGCTCGCCACCATATTTACGGCAATCGCTTGGCGCATTCGTGAAAACGGGGTCACAGCACCGCCTTTTGGCATGCGCTGAGCCTCACTGGCCGGGGCTCTCTGGGCAGAAAGCGGAGGCGCGGAAGCGGTGACTTTTTCGGCGGTCGGAGCAGGCAACGGGCTTTCCCTGTGCTCCGCAGCCGATGATGCCGCCCGCTCGATATCACGCCGCACGATCCGGCCTCCCTCGCCGGTAGGAGAAACACCCGCAGGGTCGACTCCGTAAGTTCTTGCCAGATTACGGGCGAGCGGGGAAATTTTTAAACGTTCTTCCTGCGCACCAGCGCCAGATGCCGGAGCGGGCTGCCCAACAGGTTCGAAAGGCTGGCCGCTCGGCGGCGGCAACGATTGAATGCCTGCCGGTTCTGTAATGCGCTCAAGTGAAACTTCAGGCCCTGTCGCGGCGTGTGTTGGCGCCGGCTTCGGCTGCAAGGTTTCTCCTGCTTCCCCGACCAGAGCAATGACTTCCCCGACTTTTACGACCGCCCCTTCCGGTGTGCAGATTTGCAGCAGTATGCCTTCGTGAAAAGACTCTATTTCGAGATTGGCCTTATCAGTCGCCACCTCAGCAAGTGCGTCGCCCCGGCCGATCTTTTCGCCTTCTTTCTTAAACCACGCGACGATAGTTCCTTTGTCCATCGTATCGCTTAACTGCGGCATTGTTATCTCTACAGCCATCGTTTTGCCCTTATAAAAAGCTAACTTGAGACACCTGAAACTCTTTTTCGCGCCAGCATAACGGAGACGCTTGATCACAGAAAGAACCGATCTGAAAAATCATGCATCGCCCCTATCGTAGCGGGCCGGCAGCGCCGCTTCAGCGCCTTCCAGGGCTTTTGCGGCAGGTAATCTTCTCGCGGCAGTCCCGGACAGTGAAGTTCTTATGCCAGAAAGGCCAAAATACCCCAAATATTACATAGATTCTCCAAAGCCGTGACATTTCCATGACAACCGCAATTTTCACTTCAGCTAATCTCGCATCTGTTGTTGGTGATCAACCTTAATGGTTTTCAGCAGGAGCTTCTCCCATGGCAAAGCGAGGAAATAACAAGGCAGTTATAGAAAAAGAACTAGATGACAACGAGTTAATCGCTCGTTTCACCAGAGGCTGCGTCATAAGCTTCGAAACCCTAGTAAGCCGCTATGAAACAAAAGTTCATAATTTGGCCATGCGGCTCACGAGAAATTCTGAAGATGCGGAAGAAGTGCTGCAAGATGTTTTCATTACGGTCTACCGCAAGATTGACGGATTTGAGGGCAAAGCGAAGTTCTCAAGCTGGCTTTACCGCATCACCGTCAATGCTGCTTTTATGAAGCTGCGCAAGCGTAAACAAGACCAAACGATATCTCTCGACGACATGCTGCCCCATCTGCACAATAAAGCAGTAGCGCAGCACCAAGCATTCGGCGCCCGTTCCGATACGATGGCGATGAATAACGAAATCCGGGATGCTCTTGAGTCAGCAGTCAGCCGGCTCCCCGATGATTACCGGGCCGTATTTGTTCTTCGCGATATTGACGGCTTATCGAACAAAGAGGTTGGGGAAATCCTTGGTTTGAGCATTCCGGCAGTAAAGTCGCGCCTCCATCGTTCGCGCTTAATGCTGCGGCGGCGGCTGCGCCGGTTTTATCAAGACTACATCAGCCAGAGCAAGGTTGTCTGCTATGGCCCGCAAATGATTCAAGAAGCTGCTTAGATAACGGAAACTCATCCCAGCACTATCGCCCGGATGCGCAATGCGCATTCCGGGCTTTTTTCAACCCTTTTCCAACCGTAGACTTTTCCATTTTTCTGCGCTAACAGTGGCTATTTCATGATTTCTACAAGGGAAATCATGTATTATCGCATTGGTTTGTTCTCTTGAAAGGACGGAATAATAAATATGCTGCCCAGAGAAGTCGTTGCAAAACAGCTCAATCATACTCTGCAATCAATCAGCCTGCCCGCCTATGGTAAAAAATACGAAGGAAAAGTCCGTGACTGTTTTACGTCGGCAGGTAAACGGGTAATTGTCGCAACCGACCGCTTGAGCGCGTTTGATGTGGTGCTCACTACCATACCCTTCAAAGGCCGCTTGCTGACCGAAATGGCCGCGTACTGGTTTTCGCAAACTCAGCACATCATCGCCAACCATATTATCAAGCAGCCGCATCCGAATGTGATGATTGCTCAGGAAGTGGAAATTCTTCCGATTGAAGTCGTCGTGCGGGGTTACCTGGCGGGCAGCGCATGGCGCGATTATCAGGCGGGAAAAGCAATTTCAGGGATTACGCTGCCGAAGGGCATGAAGAAATCGCAGCGTCTCGAACGTCCGATCATTACGCCGTCGACCAAAGCGGAGCGCGGCATTCATGACGAACCGATCTCCAGCGACGAAATTGTCCGCCAGCGGATTGTCGCCGAGTCCTTATGGGACGAAGTCTGCAGTGCGGCAATGAAGCTTTTTGAATTCGGCACGCAGAAGGCGAAGGAGCGGGGATTAATTCTCGTGGATACAAAGTATGAATTTGGCGTGGCCAAGGACGAAAACGGCAAATCCAAGCTGCTTTTGGCTGACGAGATCCATACACAGGACTCTTCGCGCTTTTGGATGCTTGACTCTTACGAAGATCGCTTCAATGCCAATGAGGATCCGGTGATGCTGGACAAGGAATTCGTTCGCCGGTGGCTGATTGAGCGGGGATACATGGGAGAAGGGACACCGCCGCAATTTCCCGATGATTTTCGCGTTGACACCGCCATGCGTTATATTGATGCTTACGAAAAGATAACCGGGCAGGAATTCTGCGCCGAAGCTGGTCCTGTCGAAGAAAGCATTGCCGCTGCGCTGGAAAAGGAGATTTAAAAAACGATATCGTTACCGGACGGCTACGATATCGCAGCTCTCGTTTTCGGCATTAAATACAATCATCGCTTTTCCCTGCTGGAGTTGACTCATGACATGCGCAACCTTGTCATCCAGGGTATAAGCGTGTAAGCCGTAGTCTGTTCCCTCGCGGAGCACAAACTCTTCGATGACCCCTCGTAAGGCGTCAGGACTTAGCTTATCAAAAGGAATCTCCACTCGAACGGTTTGCTCTTACTACTCGCCGTAGCCTTCGAAATCTGTCCCGAAAAAGAGCGAAACAAGCGAACGTAAAATGAAAGCGCCGACGGCAACAATCAGCATTCCCAGCGCCGCGCGGTAGCCGCCCATCGCGGCGGCAACAATCGCCATTAACCCGGCGACGACCATAATCAGCGCCCCAAACGCGCCTTCGAGAAGCCGGAACAAATTGCCAACCGAACTGCGGATAAGCTCATCATCAAAGCCCGCTTCGGACCACGAACCGAGCGGTCCCGGGCCATCGCCGGCGACAGATAAAGAAATCATACCAGCGGCAAGAACCAGCATACCGGCAGCAACAAGCACCTTATTCGCACTTTGTAAAAGCCGCAGATAGAACAAACGGCTGATGCAACAAATTATCTCTCGCATTCGGTTAAACGCTCGGAACATAGCTGAACTCCGCAAATTTATTAAAAACTCCCTCGCGGGCTGCTGGCACTTGGCCGAATAATGGCCATATTTTACATCGCTTGATTGTCTTTTGCCAGTTCGAATACAGTTCCATTTTCGGCAGCATAAAGCGTTATCACCGTTAAGAAAATGATCAGTCATGCCCGGCTCTAATTCTTAAACGGCTCACCATTAATTGGGGCGGCCGGTGGAAATCGCTTGCCTGGCCGTACATTTGTTCAGCCCGGCAGTGTTCGCTGTAAGCGCAGTTCTGCAAGCCGGCGGCGGCGCGCCTTCAACGCCCGGCAGCGTCATTCTCTGCACCGGAGTCTAACCGGAGAAGGTAATCTGCTGCCTCTCTTGGTTGTCCCTAATATGTCTGAATACCTTGATGTTCTGCGCTGCTTCAAGTGCAGAAAAAAGTGCAAACGCGTCCAAGCCGCCCTTTCGCCGCAGCACGTCTTTCAGCACAGATCGAAAACCCGGCACAACCCTTTGCCAACCGCAGCGCGTCGCCCGCATTGATTCGTCACCATTGGTCTGGACCACTGGCCGTAATATCTCACAGCCCAAGGCTGTGGGATATTACGGCTAGTGCAACGCCCGGACGGCGTTGCCGAATTTCGAGCACAGCGAAGAAATTCGCTGCGACACTGTGTCGGGACACGCGGGGCCCCTGACACAGTTTGGAGCAGCGCGAAAAGGCCCAAGGATGGGCCTTTTCGCGTAAAATACCTAGCCGCGATATCGCCGTGTGAGATATCGCGGCTGGGCCGGCGACAGCGAAGGGAGGCAAAGGGTTGTGCCGGGTAAAAAAGGTCTCGCCTTCAGCACCCTGTTAGCCTTGAGCGTCTTTGGCCAAATCAGGAAATACTTTGAGTGGATCAACCGCGACATTGTTCTGCCGCCATTCGAAGTGCAGGTGCGGACCGGTGGACATTCCGGTGCTGCCCAGCCGGCCAATCAGAGCTCCGGCAGCAACACCTTGCCCGATGTTGACCCGGATTTCATGAAGATGTCCATACATCGAAACAGAGCCGCCGCCGTGATCAATAGTTACCAGCTTGCCATAACCGGCATAGCGGTCGGCAAAGACCACCCGTCCGGCAGCAATGGCCCGCACATGGCTATATGCCGGCGCGGCTAAATCGACTCCATTGTGTTTAGCGCTGAAGCGGCGGATCGGATGAACACGCATGCCATATTTGCTCGATACTTTCGGCGCAAGGATAGGGAAAACGATGGATTTAACAATCATCGTCTGCGCGGCGGCCGTACCGAGCTGAATGCCGAAGAAAACCAGGACGGCAAGAAAAGCGAACAAACTCCGATAAAAAACCTTCAGCTCTCTCATTGCCTATGCGGATTGACTCCGCCTGTCAAATGATGATTAATCAGCGCGCCCCGTGGGCACTGCGCTCACCCATCATGCGCAAACGATCGAGCGCAAGCGTTTCCGCATCGGAACTGCGTCCACCGAGCTTCACATTTCCAAACGGCTCCAACGCACCGCTGTCCCCCTGACCTACTCTGACCGGAGGTTTCAAGGGCGCACCACTTGATGCTGGCTGGTCGCCGGAAACCGCCGGAAACGCACCCTGGAACGCATTACCTGTCTTTGCGCCGTTACTCAGCACGCGGGTGAGATCAGATTTTATATAGGCTCGCCCGCCGGTTGGAGCAACCACGCGGAACCAATCACCTTCCCGGGCTTCAACCACGAGCCGGGTGCCGCGAGCCACATCCATGACCGGAGAATTCTCTTCGCCAGGACCGCTGCGCAAGCTGACCTTGCTGCCGGTAACTTCGATAGTCATTACATCACTTACCGCTGGCGCTGGAACCGGACTGACCTTCGCCGGTTCGCTTTTCGCCGGAGTTAGGATGGCGGCGGGATCGTTGGTCAGCGCTGCCCGTGCTTTTTGCGCTTCGGCCAATGCTTTTCTTTTCAGCTTAGCTTTCTGCTGCTCCGTGCCAAACAGATTGATTTCGGCATCCTTCATCAGCAGCTCCGTCTTGGTGGCCACAAGATCTTTGCGCAGCTCGCCCATCTTGGCCATCGCCTGCTTAGTCGCTTCGAGTTCGGTAGAGCAAACACTTTTTTCGCGCTCTGCTTGCGCAAGCTGTTCTCGAAGACCGCCCAACTGCCCTTCGAGACTTCCCGCCGCAGTAACTGCCTGGTCTTTGCGCGCTGAATCGGCCTGGCACGACTTTACTTCTTCAATCGTCATGCTCAACTGCCGTTTCCAGGTAAGTATCTCTTCTTCTTTGGCAGCAAGCTGCGCGGCAGCGTCTTTTTTCTGTTTTTCAGCTTCCGCGGCAATTCGCTGGGCCTTCTGCGTCTCAGCATCCAACTGCACTTTTTCACCCTTGACGCGCTCAAGCTCAGTGCGCAGGAACTTGTTGTCCGCCTCAATACCGCGTTTCGCCTGAAGTTCCAGCTCCATCTGCTGTGCGTTTCGTGTTGTCGAAACATATTTCTCGCGATATACGGAACTTTTCGCCGCATCGCTTTTTATTTGCTCATAGCGTGCTTGCAGATCCTTAAGATCCTTCTCAAGCTTCTGTCTTACCACCCGCTCGTTGCTCAGCTCAGCACCGTTTTCGCTCATACGCTGGCGCTGCGCACTATCCATTTTCCGTGCCTCACGAAGCTGTTCAAGCTGTTTTTCAAGGCCGAGCACGCGCTGGCGTTCATTATTCAACTCTTGTTTGAGATCTCTAACTTGCTGCTCCCGCTCGAAGTCGGGCGCTGTTGTCTGTTGTTTTTGGCTCTCTAACACCCGCACTTGGCGCCGCAGCCGTAGGATTTCGTTAACCAGCGCTTCTTGCTGGCTTTCCGCCAGATTCTCCGCTTTGCTCTTTTCGCGAGCAGCCGGGGCACCGTTCTTAAGTAGCTGTTTTTCGTAATGGGAAAGCTTAAGCAGCAGTTCCTGTGTGTCTTGTTGCTGATTGTTGCTTTGCGGCTCGGCTAAGGCAGGCGCGCATTTAGATAAGCTCTGAACCAGCAGAAAGGCCGGCAAAACCAGCACTACGGATAATCTCTTCAACCTCTTCACCGCAACCCCCATTGAACAACACCCTCGCCGCCATACCCACATCGACACCCGCAGCAGGGTCTCTCTACCTCTTATCAGTCGGAAGTGGCCGCGTGCTTCAGGAAAGTGCCGCTGGACTTCATCTCTTCTAGACGCTTGTCCCGTTCGGAATTGACAAGTAGCTGAATTGCCCGGGGATTTGCTACGCCCGTCATGACAATCTCGACGTCTTGGGTCATCGCGCTGCCAACCATCACGCTGCCAATGCCCATTATTCGTTCCCATAGGGTCTGCGTCGGCTCGACACCCCGTATATCCTCGTAACGCAGCCGCGGCTGGCGTAAGCGCATCGAAACAAGGCCGATCTGGGCTTCCACTCCGCGCTCGTCAATGATGTATTTCGCGTCATAGATATTAATCAAGATTTTGCCTAGAAGAAAGCCGGGGACCAGAACCAGAAGAGGAAGATATAGATAATACGTCGTATCCCCAATCGAAAACAGCTTGCCCTTGATGACTAATGCGCCGAAATACCGCGAGCCGTAGACAGATAAGATGCAAAGAGCAAAGAAAGCAACAATATTAATGAGCTGCGATCGCCACGTTGGATAAAAATAATAGCGGACTGGTTCTTCGTCGGCTGCGCTGCTTTGCGCTGTTTGCCTATCCGGGGTGGGAGAGCCGAAAATATCAGCAACCGCGATATTTTGCGCGGAGTCAGCTTGCTCATAGTCAAAACTAACAGCATCGAAGTCGATGTCCTCGATATCCCGTTCGGCCATGACTTGTGTTCTCCCGCGCAGTTCCCGGTAGTCTTACGCTTTAGGCGTCTTCCTGATTAGTAATTATACAGCGACCGCTTTTTCAGTCTTTCTTCAATCTCCGAAAGCTGATCGGTCTGCTTTTTCTCCTGCTTCTCTATCTTGAGCTGTTCACGCCTGCTCGGACCAAACTGAGCACCCTTGATCAATCCTTTTGGATCTATCGGGTCGCTCTCCAGTTCTTTCGCGTCTTCCTCAGTAAAAAGCTTATAACGGTTCGTCTGACGGTTCTCACGCTCCGCGCGCTCCTTAGAGTCCGTGAGGCCAAGGATTGCCTTTGATTCTTCCGGACTCGGAATCTTATCCGCCTGGGCAGGATTCGGCAATCGGGCCTTGCCCGGCAAGTCCGTTGCGCCGAGCCCGGCGGCACCCTTTAGTTCCGGAATCGATGTAGTAACTTTTCCTCCGGCAAAAACATATACGCCGAAAAAAACGGCAACCAGCAGAACCGAGCTGATATTACGCTGCGTAAATGCATCTTTGCACAGCAGAAAACCAACTACTTTCTTAGCGTTCATTTTTGGTTTCCCCCTTAATTTCACTCAAAACTGGCTGGCACGGACGCCACCTGCCGTCTTTAACCTTGCGTACAGCGATATAAGACGGAGCATACCAGCGTCCTTCGACATCCAGCCCAGGTCCGTTTGGTTCATACTGCACCATCGGCTCTTCCCAGCAAAAACGCACAGCGCCCGGTGGAATCGGTGCTGGACGATCAAAGACCACATGGCGCGTCTCAGGCACAACCATCCCTGAAGTATCCTTGCTGCAGCCGGACAATACTAGCACAGCCGCCGCCGCAATTAACAACTTCATTTCCAATCTCAATGTAGCCATCATTCCCTTCTCCTTGGACTTCAGCGGGATTCCGGTGCTGGATATTTTCCGTTGAAGTCCGGATACTGCACTTTCTGGAATTTATAAGGACGAATTTCAACAATCGTGCGATGCGGCGCACGGTAATAAACGCCTTTAGGATCTATCGCACCCGGAACATCGATAATACTGGTCATCGGCTCGACCCAAACTTCGTTTACTGTGCCGGGAACTGTTTCCTTCTCCAGCTCATTGACCGTCTCCCGGACAACAACCGTCTGTGTCTCACCTTGCTGCACGGCTTTGCTGCAGCCGATAAGACCAACAAGAACTATCGCGGCAAGCACCTGATACTTCATCTCACCTCTCCCTAAGCTGCCTTTACACCGTCTTTGAGATTAAGCGCCCGTCCGCGCTGCACAGCGACCGCATCATGCTGGGCGCGCTGCTGCATCATCTCCTCGATCATCCGGCGGCGGCGCATAAGCTCTTTAGCTCCGTGCGGAGCAAGCTCCACTGCCCGCTTCAGCGCGGCGACAAAGTCTCCATCCGCCTCCTCGAGCAGCGCGGCAAAAAGCTGGTTATCATCACCATTATTCGTGGAAACCCAGTAAAACGAAGGCTCAGAAGGCAGCACCAGCGCAGCTTCACCGATGTCAGACAAAAGGAAAAATTGCGATTCCACGCCCTTTATCGTATGCAGCCGCATGATCGTCTCCGCTTGCTGCGGATTTAAGTTGAAGGCCTGAGCCGTAACGTGAAATTTCGACGGATCCTGGCGCAGGAATATTTTATGCGAGCTATTCTGCACAATGGCCTGTCCGCCTTCACCGGCATAAAAGTCCTCACCGGATTGGGAAGCGGCTATCACGATACCTTTGCGCTTTCGATACAGCCGGAAAGCGGCTTCGACGACGCCGGACGCAGTTTTACCGACCAGGTCGTGTGCTTCGTCGAACACCAGCAGCTTGCGCGTATCCAACTCTGTCGGGATATTCATCACCTCATCGGCCCAGATCATGGCCACTTTTAAGAATACCCGCTGCAAGTCCGGGTTCCGGCTTAAGCCTTTCAGGTCAAACACAATAAAGCGTTCCTTCAGCTCCAAGCGTCCCGCACGGTCGAAGAACCGGGCATAGGTTCCGTCGCCGTAGTACTCGCGCATGAGAATGGCCAGCTCCTGGCGCATATGGAAGTGATCTTCCGTTTCGTTCGGACGCGGCGGCTCTTTCAGCACCTTGACCACGTCGCGCAGCAAGAATTCCCGCTCGCGCTCGCTGTGGCGGTAGCGGTAGTGCGATTCGGTCAAGGACTCGATAATTTCGTTACGCTGAATCCGGCTCAGCGTCTCGTTCTTTTCGCTCGCCATGTCAGCGATAATATCGACGCAAATATCAAACAGGTCTTTAAAGTCTTCATTCGTGCGGTCAGGGTCCAGCTCGCCGATGCGCGCCAAAAAATTCATTGCCGGCGCCCGGGACGGCGTTGCCTGGTAGATACGTCCGCCGAAAAGCTTGGCGACGCGCTCAAAGCCGCACGGCAGGTTCGGCATGCCTTTGTCGAAAATGAACGTAATCGGCGGCCGTTCTTCCTTGGTTCCGTCCGGACGCTCCGCATAATGCCCGCGGCCCAAAGTAATGAGCAGGAAGCACAAGAGATAGCTCTTTCCGGCGCCAGACACGCCGCTGATGATTACGTTCGGCGCAATGTTGGAATCGAACAAGTCAAAGTGCACAAGCTCCCGGTTCCATAAGCTGGGCAGCACAAAGAGGGAGTTTTCGCTGCCGGACCAGTTGCCCCAAATGGGGAACATCCGTACCGCACGTGATGACTGAATCATCGAGG
>JAKPSH010000004.1 GCA_029555385.1 Pseudomonadota bacterium
CGCCATTGTCGGAGCATCGCTTGTGCTCAGCCTGCACGGCACATTGATCACCGCCGCACTCTCCGGGCTCTGTTACGCGGCGCTTTCTTCCGGATTGCTGCCGGCAATTGATGGACGGCAATGGACGGCAAGCACACCGGACATCCTCGCCGTATATGTCTCCCTGGTCTTGGTTGCCTTTGTCAGCGGATACCTCGCCCGCAAGCTTGAGCACTTGGGACACCTCGCCGACTCAACAGCAAAGACTCTCGATGCCCTGAACAAACAGCAGACGCAGCTATTCAATGATATTTCCGAGGGAATTATTACGGTCGACCTCAATGAAACAATAACGAGTATCAATGAAGCAGCGAGAGCTATTCTGGGACTGACCAAGCTGGATCATGCCGTATTTCTGGGGCGTGCGCTGGGCAGTGTTCTTGATGAGCATGGAATCTCGCCTGAAGCCGATCTGCTGAAATCCACCGCCGATAATTCAGCAACGGAAACAATAATTCACGATAAAAAGCAGGAGCACGATATTCACATCAGCTACTCCTGTAAACCGCTCACCGACGGCGAAGGCAACGCGCTGGGAAGCATGTTGATTATTGACGACGTGAGCCACGTGCGCAGTATTCAGGAGCGCCTCGATCTCCATGAACGCATGGCGAAGCTGCTGGCTGAAACAACAGGAGCGCCTGGCGGGAATGGAAGTGCGCTGCGAGATACCCGTATGGTCGGAGAGAGCCAAGTGATGAAGAAGGTTTTCTCCTTGGTCGAGCGTGTATCAACAAGTGACGCATCAGTATTGATTACGGGCGAAAGCGGCACCGGAAAAGAACTCATTGCCCGGGCTATCCACAACAACAGCAATCGCCGGGGACGCTCCTTTATTGGGATAAACTGCGGCGCCATCCCGGAAAATCTGATTGAAAGCGAGCTTTTCGGACACAAAAAAGGATCTTTTACAGGCGCCGTAGCCGACAACCCGGGGCTGCTGCGCCAGGCCCAAGGCGGCACGGTATTTCTTGATGAAATTGGCGAGCTCCCGCTTCATCTGCAAACGAAGTTGCTGCGCGTCCTCCAAGAGCGAGTTGTTCGTGCTGTCGGGGATACGCGCGATGTTTCGCTCGATGTCCGAGTGATTGCCGCGACTAATCGCGATCTCAAGAAAGATATTGCCGCAGGACGGTTCCGCGAAGATCTTTACTACCGCATTAACGTCGTCAACATCGCCATTCCGCCGCTGCGTGATCGCCGCGAAGATATCCCTCTGTTAGTGCATTACTTTATTGCCCGCTATTGCAGCAAAGATCAGGTCTTGCCGCAAATCTCTCCAGAAGCATTGGCGCTGCTGACATCCTATTCCTACCCGGGAAATGTACGTGAGCTGGAAAACATAATCGAAAGAACCCTGGTCTTAGGCGGTCACGCAATTTTGACCGAACACCTGCCTGAAGAATTGATCGCCGCAGGCGCGCAACAGACAGCGCCGCGCAGCTTATCTTTAAGCGACACGGCACCAGGGCACGAGGCAAGCATTCATGTCCTTCCTGTAAGCCTCGAGGCTGTGCTGGAGAAGCTCGAAAAAGAATATCTGCACCGGGCCATGACTCAAAGCGGAGGCGTAAAGAAACATGCGGCTGAGCTGCTGGGCTTAAACTTCCGCTCATTCCGCTACCGGATGAAAAAATACGGTCTCGATGAAGACGCAGACGGCGAAGAGCACGACGCCTCGGCCAACTGACTTAGCATTACTCCTTTAGGCCTGCGTCTTTGGCCGATTTTCGCTAAACGGGATATCGTTCCGCTGCTCATCCCCCACTTCTTGCTGAAAGCTGACGAAGGGGCCGAAGTAAGCTTGCCGCAAAAAGTGGGGGACTCCGCTGCACACGATTCCCGTTTAGCGAAAATCGCATCAAATCCACAACCCTAACGGAGCAATGTTAGCAGGGCGCTGAAAAACTAATTTTCAGCAGCCTGTTAGCCGCCCTCTTTCACACCTGATTAAAGTGTAAAATGCCGGTCAGGCAGTGCAGGCCAAAAAGCGTGAGGCGCGCTAGGTGCTGGTCGAGGTTCAAGTGAACCTCGACCAGATACAACCCCTGCCTCACGCGCTGCCTTGCGGGCGCCGGAACTTAACGGTCCCCTGCTCGACAACACGCTCAGCAGCCTTAGAAAACAAGGGCTCTCCGCGACGCAGCGCACGGCGAAACTCGCCGAGGAAATCGCAGTCTGCAAGAAGCTTCAGCCCAAACATTATCCGCTCGGCATTTCCCTGCATATCGGCGCTGAGCTTCTGCAAAATCACTTCGACTGTGCCCGGCGCATGGCTGCCACTTCCTTCCGTGATTCCAAGAAAAGCAGCGTGAACAAGAAATGACTTGAGCTGCAGCTCGGTTTCCAGAAGCACATCATGGATGTCAATCAGCGCTTGAGCATGATAACCCCGAGGCGCCTGGACGATCTGAGAGAGCACATCGAAGTTAGTAATCGTCTCCGGTGCGCAGTCAGCATATCCGGTCTGGGCGCAGGCAAACAGCAGCGCCTCCGTCATCACCCGCAGACGCGTCCCGTCAGCACGCAGTTCACTCAAAGCCCGCTGTGCCGGGGACGGCACGGCGCTTGTGCTGCGCTGATATTCCGGCACGCGGCTTGCCGCTCCTTCGCAAATGAACTCTGCGATATCTTGCAGACGCTCAATCAGCGGACGCGGAAGCGGGCGGCTTGTGTCGGCGCAAATCCTCATTGACCAGAGGATATCGGCCAACTGTGCGCCATCCAGAACAAGGCATTGCCCTGAAATTTCCACCGACATCTCCGGTTTCGGCACGGCAGAAGTCCTTTCTTAAAGAAGTCAACGTAAAGAGCAACCACTTTCAACCTTTCCCTGGCATTCGCCTCATCCTGTTTGGCCTGCTCCGCGCAGGACGAATGACCGCCGCTTACCTGACTTTGACATGAGAAATAGCACGCGCGGGCCGAAACCCAGCGCGGTTTGGAGTCTGACATCTTATACAACTGCCATTGCACATTCAATGTCTCGCCTCCGGCGCCGGGCACGAGGGGTCAATCCCTGAACAGAGTTTACACCTGAATGCGATCATAATAACGAGGCTTTGGCGGAGGCCGAGGCGAATAATAAGGCGGAGACAAAGACCAAGGCGGTGGCTGAGGGATTGTAGCTGCTGTCCAATAAAAGGCCCTTGCCTATATCTTCGCCTTGGCCTTATTCTCCGCCTCCGCCGCTAAATCCCTGAATAGACAAAGTAACCGAATGGTTAACTAATCGATCCAGCGCATCTTGAAATTTTTCTACGTCTAACGCAGAATTCTGAGCCTCATGCTGTGTCCCGCTGCCATACAATTCACTTGCCTGGCAGGGTGGTAAAGCTGCAAGAAGGTTTTTTATGTTTTCCGGCTGCAGGAGCCGTGCGCGCTGAGGGAAATCCTGAGCGCGCACGGAGTCCTTTCGTTTCCTCAAACAGCCGGAGGGTTGGGCCATGGCATGGAAAGAGTTGAACCGGTTCCAGAAGGAAGTCATCGTCTGGGTCGTGATTATCGCGATGGCGCTCATCATCAGCGCTTTCGATTTTCCACGGCTGATCGGTCCGGTGGCGCTTGTGACCATCATTATCCTGGTCATCGTCAACTGGACCTTCGTGATTACAGGGCCGACAGCGGCAGATGAGCAAGCACGCTGGGAACGGGAACACACGCCCCGGTCTCCATCTGATGAGTGACTGAGTCACGACAAAAGCCGGAGTTTGGAAACGGTCCGGAGCGCTTTCTTAGTCAGTTGCATAGTCCCGGACCGTTTCGGCAAGGCATGCTGCAACCGCTACTTTGTCCAGCTTTACCGCCTTGCTTGGCCAGATGCCGTTCTTTAGCTTTCGGTTATTGGTAGAATTTAATACATGCCGGTCTCCACGGTCGTCAAACTTTGGAGACCGGCGCTGCTGTTGCACAAGGTTCTATGCAAACCACCAGCGGCCCATCAACTGAGCAGGCCGGATGTCCCGCAGCGAGATGCGTTCATTTTCTCCATCATACTCAGACCCTGCCGATCGCGGCTCTGTAGCCGCAATCAGCAGGGTCTGATGTGCTCAATTCCCCCAGATGAAAGGAATGGTCGATGAAGGATGACAGCTATCGCGCACCGCCGAAGACGTTTTGGGAAATTGCCGGCGAGCTGGGACCAGGCTTCGTTCTCGCGGTAGGAGTGATGGGTTCCGGAGAGGTCATCGGCACAACAAAAACAGCAGCCGAAGCGGGCTGGAGCCTGCTGCTGCTTATTTTGATTGGCTGCGTAATCAAAGTGCCCATCCAACTGCAGTTCGGGTCTTTTGCCTTCACTTCAGGCAAAGGAACAATCGACGCATTGAACGAAATCCCCGGCCCGCGGCTGCATGTCCGCTGGGCCGTGTGGTTCTGGGTCCTGATGCAGATCACCACGGTTATGCAGCTTGGCGGCATTCTCCACGGCGCAAGCCAAGCTCTGGCCATGCTGCTGCCGATCACTGGGGATTACGTCGGACTGCTTGCCGCACAAGAAGGCTGGGATGCTCAGGCGCTTGGCGCAAAACCGGCCTACATGACCTGGGATGATATTACCTGGGCCATCGTGATTGCCGGCATCGTCATGTTTCTGCTTCGCGGCGGCGGCTACGCCATCGTCGAACGGTTCTCAAAATACATGGCGATCACCTTCACGTTTCTGACTTTCTGTTGTGTCGGCGCCCTCCAGCTTACCGATTACCGCATTACGTGGAGCAACATCGAGACGGCGTTCAGCCTCAACTTTCTCCACAGCGGACAAACCGGTCTGGCGACCGCGCTGGCCACTTGGGGCATCATTGGCATGGGCGCCACCGATCTCATTGGCTACGTCTATTGGATGATCGAAAAAGGCTATGCCTCCAATGCCGGGCCATCCGACGCAGAAGGCTGGCTTGACCGTGCTCGCGGCTGGGCCCGGGTGATGGTGTGGGATGCACGTACGGCTGCGCTGGCTTATACATTCGCCACCGTTTGCTTCTACGTCATCGCGGCCTGCGTGCTTCATCCGCAGAATCTCAATCCGAGCGGGATGAGCATGGTCAAGACGCTGTCGCAAATGTATGTGCCGTTTTTCGGCGCATGGACCGCGCCGATCTTCCTGCTCGGCATCATCAGCGTGCTCTTTAGCTGCTTCACCATCGGTACCGCGACGCATTCCCGCGTGCAGGCGGCCGCAGTGCGTACATTCAAACTGGGTGCGGCCACGGAAGAAAAACGCGTCTGGTGGGTGAAGATGTTCTCGATCGCCTTGCCCTGCATGGCGGTGTTCTTCCTCGTGGTATTCCGTCAGCCGGTCTTTCTGATCCTGATCGCCGGCGTGTTTCAAAGCATCATGCTGCCCATCTTGGGCTTTGCCGCTCTATATTTTCGCTACCGGCGAAATGACCAGCGCATTTTGCGCTCTGGGTGGCTGTCGGACACTGCGCTTTGGATCTGCGAAGCGTGCTTGATTTGTGCGGGCATCTGGACGATCTCGACGTTTGTCTGGAAGCTTTCCCACTAACGCTCGACCAAATGAGGTTTCTGCGCTTGGACCGGCACACATCAGCAGCCGGTCCAAGCGTTCATTTTTTCTGGTTAAGCATCAGACAGCGCCAGTTCTCGACTGTGGATTAACAGCCAACGCTGGCTGTTATTTGCGCACAAACTCCCGACCCCACGCACAAACTCCAGCTCTTCGGCTTCCATTGACTGTGCCCAGAGCGATACTGCCGGGTTCTGAAGGCGTGACCTTTTTACCCGGCACAACCCTTTGCCTCCCTTCGCTGTCGCCCGCCCAGTGGTCCAGACCAATGGCTGCGAACCGGCGCGCAGGCGATGCACAGCGGTCATCTTTTCTCCTCATCCCGAGCGCAGAGGTTTAGCGCAATGGCATCGTCTGTATTTTAACCGTCATCCCGAGCCCACCGGTTGTTCCTCAAGGCAGCAGTCACCGCGCGAGGGATCTCAAAGTTCCCCGGTGCAGGGCCAATCCTGGGTGGAGACGCAATTGATGGCACAACAGCGATAAAAATCACTTAATTATTAATTTTGCCTGGCTCTGCCTTCGTGTTCGTCCCGAGCGGAGGCACACCTTGCTCTGTTCAAGCGTGAGATCCCTCGCGCAATAAACCCTGCCTTTAGGCATGGCTCCTGCGCTCGGGATGACCGTTTTATTTTAACCCGGCTTTCACCCAGGTAATGCCAGAAATATGCGCCATTCAATGACTTTCAGGGGGAATTCCGGCTGCGGCAGCTTATTTAAGGGCATCTAGTCCCGATGTACGGGTTCGCTGGAACTTCGTGCGATGGCTTGGCGCAGGAATTTCCGTACGACATCATCGATCTGCCGCACTCCGAATTTAACCGACTTCACTTCCTCGACAAGCGCATTAATCTCCGCCTCATCGACAGCAATTGATATACCCTGTTCGGCAAGGCCCCATAGCGCATTGTCCAGCCGGCGCTTCAGGATCTCACCGATCACTTCACCGCTCAGCGGATGAAACACGAGAATCTCGTTAATCCGGCCCAGCAGCTCAGCACGGAAGGCTCCGGTTGCCTGCACCGCTTCTTTCAAATCATGCGGTGCGAGCTTTTCAATTCCCACACGGTCAGCAAGCAGGTTTGACGTCAGCACAATGATTGTGTTCGTCATGTCAACGCGCTGGTTGCTCGAACCATCAACAATGTATCCTTCATCAAAGACCGGCAGAAACGCATCCCAAATCTGAGGATGCGCCTTTTCCACTTCATCGAGCAGCACGACAGAACGCGGCTTGCGCAGCACAGAGCGCGTAAGCTGCCCGCCTTCTTCATATCCCACATACCCCGGCGGCGGGCCGTAGAAGCGGTTTGCCTGGTGTGCATCAGTAAATTGCCCCATGTCAAAGCGGATTAGCGCATCTTTCGTGCCGTAAACCGCCTCAGCAAGCGCCGTGGCGGCCTCTGTCTTTCCTACGCCAGTCGGCCCGAGAAAAAGCACCACGGCATGCGGCGCATTGGGCTTCCCGACCCGGATGCCCGAGCGCACTATTTTTGCTATCTCCTTCAGCGGGGCGATGACCTGGCCTTGTCCAACAATACGGTCAAAAGCCGTCAACGGGTCCTTAGGCGTCTTTGGCGCAGTAAATTCGCCGTCATCGGCTGCCCTAACAGCCGGCTTAGGCTCCAGATGTGTCAAGTGTATCGCCACAACGCAGCTTAACGCGACGATCAAAAAATGAGGGAACCCCAAACGCTGCTGCAATCCGCCGATTAATCCCATACCTTCTGGGGCGGCTGCATAAAAGAGATAAATACACAGTGAGGGTACACCAATGCGGACTGCCGTTCTTGTTCCGCTTTGAGCGGTAAAAGCCACCGGCCACGCCGCGAGATACAAAACGAGCACAGCCCCGGCAGCCGGATAATTCCCCAACCAGCTCTCGCCGGAAAACCGGCTGTAAAAGATGCCGACCAGCAGCAAACCGACGAAGTACAACGCGAGATCCAGCATCTCGTCCTTGCTGTCAACCGGCTGCTTCTTCTCGGGCATAGCTTCCCTCACCTCGTGCTCGACAAAGCACGCATCATAACTCTGTTTTCCTGGGGGGTTGTTCTTGTGAGAGGATTTTGAGACGAGGTCACGTGAACGGGAATTTCGCCGAAGGAGCCCTACTGCGGTAGGGCGGCACTGAGGCGAAATCTCCCGTTCGCGCGAGATCGTCCAAAATACTCTTACAGGAACAACCCCCTAAGAGGCGGCCGCCGCCGTCTTCATATGCATCGTATAATCGAGGTAGGCGAGCGTCGCTTGGATATTATCGGTGTTGCTGTAGACATAGGCAAGGAAAAAGTCGGTAATTGTGGCGCTGCGTTTCTGAATCTCTTGGGCCACTTTCAGCACTAGGGCCAAACGGGTTTTATTTTCATCCTCAAACGCAGTCCACCATTGCCGCGCATCACCCACTGTGTTTTCCCAGTCCAAATACTTGACCTTTACTTCTTCGAGCGCCGCGCGCACTTGTTCTTCACTGAAGTATTCAGGCGCAGGCGCACCGGATTCACCTTCTTTGCGCACGATTGCCTCAGGCAGCTTCTCCTCAAGCACGATCGGCCCGGTGCGCAGCCGCAGTTCGTGTTCGGGAGCCGAGAACTCATCAATAGCACTGCGCATATGCGGAATCT